>JAHFPN010000149.1 GCA_023269635.1 Hyphomicrobiales bacterium | reverse complement strand
GCTGATCCTCGATCGGCCGCGCCACGCCGACCTGATTGTGGCCGTGCGCAAGGCCGGCGCCGCGGTGCGGCTGATCACCGATGGCGACGTCGCCGGCGTGATCCACACCGCCGACCCGGCCGTGACCGGGATCGACATCTATGTCGGCATTGGCGGCGCGCCCGAGGGCGTGCTCGCGGCCGCGGCGCTGCGCTGCATCGGCGGCCAGATGCAAGGCCGGCTCGTGCTCGACACCGAAGAGAAGCGCGAGCGCGCGAAGAAGATGGGCGTCAAGGACCCGCGCAAGAAATACGACGTCAAGGAGATGGTGCGCGGCGACTGCCTGTTCGCCGCGACCGGCGTCACCGACGGCTCCATGCTGCGCGGCGTGCGCTTCGCCAAGGACCGCATCTATACCCACACCGTGGTGATGCGCTCGGTCACCGGCACCGTGCGCTGGATCGACGCCGAGCACCGGCAGCTCGAGAAGTTCCACTTGGATTGAGCTGCGGCGCGCCATGGGCTCGGTAACGATCAAGCCGGTCGGCGCGAGCGAGCGCGCGGCCTGGGAGCCCTTGTGGCAGGGCTATCTTGCCTTCTATGAAGCGAAAGTTCCGGACGCCGCGACCGACACGGCTTGGCGGCGGCTGCACGATCCGAACGAGCCGATGTTCGTGCTGGGCGCCTATGTGGACGGAGAGCTCGTCGGGATCGTCCACTATCTTTTTCACCGCTCGATGTGGACGATCGGAAACTATTGTTATCTCCAGGACTTGTTCGTGGCCGAGGCGGCGCGGGGCCGCGGACTCGGCCGCGCCTTGATCGAGGCGGTCTATGTTCGGGCCCGCGAGGCGGGCGCCAGCCGCGTCTATTGGCTGACCCGAGAAGAGAACGCGACCGCGCGCGCTCTCTACGATAAGCTGGCGGAGCGTTCCGGGTTCATTCAATATCGCAAGATCTTCTGACCTTTAAGAACTTCGCACGCGAGGCCGCGGTGACCGCGCCGCACCCGATTCATCCCCCTGAACGAGCGTTCCTCGGCGTCGCGCGCTCGGCCTCCGGCCGCGGGTGGCGCGACCGGCTGGATGTGCGCGGCAATCAGGCCGCGCTCGCGCTGGCCCAGCGCCGCGGCATGCCTGAGCTGCTCGCCCGCGTGCTGGCGGGCCGCGGGGTCACGCTCGACGACGCCGAGGCCTATCTCGATCCCTCGCTGAAGCGGCTCCTGCCCGACCCGGACCTCCTCACCGACATGCCGGCGGCGGCCGCGCGGCTCGCGCACGCGGTCGAGCGCTCGGAGGCAATCGCGATCTTCGGCGACTACGACGTGGACGGCGCCACCTCGACCGCGCTGCTCGTACGCGTGCTCCGCGCGTGCGGGATCGAACCGGTCTTCCACATTCCCGACCGCCTGTTCGAGGGCTACGGCCCGAACCCGGAGGCGGTGCGCACGCTCGCCGACCGCGCCACTTTGCTGGTCACCGTGGACTGCGGCACCAGCAGCGCCGAAGCGCTCGAAGAGGCGAGGAGGCTTGGCTTCGACGTGATCGTGATCGACCACCACCAGGCGCCCGAGCGCCTGCCGCCGGCCCGCGCCATCGTCAATCCGAACCGGCAGGACGATCTTTCCGGGCTCGGCCATCTCGCGGCCGTGGGCCTCGTCTTCATCGTGGCGGTGGCGCTCCTGCGCGAGCTGCGCCGTCGCGGCTTCTGGTCCGAAGCGCGGCCGGAGCCGGATCTCCTGAACCTGCTCGACCTCGTGGCGCTCGGCACCGTCGCCGACGTGGTGCCGCTCGTGGGCCTGAACCGCGCCTATGTGACCAAAGGCCTCCTCGCCATGCGCAAGCGCGAGAATGTGGGCTTGCGCGCGCTCATGGACGCCGCGCGCCTGGAGGGCCCGCCCGCGCCCTGGCATCTCGGTTTCCTGCTCGGGCCCCGCATCAATGCCGGCGGCCGGATCGGCGACGCCACGCTCGGCACTCGATTGCTGGTCACCGAGGATGCCGCGGAAGCGGCGAAGATCGCGGCCGAGCTCGATCGTCTCAATCGCGAGCGCCAGGCCGTGGAGCAGGCGACCCTCGAGGAGGCTGAGGCCGAGGCGCTCGCCGCGCTCGGGCTCGAGGAGCGCGGCGCGGTGGTGATCGCCTCCAAAGACGGCTGGCACCCGGGCGTCGTGGGCCTGGTGGCCGCGCGGCTCAAGGAGCGCTTCGGCCGGCCGGCCTTCGCCATCGCCATGCTCGGCGACAGCGGCACCGGCTCCGGCCGCTCGATCGCAGGCGTCGACATCGGCCACGCGGTGCGCGCCGCGGTCGAGCGGGGCCTTCTGCTCAAGGGTGGCGGCCATGCGATGGCCGCAGGGCTCACGGTCGCCCGCGATCGCCTCAAGGACCTGCGCGCATTTCTGGAGGAGGCGCTCAGCACGCCGGTCGAGGCTGCGCGCCACGTCGATTGGCTCGAGATCGACGGCGCGCTCACCGCCGGCGCCGCGACGCCCGAGCTGAAGGAACTGCTCGAGCGCGCCGGGCCCTATGGCAGCGGCAATCCCGAGCCCGTGTTCGCGCTGCCGTCGCATCAGGTCGCGTTCGCCGATCCGGCCGGGGACAAGCACGTACGCTTGCGGCTGCGCGCCGGCGATGGCCGCACGATCGGCGCCATCGCGTTCCGTGCGCTCGGCCGCCCGCTCGGCGACGCGCTGCTCGCCGCGCGCGGGCGGACCCTGCACGTGGCGGGCTCGCTCATGCTCAATTCCTGGCAGGGCACCGAGCGCATGGAGCTGCGCGTGCTCGACGCCGCGAGCGCGGAGCCCTTGGCGGCGCACTAGCCGGCGATCACCGGCACTGCCCGCGTGGTATATGCATCGCCTAAGGAAACCGCGAATGAAACGGCGGGACGAATTGCCCTTCCTCATCGCCGGCGGCGGCATCGGCGGGCTCGCCGCCGCCCTTGCGCTGGCGCGGAAGGGCTTTCCCGTGCGCGTGCTCGAACAGTCGACCGAGTTCCGCGAGGTCGGCGCCGGCATCCAGCTCGGCCCTAATGTCTTTCGTGTGCTCGACAAGCTCGGCCTCAAGGAGCAGGTGCTCGCCGACGCTTGGCGGCCGGCGGCGCAGGAAATGCGCTGCGCGCTGAGCGGCGAGAGTGTCACGCGCATCCCACTCGGCAACGCGTTCTTCGCCAAGTTCGGCGAGCCCTATGCCGTGACCCACCGGCACGATCTGCACAGGGCGTTCCTCGACGCGGCGCGCGAGAGCGACCTCATCTATCTTGAGCCGGGTACCCGCGTCGTCGATTTCGTCGAGGACAGCGGGCTTGTGGAGGTGGCGCTTGAAGGCCCGGATACGAGCTCACGCAAGACCATCAAGGGCCGCGCGCTCATCGGCTGCGACGGCATGTGGTCGCTGGCGCGCGAGAAGATCGTGGGCGACGGGCCCCCTCGCGTCTCAGGCCACATCGCCTATCGCGCGGTGCTGAAGCGGAACGAAGTGCCGGACGATCTTTGGTCGCCGGACGTGGTGCTCTGGGCCGGGCCGCGCACGCACTTCGTGCATTATCCGCTCCGCCGCGGCGAGCTCTATAACCTCGTCGCCGTGTTCCATTCCGATCGCTACGTCGAGGGCTGGAACGCGGAAGCCGACGCCTCCGAGCTATGGACGCATTTCAAGGGCCAGCGGCCCGAGGTATTGCGCATGCTTGAGCGCATCGAGACCTGGCGCATGTGGGTGCTGTGCGACCGCGAGCCGATCAAGGAATGGTCGAACGGGAGCGTGACGCTGCTCGGCGATGCCGCGCACCCGATGCTGCAATATCTTGCCCAGGGTGCCTGCATGGCGACCGAGGACGCCTATTGGCTCGCGGAGAAGGTGGCCGCGCAGTCCGGCGATCTGCCGGCCGCATTCCGCGCCTATCAGGAACAGCGTTATCTGCGCACCGGCCGCGTCCAGATCATGGCGCGCGTCTATGGCGAGTTCTATCACGCGCGCGGCGTCACCGCGGAGCTTCGGAACCAGATGCTAGGCAGCCGCACGCCCGAGGACGCCTACGAGGGCATCGCCTGGCTCTATGGCGGGATGTGATCGCGCTCGCTCCCTCTCCCCGACGGGGAGAGGTGATACAGGGTTCGCTTAGAACTCCCGCCCGAACTTGCGGTCGAGCGAAAACGGTCCCCCGCCGCGCAGCAGGATCGCGACGAACACCAGCCCCCAGAATGCCGGATATTCCCAGCCGTTCGCGCCGGCGGAGAACCCACGCGGCCCGTGCACCCAAACGATGACGATGAACTCGATGAAGAGCAGCGCCGCTACGAGCCGCGTGAATAGACCGAAGACGATGCAAAGAGCGCCGACCGTCTCGAGCAGGATCAACACCCAGGCCCAGAAGAGCGGCGGCGTGAACCCGATCCGCGCCAAGAAGCCGGTCAGCGCCGGAGCTCCGTTCATCAGCTTCGGCACGCCATGAGCAAGCAGGAACCCGCCCGCCGTGACCCGCAGCAGCGGATAAGAAAGGATCGAAACCTTCTGGTAGAAAGAGTCGAGTCCCGAAAGGATCAGGCTCGGCTCGCGGCCTTTGTCGACATACCCCATAAACGCTCCACCCAGTTTTTGCTATTCTGGCCATTCTAGGAGGAGGCGGTGCCCGGGCAAGCGCGGACGCGCCCGCCTTGGCTACACGCCTCCGTGAAAGCCGGCCGTAGCGCCTCCTCTTGCCGGTGCTAGACTGGCAACGGCGCATAGTAGAACGCCGAAGAGACGGAAAAATTCCGCACCATGGTCGCGGTGGAAGCGGCCAACCTGGTGGGCCGGCTCAGCGGTGAGCACTCGCGAGAGAGTGTTCGCGTTTGTCGATCATGAGGAACATGACATGTCGTGGCTCCGTTTCGGCGTCCTGCTGACGCTGCTCGCCGCCGCCGTCGGCTGCAGCTCGCCGCGCTCTACGGAGGAGACGGCGCCCGGCGCGCCCATCGCGCGGGTCGCGCCCGGCAGCGCGCAAGACTTGCGCATGAACGTCGGCGACCGCGTTTTCTTCAACGAAAATTCCGCCGACCTGACGCCGACCGCGACCGAGACGCTCGACAAGCAGGCGGCCTGGTTGCTCCGCTATGCGGCGCCGACGGTGACGATCGAAGGCCACGCCGACGAGAAGGGCGACCGCGCGCGCAACATGGCGATCGGCAATCGCCGCGCGCTCGCGGTGCGGAACTACCTGGTGGCGAAGGGCATCCTAGCGGAGCGGATCAAGACCGTGTCCTATGGCCGCGAACGCCGGGTCGCGACCTGCAACGAGCTTTCCTGCTGGTCGCAAAACCGCCGCGCGGTGACCGTGCTCGACGGCGCCGATCCCATGCCGGCGCCGGCCATGGCCCAGCCGGCCGTGCCCATGACGCCGCCGCCGGCCGCGCCGCGGCGCTGAGACGGATTTCGAACTAACGCGGGGGCGCGGAGATCGGCGCGCAATTGCGCCGGCCTTGCCAGACGCAATCCTGGATTTTCCCCATTTCCAGGAGCCGCTCCATGACCCAGACGCTGCCGAGGACCAGGAGCAACGCGAACAGCGCGATGCCGAGCAGCATGCGGTCGCGCGTTTTCGGATCCATGCGCTCGTCGTCTGGCGGGACAGGAGTGTCGGGCGGCGGCGCGGCCGGCTGCTCCGGCGGTTTGCCGGGGCCGGTCTCAACCAGGCGTAACGGCGCGCGGGCCAAGAGTATTCTCCGGTCTCGGCGGCACGTGGCGCACCCAACGGGACTCGAACCCGTGTTTTCGCCGTGAAAGGGCGACGTCCTAGACCGCTAGACGATGGGTGCCCGCCGCGGAATCCGAAATTTGCTTCGCGCGGCCCTTATAGGGAGCCGGCCACGCCGGCACAAGATTGGCGCGCCGCTCAGGTCGCGAGCAAATGCCGGACGATCAGGGGATAGACGTCGCGCGCGCTTTCGCGTTCCGCATGCGCGCCTCTCACCAATGCCCGCTGTTCGGCATCGACTTCCACGGCTCCTTGGCCGGGAGCGCTTCGCCTTTCTGCAATAGCTCGACCGAGTGCTTGTCGGGCGAGCGCACGAACGCCATGCGGCCGTCGCGCGGCGGGCGGTTGATCACGGTGCCTGCCTTCATCAGCCGCTCGCAGGCCGCGTAGATATCGTCCACTTCATAGGCGAGGTGACCGAAGTGGCGCGCCTCGCCATAGTCCTCGCCGTCCCAGTTGTAGGTGAGCTCCACGAGCGGCGCGGCGCGCCCCTTGGATCCGCTTCCTGCGACCAACGCAGCGTCATCCGGCGCCGCCAGGAACACGAGCGTGTAACGGCCCTTCTCGTCCACCCGCCGGTAGGCTTCCTTCAGCCCGATCTGGTTGCAGTAGAAGTCGAGTGCCTTGTCCAGATCGCGCACGCGCAGCATGGTGTGGAGATATCGCATCGGAACCTCGTAGAATG
>JAHFPN010000026.1 GCA_023269635.1 Hyphomicrobiales bacterium | reverse complement strand
GTCGAGGACGAGGCGCTCGTGCGCGGGCGCGGGCGCTTCATGGACGACGCGCCGCTGCCGAACCAGGCGGTCGGATACTTCGTGCGATCCCCGCACGCCCATGCGCGCATCCGGTGGCGCTGGTCGTGGCCGAGACGCTGCTGCAGGCCCAGGATGCGGGCGAGCAAGTTTCCGTCGATTACGAGGCACTGCCGGCGGTCGCCGGCGTGCGCGAGGCGATCAAACCCGAGGCCCCGCAGCTCTGGCCCGAGGCGCCCAACAATATCGCCGTGGACTGGCCCGGCTTCACCGACGACGAGGCCAATCGGCGTGAGGTCGAGCGCATCATCGCGGGCGCGGCCCGCGTCGCACGCATCACGGTCGCCAACCAGCGCGTCGCCATCGCCAGCCTGGAGCCGCGCGGCGCCACCGCGAGCTACGATCCGGCCGCGGACAGCTATCTCCTGCGCTCCTGCTCGCAAGGAGCCGGCACCCAGCACGAGCAGCTGATCGGCGTCATGGGAATCCGCCGGGAGCAATTGCGGGTGATCACCGAGGACGTGGGCGGCGCGTTCGGCATGAAGACGCCGGCCTATCCGGAGTATCCGGCGCTGATGATCGCCGCGCGCCGCGTCGGCCGGCCGGTGCATTGGATGTCGACGCGCGCCGAGGCGTTCCAGAGCGACAACCAGGCGCGCGATGCCGTGACCGAGGCGGAGCTTGCGCTCGACGCGGACGGCCGCTTCCTCGCGCTCCGCGTCCGCCACCTCGCGAGCGTCGGCGCGTACCTGTCCGCTGTCGGCGCGCAAATCTCGACCATGAGCTTCTACCGCTGCCTGCCCTCGGTCTACGCGATCCCGAAGATCGCCGCGGAGCTCGTTTGCGTCTTCACCAACACGGTCCCGATCGGTCCCTACCGCGGGGCGGGTCGGCCCGAGGCCAACTACGTGATGGAGCGCCTGGTCGAGGAGGCGGCGCGCGTCAGCGGCATCGACCGGGTCAGCTTGCGCCGGAAGAACCTCATTCCGTCCTCGGCCATGCCGCACAAGACCGCGGTCGGGAACACATACGACAGCGGCGAGTTCGAGACGATTTTCGACAAGGCGCTCAAGCTCGCTCGTTATGCCGACTTCGAGAAACGGCGGAAGCTCTCGGCCCGGCGGGGGAAACTTCGCGGCATCGGCATTTCCTGCTTCCTCGAGCACGCGGGTGCCCAGCCCAAGGAAAGCGCGCTCATCGCCTTCCCCGGCGGCGAGGAGATTTCGCTCGGGCTCGGCATGCAGTCCACCGGCCAGGGCCACGCCACCGTGTTCCCGCGGCTGCTCGCGGCGCGGCTCGGCATCGGGCCCGAGCAGGTGAAGCATCGCCACGGCGACAGCCGGCTCGAACTGCAAGGCTATGCCTCGGTCGGTTCGCGCTCGGCCATGACCGCGGGCAGCGCCATCGTGCGCACCGCCGAGGCCATGCTGAACAAGGGCAAAACCATCGCCGCGAACCTGCTCGAGGCCGCCGAAGCCGACATCGACTATCGCAAGGGCGCGTTCGAGGTGAAGGGCACCGACCGCCGGATTGGGCTCTTCGAGGTTGCCGAACGGGCACGGCAGCTCAAAGCCCGCGGCTCGATCCCGGAGAGCCTCGACACCAAACTCACCACCGATGTCCCGACCACATTCCCGAACGGCTGCCATATCGCCGAGGTCGAGATCGATCCGGAAACGGGCGTCGTCGAGATCCCCGCCTACTCGGCCGTGGACGATTGCGGCAACGTGCTCGATCACGTGCTGGTGGAGGCGCAGGTGCAGGGCGGGGCGGCGCAAGGTATCGGGCAGGCGCTCATCGAGGAGATCGTCTATGACGCCGCGGGCCAGCTGGTCGTGGGCTCGTTCATGGACTACGCCATGCCGCGCGCCGACGAGATCCCGAGCGTCAAGGGCGACGAGCATCCGGTGCCGGCGAAAACCAATCCGCTCGGCGTGAAGGGCGTGGGCGAGGCCGGCACCACGGCCGCGCTCGCCGCAATCATGAACGCGATCGCCGACGCGATTCCCGGCGGCGCCGGGGCCAAGCTCGACATGCCGGCCACGCGCGAGAAGGTGTGGCGCGCGTGCCGGGAGGCCAAGCCGGCCCGCAGCGGCGGACGCGGCAAGCGCTGAGCGTCGATGCCGCTCTCGCTGCCGGCTCGTCTCCGCGCCATTCTCGAAGCCGAGTTTCCGCGCTTCTCGGAGACCGAGATGGTGCACCGCCGCGCGGCGGTCGAGGCCCTGCTCGCGGAAGCCGGCCTCGATCACCTCGTCTATTGCGGCGCCAATCGCACCGGCTCGGCGGTGCAGTGGCTCACCCAGTGGCCGGTGACCGCGGAAGCGGTCGGGGTGTTCTCGCCGGGCCGCCGCGACGCGCTATTCATTCAATATTTCAATCATCTGCCGCTGGCCCGACGCCTCGCCGAGGCGGCGGTCGAATGGGGCGGCGAGTCCTCGATTCAGGCGGCGATCGGCGAGCTGGCGCGGCGCGGCGCAAGGCCGGGCCGCGTGGGCGTCATCGGGCCGATGCTCTTCACCCAGCACGCGGCGCTAAGCGCGCGCTTCGGAGAAATTCGCGATCTCAATCGCGCCTACACGCGGCTCAGGACGATCAAGTCGGCGGAGGAAATCGACTGGATCAGGATCGGCGCGGCCCTCAGCGATCGCGCGATGACGGCGCTCGGCGAAGGCCTCCGGCCCGGCCTCAATGAGCGCGAGCTCGGCGATCTGGTCGAGCGCGCCTATGCGCCCGAGGGCGGCACCAACGTGATCCACTATTTCGGCGTGACTCCGATGCACGACCCGCAGCTTGCGGTGCCGGCGCAGTTCGCTTCGACCCGGCGCGTGCAGAAGGGCGATATCGTGCTGGCGGAGATCGCGGCCGCGTTCTGGGACCATCCCGGCCAGGTACTCCGCAGCTTCGCGGTGGGCGAGCAACCGCCGCCGCTCTATCGCGAGCTGCACGCGGCCGCGGATGCGGCGTTCGACGCGATCGCCGCGGTCTTGCGGGACGGCGCCATGCCGTCCGCGGTCGTCGCCGCCGCGCGGGTGATCGAGGATGCCGGCTTCACGACCATCGACGATCTGCTGCACGGCTATGGCGGCGGCTATCTGCCGCCTATACTCGGCAGCTCGAGCCGCCCGGCCGGCCCGCTGCCCAATGAGCCGTTCAAGGCCGGGATGACCGTGGTGATCCAGCCCAATGTCGCGACGCGCGACGGCAAAGCCGGGGTGCAGACCGGCGAGCTCGTGCTGATCAAGGCCGACGGCATCGAGCGGCTACACGCCGTGCCGCGCGGCTTGCAGCGCGTCTAGACCGCGCCGAGACGCTCGGCCATCCAGTCCGCGGTTTGCGTGCGCCAGCGATAGGTGCGGTTGTTGGCGACGTGGTTGCCGTCCTCGACGATGAGCAGCTCGACCGGCCCCTTGGCCTCGCGCGCGAGCCGCTCGGCGTGCTCCCAGGGGACGATGCGGTCGCGCTTGCCGGTGACGATGAAGAGCGGACAGGTGATGCGCTCGGCTACGCCCTTGAGCGTCAGCGTCGCGGCGTGGCGTTTCGCTCCCTCGTTGGTCCAGCATCGGCTGCGCACGCGGTACGCCTCGCGCGTGAGCTCCGGCAGGCCGTCCCAGGCCTCGGCCCAGTCATAGGGCCCGGCGAGCGCGATGCAGGCCTTGACGCGCGGCTCGAACGCGGCCGCGCGCGGCGCGTAATAGCCGCCGAGGCTCACGCCCCAGAGGCCGATGCGCGCGCTGTCGAGATCGGGCCGCGTCGCCACGAAATCGAGCACCGCCTTGACCGGCACTTCATAGTCGCCGCGGATCGCGAAATCGTACTCGCCCTCGCCCTGGCCGGGCCCGTCGAACGCGAGCGTCGCGATGCCGCGCGCGAGGAACGGCTCCTCGTAGGCGGCGGTCTCCTCCTTGGCGGAGTCGAGGCCGACCGCCATCACCAGCACCGGCGGCCGCGCGACGCCGGCCGGGCGCCGCAGAATGCCGAACAGGCGCTTGCCTTCGTAGGGGATTTCGACCCGCTCGCCCGGCGGCCGCAGATGCGGCAGCGCCAGGCGCCGGCACTGGACCGCCTTCATATGGGCGGCCCGCATCTGAGGAATGTCGTGCACGAACAGGAACTTGGCGAAGTGGTAATAAACCCCGGCGCGCTGCAGGTGCTCGCCCGCGCTGAGCAGCTGCTTCTTGGCCAGTGCCTCGCGGCCGACTTCCTCGTGCAGCGCGGCGCGCGCGCACCAGGCGCGGCACCACTCGTCCCAGCCGCGGATCGAGCCGACGACCTCCTCGAAATCGGTGAGCGCCACCCCGTTGGCGACGAAGCGCGCCGCCCAATGGGAGACCGCGGCCTTGACCCGTGCGTCCTGGGTTCGCTCGTCCATGGCGTCCTCAGTCGCGCGCTTCGTCGCGGCGGTACCAGGGCAGGAACCGCGCCGTGCCCCTTGCCAGCAGGAGCTCGAACAGGACGCCGACGACGGCGAGCAGCATCACCGCGACGAACGCCTCGTTGTGCTTGAAAGAACGGGTATTGTACAGGATGTAGAAGCCGAGCCCGGGCACCGACGCGTAGAATTCCGCGATCACCGCGCCGATCAGCGCGCGGCCGGCGGCGAGCTTCAGGCCGGCGAGCAGATACGGGACCGACGAAGGCAGGATCACGTCGAACAGCCGCGACCAGGCGGAGCCGCGGAATGCGCGCGATACCTCGATATATTCCGGCGGCACCGCGCGGGCGCCGTCGGAGACGTTGACGATGATCGCGAAGATCGCGGCGAACACCACGGTGGCGAGCCGCGCGTCGCCGGTATAGCCGAAATAGAGCGTGAGCAGCGGCAGGATCGCCACCATCGGCATGGCGAACAGGCCGTTCACGTAGAGCTGCAGGAAGCGCTCGGCCAAGGGCAGCCGGCCGATGGCGACGCCGATGAGGGTGCCGAGCAAGAACGCGATCACGAGGCCTTGCAGCACGGCGCCGAAGGTCGCGCCCGCCGCCTGCCACAGCTCCGGAGCAAGGATCACTGGCGGAAACATCGCGATGATGCGGCTCGGCCGCGCCACGAAGGCCGGCGCCCACATCCGCACGGTGAATTCCCAAACCAGCAGGATCGCGATGCCGGCCACGACGCGCGCCGCGGCGTCGCGGCCGAGCCAGGAGCGCCAGGCCGGCCGCACCTCCGCGAGCGTCAGGTCGGAAGCGCTCATCGCGCAAGCCCGCGCCAGGCGGCGAAGCGGTTCTCGAGCATGCGGCCGACGCCCATGAGCGCGGCGCCGAGCACGGCGATCACCACGATCGAGCCATAGAGCGCCGGCACGTCGAAATCCCGCTCGCTCTGCATGATGAGCAGGCCGATGCCGCTGCCGGACAGGAAGAATTCGCCGGCCACGAGCCCCACCAGCCCGCGGCCGATGCCTTGGCGGATGCCGGTGAGCGCGAACGGCAGCGTGTAGGGCACGAGCACGTCGCGCCATACCCCCCATTCGCCGGAGCGGAACGAATAGGCGACTTCCAGCATTTCGGGTTTGAGGCTGCGCGCGCCTTCGATCGTGTTGTAGAGCACCGAGAAGAACGCGAACAGGAACACGACCAGCGCCTTGGGCGCGAAGCCGAAACCCATCATCGACATGATGAACGGAATCAACGCCACCATCGGCGTCGCATACAACAGCATGATGTAGCTCTCGAGCGCGACGCGCAGCAGCCGTACGCGCGCGAGCACGAGGCCGATCGTGACTCCGATCACGATTGCGGCGCTGAGGCCGGTGAGATAGACCGCGAGCGAGCTCCTGAGCGCGTCGGTGAGCACGCCGTTGGCGGCGAGCTCCGCGATGCGCGCCGCGGTTGCGGTGAACGAAGACAGGAACGCCGGATTGGTGCGGCTCGCCACCGCCTGCCACAGCAGGGCGCCGAGCGCGAGCGCGAGCAGGGAAATCGCCCAGCGCGACCAGCGGCTCGCGCGCGTCAACATTCGGCAGTCCCCCGCGGGCGACGGCGTTTTTCGGCGTTCACTTCACGAGCTTCAGCGCTTCGTCGTAGAGCTTGAGATCGACGAGGCGTCCGTAGGTCACCGCATCGCCCTTGATGTTGCCGACCCGTTTCTGGATCGCGATCACCTCTTCCAGCTTCTTCTGGTCGAGGCCGTGATTGTGCGGCCAGAACTCCATCTTGACGTATTCGCGGATCGACCACTTGGCGTCGGCATCGCTGCGGCCGGTGGGCGCGGCAGCCTTGGCGACGACGTCGATGTTCTTCGGATCGCGCATGAAGCGCTCCGCCTCGATCAAGGCCGCCAGCACCCGCACCAGCGCATCGCGCTTCTCGGTCGTGGCCTTCTGGCTCGCGACCAGGCTGAGATAGTGATTCACCTTCGCCACGTCGTTGATGTCGATCAGAATCCCGACCTTCTTGTTCGCCTCGCGTTCGATGATCGGCACGTCGTCGATGTGCAGCACGCCGATGGCGAGCTGCCCAGAAATCATCGCAGCTCCAATATTGGCGCTCAAGGGCACCTGCTGGGTGTCGTCGGCCTTGAGATTGCACTTGCGCAGCATGATGTTGAGCGCGATCGAGCGCGCGCCGCCGAGCGAGTCGACGCCGACCGGCTTGCCCTTCACGTCCTCGCAACGCTTGATGCTCGGATCCAGGGTGCCGAGCAGCCAATCCGGCTTCTCGTAGCCGTAGATCACGACGAGATCGACGCTCGGATTGTTCGAGATCATGGTCGCGATCAGCGCCGACGGCGACATCGAGAGGTCGATGTTGCCCGAGGCCACGGCGCGCGCGGCGGCGGCGCCGCTGTCGAACGGCCGCAGCACGACGTTGACGCCGTATTTCTCGAACAGCTTCTGCTGCTGGGCCACGTAAGCCTGCACGCTCACGAACACCGGCGGAATGCCGGGCATGCCGATGGTGATGGTCGGCCGCTGGTCCTGCGCCGAGGCGGTGCCGCCGAGTATCGCCGCAAGCGCGAGCGCGGCCACGAAAATCCGACGCCAAGATTTCATCGTGTTTCTCCCTGCCAATGCCGGTTTCTTGCGAAGCCTAGCATTTCCACCGATCAACGCTGCAACAGCAATTCCGCCGCCCGCGCCTCGTCCATGAGCGTGGTCCAGACGTGCTCGCGCAGTGCGGAAAAGCGCGGGTACGAGAGCGTGGCGCGGGTCCGCGGATGCGGCAGGTCGACCGCGATGGTTTCGAATACGCCGGCGGGGCGGCCCTTGAGCACCACCACGCGGTGGCCCATCAGCACGGCCTCCTCGATCGAATGGGTCACGAACACCATGCTGGTCGGCCGCAGCTGCCAGATGCGCAGCAGCTCGAACTGGAGGATCTCCCGCGTCTGCGCGTCGACGGCGGCGAACGGCTCGTCCATCAGGAGCACCCTGGGCTCGATCGCGAGCGCGCGCGCGAGCCCGCAGCGCTGCTGCATGCCGCCGGAGAGCTGATAGGGATAGGCGTGCTCGAAGCCGTTGAGCCCCACGAGCTTGATGAAGCGCGGCACGCGCGCGTCGATCTCGGCCTTGGGCACACCGGCGAGCTTCAGGCCATAGGCAATGTTCGCGAACACAGTCTTCCACGGGAACAGGCCGAAGTGCTGGAACACCATGGCGATGCCGGGGAGCGGGCTCGTCACCTTCTCGCCCTCGATCTCGATGGTGCCCGAGGAAGCCGGGATCAGCCCGTCGATGCAGCGCAAGAGCGTGGTCTTGCCGCATCCGGAGGGGCCCACGATCGAGACGATCTCGCGGTCGCCGACCTCGAGATTGACGTCGCGGAATACCTCGAGCGGGCCGTAATGCTTGCCGAGCTCGCGGATGCGAATGCGCGCGTCCGCGCGCAGCGCACGCTCCGCCGTGCTCATGCTGACGCTCGCTCTGCTCGAAGCCGTCGCCTTCACCGGTCGCTCCGCTCCTGCGCCAGCATGTTGGCGCAACGCTGCAGGCGTAGCAAAGGCAGGCGAATGGTCAATCCCGACCTTGCAGGGATCAGCGATAGAGCCCGGGCATCGCGGTCTCGGGATAGCGCAAGCCGGCGGCGGCGCCGGGCGGGATCGCCGCGCTGAGGCGCGCGAGCTCGGCGGCGCCGAGCTTCACTTTAAGCGCCCCGAGATTCTCGTCCACTCGTTCCTTGCGCTTGGTGCCGGGGATCGGGATGACGTCCGGCCCTTGCGCCAATAGCCACGCGAGCACGAGCTGGGCCGGCGTGCAGCCGTTCTCCTTGGCGATGGCCTCGACCTTGACGGCGAGCGCGCGGTTCCTGGCGAAGTGCTCGCCCTGAAAGCGCGGATGCTGGCTGCGGCGGTCGGCCTTGATGTCGTCGGGGCTCTGCACCGTGCCGGTGAGGAAGCTCCGGCCGAGCGGCGCGTAGGCGACGAAGGAAATTCCAAGCGCGCGCGTCAGCTTGCGCGTCTCCTCGGCCTCGACGCGGTAGAGCAGCGAGAACTCGGTCTGCACCGCCGCGATCGGATGGACCTTGTGGGCGCGGCGGATGGTCTCCGGATGCGCTTCGGAGAGGCCGAGGAAGCGCACCTTGCCTTGGGCGACGAGCTTGGCCATGGCGCCGACGGTGTCCTCGATCGGCACCTTGGGATCGACGCGGTGCTGGTAATAGAGATCGATCACCTCGACGCCGAGGCGCTTCAAGCTCGCGTCGCAGGCCTGCATCACGTATTCGGGCCGGCCGTCCACGCTGTGGGTCGCCATGATGTTCCCGAACTTGGTGGCGAGCACGACCTGATCGCGGCGGCCTTTGATCGCGCGGCCGACGAGGCCCTCGTTGTGGCCGTTGCCATAGGCGTCGGCGGTGTCGAGGAAATTGATGCCGCGGTCGAGCGCGTGTTGGATGGTCGCGATCGAGGCGGCATCGTCGCTCTCGCCGTAGATGCCGGACATCGACATGCAGCCGAGCCCGATCGCCGATACTTTGGGGCCGTTCTTGCCCAGCGTCCGCATTTCCACGACGGCTTGATTCATAGTTCCCACCCGAATTTCCATTGGACACGATGGCCCGAACAAAGATTGGCGCAGGCCTGCTCGATGCCGGCCGCGTTATTGATCACGAACCGGCGCCGGCGACAACCGGCCATGTATCACTTCGGCACTTTCATGCCGCGCGGCTCAGCGGACGTTTTGCAGGAGCAGGAGCAGGCCGCCCACGACCGCGATATTGGCGAGCAACCCGTTCTGCATGCCCATCCGCTTCATCGGGTCGTCCATCTCCCAGAACCGCAGCAACAGCGCGGTCGCCAGCACCGTGAACACGATCAGGCACAGGACGCCGACCGCGGGACGCCAGTTGATCAGGACGAGCGCTCAGCCGACGAATTCGAGCACGACGCCGATCCAGAAGGTCGCCGCCGGAAACGGCGCCTTGAAGAAGGTCAGGCGCTTGATGTGATCCTCGACGTGATGCTTCTGGAGATTGCGGGTGCCGACGATCACGAAGAACGCGACGATCAACAGCCGGCCGGCGGTGTCGAGCCAGGAGGCGTCACCCGGATAGAGTCCCATCTGCCCCTCCCCTAGTGTTTATGGCACCGACACGGCGCTCTATTGCGCGGTCTTCGCGCCGCCGACCTTCGACTTCGCCCAGTAGTCGGTCGCCGACTTGCTGGCGGCGAGCGCCTGCGCGTCCTCGAACCCCGGCGCCATCGACGCCTTGGTCCCGGCCATCACTTCGTGATGATCGATGTTGAGCATGCGCAGCCAGCTCTGCTGGCCGAGCGTGAGCCCGATCATGCAGCCGAGCTCCACCAGTTCCGGCTCGCTGTAGTGCTTGTGCATGCGGTCCCAGAACGCGTCGTCGGTGTCGAGATGCCAGACGATCGCCTCGGCATAGGCGAGCGCCGCCTTCTGGCGGTCGTTGTAGCGGGTCGATTTTTCGAAATTGAGAAGATCGAAGACCTGATCCTCGATCACGGTGCCGGCTTTGGCCGCCTTCACCGAGCGCTGGTTGCCGCAATATTCGCACTGCACCGAGCGCGAGACGTAGAGCCGGCACAGTTCCTTGATGCCGTGCTCGAGCACGCCGTTGCGGAAAATGTCGCGCCAGGAATTGGCGAAGAACCAGAAGCAGGCCGGAACGTGCGCGCGCACGGCCGTGCTCTCCGGCCGCGGCGTGCCCTCGCGCTGGCAGCGCTCCATCTCCTTCCGCATCTCGGCGTCCATTTGCTCGAGCGGCACGTAGCTGATGCGTTGCTTGGCCATGGGGTTCATCATGTCTCCTATTTGGCAGCGACCGCCGCCGGCGCCGCGCACGCGGCATCCTGCGCCTTGGCGTAGTCCGCCGTCTTCTTGTAATCGGACCCAGCTTCCTCTTTTACTTCGATTCCGACCATCTTGCTTGCAAATTCCGCGAGCGGCCCGGCAATCAATAGACCCGGTCGGTGTTTCGCAACCCGGCGAGCCGGCGCGGTTAGTCCAAAGGCTTGAGGGAATTGTCCCCGACGCGATTGCTGGGGTATGTGCGAGTACGTAGAGTTTCGGGCTAACAGGAATCGCTCAAAACCGAACTGGGGGAAATCATGGCCAGGAAGGCAAGACGGACCACACTGCGCAGCTCACGCGGCAAGAAGCTCTATGCCGTTCGCGACAAGAAGGGGAAATTCAAGGACATCCAGACCTACAAGCGCGCGCACGGTCAGGACATCAAGCGCAGGGCCAAGGGCGAGAAGCGGAAGAAGAAGTAAGCAGTTCGCTCTCGCAAATCGATTGGCGCTCCCTACGGCACTGCGCAGGTCAGGCGACTTTAGTCGCTCAGCTTTGAGGCGGCCAAATTGCGTTTCGCATGATTTGGGGATTAGCGGCGCGAACGCAAGAGCCGCCACGCGTGGTGGCGTCGGTGCGAGCAGAGCTACTTAGATCGCTCTGATTTCGCCGACGCGACTGGTTCCAACTCGAATAGCTTTACCATGCGTTCCGAAATTTCTCGTCTTTCGATCCAATATTCCTTCCCAGCGGATACGTCGATCGTCTGCCACATCACCGATCCTCGGCTCGAAATCCCCGTAGGCATGATGTGCGCTCTTGTTGGGTCATCTGCCGAATATAGGTATTCGTCGCTCTCGTCACCTTTCGGCGGGGATTTACGCATGCGTAGCGGTCCCTTTAATTTCTTCTCGGCGGCAATTGCATGCTTTTCAAGCGGAACTCGCACCATTCGCAAATCATGCGCCAGCGCTATGAGAGCATCGGAGCCAGGCATGAACTTTGGCTCAGTCATCAAGCGAACGATCTCGTACGCGCTTCCAATCCACAGATCGGACAGCAACTTTTGGAAGTGAAACCGAAGGATACTTTCCGTCGCCTCGCTCTGCGCTGGGACGACGAAGTCATCTTCCATACATCGCAGTATGAGATCGAGGGTGCCGAGCTGTTGAATGGAAAATGATAGCAGCGACTGTGGAAGTCGCGAACCAACGCGGAACGAGATTTTTATCCAGGACTGATGGAGCGGCTGTTGGCGATGGCTCGCCTGTTGAAAGGCAGCCGCTATCAACCCGGCCACGTCCAAGCCAGCGGACTGCTGCCGTCGGCTACCAGAACGAAGGGCTTCGATCAGGATTTTTTCGACAAGCGAGGTGAGCGTTCGATGATCCGCCACTGCAGTTTTTTCAAGCTCTGCCTTAACCTCGGACGCGAGACGAACCGAGATTGCGCCGTCCTTGGCCATATCCCGTTGGGGTTTCGATGTTGCTACATTCATTGAAATACATTAGCATACGTTGTATTTTAGCGCAATACGGCCCGCTAAAGCAAGAAGACGAACGGTCCGACAGCCTGCCTTCGACAGAAAAGAGACTTTTTTCGGCGCTGGCGCTCCCTACGGGAATCGAA
The DNA here is from genome assembly GCA_023269635.1 of Hyphomicrobiales bacterium. Lineage (GTDB taxonomy): Bacteria > Pseudomonadota > Alphaproteobacteria > Rhizobiales > Xanthobacteraceae > JAHFPN01. The sequence goes on along the minus strand of JAHFPN010000026.1, from coordinate 9,769 downwards.
CCCGTGTTTTCGCCGTGAGAGGGCGACGTCCTGGGCCGCTAGACGAAGGGAGCGCGGCCGTCGGTCTTAGCCTCGAAGCCTGAAGCCTTCAAGCCCGCACGGCGCGTCAGATCCGGATCAGCGCCACGCCGGCAACGATGAGCGCGGCCGCGGCCCAGCGCCAGCGGCCGGCGGTTTCGCCCAGCATGAACACCGCGATCAGCATGGCGAACAGCACGCTGGTCTCGCGCAGCGCCACCACCAGCGCGATCGGCGCCTGTGTGAAGGCCCAGACGATGATCCAATAGGCGCCGAGCGAGAGCGCGCCCGCGAGCGTGCCCTCGCGCAGCGCGGGCTTGAGGCGCGTGAACGCGCTTCGCCCGCGCGTGGCGACGCCGTAGCCGACCATGACCAGGCCATCGAGCACGAACATCCACATCACGAAGCCGGAGGCGGTGCCCGAGACGCGCGCGCCGACGCCGTCCACCAGCGAATAGGCGGCGATGAAGACCGAGGTGGCGAGCGCATAGCCGATCGCGTTCGCCGGCAGCCGGCCGAAATCGGCGCTGCCCTTCAAGGACATCACCGCGACCCCGAGCGCGATCGCGATCACCGCGAGCGCCTTGATCGCGGTCATGGATTCAGCCAGCGCGAGCGCGCCCACCACCGCGACGATCAAGGGCGCGGCGCCGCGCGCGAGCGGATAGACTTGGGAGAGGTCGCCGTGCTCGTAGGCGCGGATCAGGAACAGCTTGTAGCCGGTGTGGCAGAGCGCCGAGGCCGCGAGCCACGGCCAGGCCGCGGCCGCCGGCAGCGGGAACAACGGCATCAGCACGAGCGCGAGCCCGCTCTGCACCAGCGACAGCAACAGGATCGAGGAGGTGCGGTCGAGCCCGACCTTGACCACCGCGTTCCAGCCCGCGTGCATCAAGGCGGAGATCAGCACGGCGACGAAGACGATCAATTCCATGGGCGGTTAGTGCGCCTCGCGAACGACCTGAGTTACCTGTCGCCTCCCCCTGAAAGGGGGAGGGTCAGGGAGGGGGTCCCTTTTCCGCGGGCGAACGACCCCCTCGCGGCGTGCCCGGCTTCCGCCGGGCCCGCCGACCTCCCCCTTGCAGGGGGAGGTGAAAGAAAACGGCGAGGCGCGTTCATGGTTCAGCGCGCCACGATCGGTTGCGCCTCGAGCACCGGCGGCCGCACCGGGCAGCCTTCGAACACGGTGCCCTGCTCGAACCAGGACTTCGGCGCCGGATGGCCCCATAGCGTTTGCCGCTGCGGATCGCGCAGCGTCCAGCGCACCGGCTCGTTGTCGTGGTCCACGGTCAGATAGTCGCTGGTGAACATCTCGACCCGGTGGCCGTCGGGGTCGCGGGTGTACAGGAAGAAGGCGTTGGAAATGCCGTGGCGGCCGGGCCCGCGCTCCATGTTTTGCAGATAGCCGGTCGAAGCCATCACGTCGCAGATGTTGATGATGTCGATCGCCGACGCCGTCCACACGCCGATATGATGCAGGCGCGGGCCGAAGCCGTTGGTGAAGGCGATGTCGTGCACGTTGCCCTTGCGCGCCATCCAGGTCGCCCAGAATTGCGGCGGGGCGTCCTCGGTCTCGGTGTATTCGGTGAGCTTGAAGCCTAGCTCGTTGTAGAACTCGAAGCTCGACTGCACGTCGTCGGTGAAGCAGTTGAGGTGGTCGATGCGCTGGATGCGGGCGCCGCGATGCAGGCCGTATTGGCGGATCGCGCTCCGGTCGCGCCACATGGTGGCGTAGAGCTCGAGCGGCATGCCGCGCGCGTCGCGCGCGAACAATGTGCGGCCCTGGAACGGCACCTGACGGAATTCGGTCGGCAGCCCGCGCGCGCGGAACCAGTGCGCGGCCTTGTCGAGGTCCTCCTCCTCGCCGACCTTGTAGCCGAGCGCGTAGCAGAGCGGCTCGCCGGTCTCGCGCAGCACGATCGAATGGTGATTGCGCTCCTCGATGCCGCGCAGGTAGAGCGTGTCCTTGGTTTGCTCGGTCGCGAGCAGCCCGAGGCAGTCCGCATAGAACGCGCGCGAGGCGGCGAGATCCGTGACCCCGAGCACCACATGGCTCGCACGCAGGATGTTGAACGGCGGGTCGAAGACGGGGGGCTTGAGCGGCATGGGCTATGAACTCGTCATTCCGGGAAGTAGCGATTCCAACTCATTCGCCAATTTTCGGGATCTTGTGGTCGCCCAGCGCGACCGCAATGTTCTTGGTTTCCATGTAGAAATCGAAGCTGTAGTCGCCGCCGTCGCGGCCGATGCCGGACGCCTTCACGCCGCCGAACGGCGCCGGCAAGTGGCGCACGTTCTCCGAATTGATCCAGACCATGCCGGCCTCCACGCCTTGCGCCATGCGGTGCGCGCGGGCCACGTCGCGGGTCCAGATGTAAGCCGTCAGCCCATAGCGCACGTCGTTCGCGAGCTTCAGCGCCTCGGCCTCGTCCTGGAACGGGATCGCCGTGAGCGCGGGGCCGAAGATTTCTTCCTGCGCGATCCGCATCTCGTTCCGAGCGTCGGCGAACAGCACCGGCATCGCGTAGTAGCCGCGCGCGGGCTTTTCCCCGACTCCGCCCTCGATCACCCGCGCGCCCTCTTGCTTGGCGAGCGCATAGTAGCGCGTGACCTTCTCCAGGTGGTTCACGTGAATCAACGGGCCGAGCTCGGTGGCGGGATCGAGCGGATGGCCGATCTTGATCTTCTTGATGCGCTCGGTCGCGCTTCTCACGAACTCATCATAGATCCCGGCCTGAACGAGCGCGCGGCTCGACGAGGTGCAACGCTCGCCGTTGAGCGAATAGATCATGAACAGCGCGCCATCGATGGCGCGCTCGAGGTCGGCGTCGTCGAAGATTACAATCGGGTTCTTGCCGCCGAGCTCGAAATGCACGCGCTTCAGGGTCGGCGCGCCTTGCGCCATGATCCGGCTGCCGGTCGCCGACTCGCCGACGAAGCCGATGGCCTTGATGGCCGGATGCTCGGTGAGCGCGCGGCCCGCCTCCTCGCCGATGCCGTGTACGAGATTGAGCACGCCCGCGGGCAGCACTTCGCCCGCGATCTCCGACAACAGCATCGCCGTGAGTGGGCTCCATTCCGCGGGCTTGTGCACCACTGTGCAGCCGGCGGCGAGCGCGGGCGCGATCTTCCAGGTCGAGAGCATGAACGGCGTGTTCCAGGGCGTGATCACGCCCACGGGGCCGATCGGCTGGCGGATCGTGTAGTTGAGCTGGCCCTCGGCCGGGAGCGCGAGGCCGTTGCCCGCGTTCGGCGCGCGGTCGGCGAAGAAGCGGAAATTCTCGGCCGCGCGCAGCGCCGCCTTGCTCATGTAGCGCAGCGCCTGGCCGCTATCCATGCACTCGATGAAGGCGATCTCATCGGCGCGCGCCACGATCTTGTCGGCGATCTTGTGCAGGAGCGCGCGGCGCTCGCTGCCCGTGGTCCTGGACCAGGCCGGAAAGGCGCGGCCTGCGGCCTTGGCGGCGCGATCGACATCGGCTTCGCGCCCGCGCGCGATCTTCGCGAGCAGGCGGCCGTCGACCGGCGAAAGATCGTCGAAGGTCTCACCCGCGCCGGCGTCGGGCTTGCCATCGATCCAGTGCGGCACCGGGCCGGCCTTGAAGCGGGCGAGATAGGCTTCCGCGCGCTGCTGGTTGTCGATGAACGGCTTGGTCATGGCGGCAATCTAGCAAATCCGCTCCGGTGGCGCGCTGGGACACAATTTCCCCTCTCCCCGTCGGGGAGAGGGTGGCGAGCCGCGATAGCGGCGAGCCGGGTGAGGGGGATCGGCGTTGGCAGTCCAAATCATTGTCGACCCCCCTCGCCCGACCGCGCTTTGCGCGGTCGACCTCTCCCCGTCGGGGAGAGGTGAAGATGGGTTCTCGTTCTCGCGACGCGCTTGCGTCCGAGCCTTGATCCTTTCTCTCGCCCTCGCTCGATCCCCGCTTTCGCGGGGACAGGGCGAGGGGGACGGAGCGCTGTCCGGCGCTACGTCAATCGTTGTTCGCGCCCTTCTCGGGCGCGGCGCCTCGCGGGCGCTCCGTCCGGCGTTTTCTGTCCTCGGGACCGTGCTTCCTGGGACCCGACGGGCTGCTCTTCACAGCCCCTAGCGGGAGGCTTTCGCCTCCCTCGCCTTGTCCCCGTCCAGCCATTGAAGGCAGAGCCGCGTAGTCGGCCCGGACGGTTACCCGAGGCCTCCCGGGATCGCGCTTGCGAGGCACGACCGCGGGCGCCGATCCCGGCCCCACATCGGATCGCATCCGGATGCGCCCCTCGGTGGACCGGGACGTGCCCGAACATAATGGCGCGCGAAGCGGCGGGGATAGATTCCCGCGTGGCTGTGATTGATTTCCTATAAGCCCTTGATCGGTCGACGCTTCTCTATCCCCGTCATGGCCGGGCGAAAGGCGCGAAGCGCCGTCTTCGCGCCTGAAGTCCCGGCCATCCACGTTTTTTCTGCCGTGCCGCCCGAAGACGTGGATGCCCGGGTCACCCCCGGGTTTAACCCGGGGGCGGGCATGACGAGAGAAATGATCCGCTAGGCCACCTTCACCAGCAGCTTCCCGAAATTCTTCCCCTTCAGCATCCCGATCAGCCCCGCGGGCGCGTTCTCCAGGCCCTCGATCACGTCCTCGCGGTACTTGATCTTGCCCGCGCGCACCCATTCGCTCATCTCGCGTTGGAACTCGCCGATGCGGGCGACGAAGTCGAACACGATGAAGCCGCGGAGCGTGAGCCGCTTGGTCAAGACCGCGCGCATGAGCTGCACGGTGCGGTCCGGCCCGGGCGGCAGCTCGGTGTCGTTGTAATGCGCGATCATCCCGCACACCGGCACGCGCGCGTAGTTGTTGAACAGCGGGAACACCGCGGCCCAGGTCGAGCCGCCCACGTTCTCGAAATAGACGTCGGCGCCCTGGGGGCACGCGGCCGCGAGTTTCTCGGCGAGATCCGGCGCGCGGTGATCGACGCAGGCATCGAAGCCGAGCTCGCCGGTGACGTAGCGGCACTTCTCTGGGCCGCCGGCGACCCCCACCACGCGGCAGCCCTTGAGCTTCGCGATCTGCCCGACCACGGCGCCGACCGCACCGGAAGCGGCCGAGACCACCACGGTCTCGCCCGCCTTGGGCTTGCCGATGTCCAAGAGCCCGAAATAGGCGGTCATGCCCGGCATGCCGAGCACGCCGAGCGCGGTCGATAGCGGCGCCAGCTTGGGATCGAGCTTCTGCAGCATGCTGCCGTCGGAGAGCGCGTAGTCCTGCCAGCCGGCGAAAGCGGAGACGATGTCGCCCGGCTTGAAGCCCTGGTGTTTGGACTCCACCACCTCGCTCACGGTGCCGCCGACCATGACCTCGCCGACCTCGACCGGCTTCACGTACGACTTGGCCGCGCTCATGCGCCCGCGCATATAGGGATCGAGCGAGAGCCAACGCGTCTTGAGCAGCATCTCGCCCTCGCGCGGGGCGGGTGCCGGCGCCTCCTCCAGGCGGAAGTCGGATGCCTTCGGCTCGCCGACCGGACGGGAGGCGAGGACGATCTTGCGGTTCTTCAGTGTTGCCATGATCCCAATCCGAGTTTCTCGAGAACGAATCGAATCATTCTGGACCGCCTGCTTTGCCGCGGCTGCCAGAATGCGCGTGCCTTCTCCGTCTCATTCTTCCGAATCGCCACCAGCCATTCCGCGAACAGCGGCTCGTAGTCGCCGGCGTGCACCTCGAGGAAACGCTCGATGGCAGCAGGCGGGTTGGCGAGACGATTGGCGTATTCGCCCCAGAGATAGTCGTCCCAGATGAGGACGCCGCCCGGCTTCAGCATCGCCCAACAATAAAACGTGTCCACATAGATGTCGTCGGCGAAATGGCTGCCGTCGATGAAGGCAACGTCGAAGCGGCGTCCGGCGGCATGCAGGCGCGGCAGGTGGTCGTAGGAATAGCCGCGGTGCTTGGTGATGCGGCCGGCGAACGCGGCGGTGTTGCGGTCGAACATGGTTTCCAGCGGCTCCGCCCGCTGCATCGCCACGTGCTCGTCGCTGCCCGCGAAGGTGTCGATGGTGTCGATGTGCGCATTGGGAAAGAAGGTGGCGAGGAACACGGTGGAGCGACCCTCGAACGCGCCGATCTCCAGGATCGAGCGGACCTCGCCGCGCGCGTCGCCATGGACGAGTTCGCACAACTCGCGCAGATGACTGGTCCAGTGCTGGGTGAACTCGCCGCGCTCGTCGATCGCGGAGACTCCCGGCCGCGCATACACCTTGCGATTCAGGTCGGTAAGCTGCTCGATCGTGCGCCGGGCCACCGGCTGCAGCAGAGGATGGAACTGCTTGTCGACGTTGATTTCGGTCATGCGTGGGAATGCCTTTATGGGGCGGGAACGAGCTTGAGTCGGCCGCGCGGCTCCAGCGTGGCGAGATCGTAGAGCAGCACTTCGGTGGCGCCCCCGAGCTCGATGGTCACGGCAATCTTGCCCTCGGCCACGGCGGTCGAGACCACCCGCGCGCCCTTGGGCAGGGCCACGGTCAAATCGGGCGCCGGCTTACCCCTTTCCGCGCTCGCAAAAAGGCGGTAGCCGATCACGCCGAATACGGCGAGCAGGCCCACGAGCATCACCAGGCTCGAGCCTATCGCGATCCGGCGCACGCGCTGCAATAGGCGTGCCTGCGCGGGGTCGAGCGGGGCCTCGGGGTCGGGCGATTTCATCGGGTTGGTCGATGCACGGAAGCGGGAAGGAACGGGTGGCGAAGCTCTCGGCCGGTGCGGCGGACCGCGGCCTCAGGCTCGATCGCCTGCTCGCCGCGCGGCTTGCCGAGCAGAGCCGCACGCGGCTGCAAGCGCTGATCCGCGCGGGCCGGGTGAGCGTCGGCGGCCGGACGATAGGTGACCCCGGATACCGGGTCAAACCGGGCGACCGGATCGAGCTGCGCGTGCCGCCGCCGGAGCCGGCTCGACCCGCGGCCGAGGCGATCCCGCTCAGCGTCGTATACGAAGATCGAGAACTGATCGTGATCGACAAGCCGGCCGGGCTGGTGGTGCATCCCGCGGCCGGCAACCGCACCGGCACGCTGGTGAACGCGCTGATCGCCCATTGCGGCAAGTCGCTCTCGGGCATCGGCGGCGAGAAGCGGCCCGGTATCGTGCACCGGCTCGACAAGGACACCAGCGGCCTCCTGGTGGCGGCCAAGAACGACCGCGCGCATCACGCGCTAGCGCGCCAGTTCGCCGATCACGGCCGCAGCGGACCGCTCGAGCGCGCCTATCTCGCGATCGTCTGGGGCGTGCCGGCGCCGGCGAGCGGCGAGATCGAGGCACCGATCGGCCGCGATCCGCACACGCGCGTCAAGATGGCGGTGCGGCCGGGCGGACGCCGCGCGCTCACGCGCTACTCGGTCAAGGAAATCTATCGCGACGCGGAGAAGAAGCCGGTGGCGAGTCTGGTGGAATGCCGGCTCGCGACCGGCCGCACCCACCAAATCCGGGTGCATTTCGCGCATATCGGCCATGCGCTGCTGGGCGACGATACTTACGGCGCGGCGTTCAAGACCAAGGCGGCGCGGCTTGCGCCGGCCGCGCGCGACGCGCTCGCGGCGCTCGGGCGGCAGGCGCTGCATGCCTTCCGCCTCGGCTTCGAGCACCCGGCGAGCGGCAAGCGGCTCGCCTTCGAGAGCAAGCCGCCGGCGGATTTCGCGCGCCTGATTAAGGCCCTCAAAACCTTGTGATCGGCTGCTTTTTCCCGCCCCAATCCGGTTCTATATATTGTGCGGTGCGGTCGGCGCGTTCCGCGGCCGCCACCTTCGGCCCGCCGTACGGAGGCCGAGAACCAGGAGGCCTTATGGCCCGTCGTTTTGCCGCTATGCCGGCCATCTCGGCCGAAGGCGGACTTTCGCGCTATCTCGACGAAATCCGACGGTTCCCGATGCTGGAGCCGCAGGAGGAATACATGCTCGCCAAGTCCTGGCGCGAGCATGACGACCGGGATGCCGCTCACAAGCTCGTCACCTCGCACCTCCGCCTCGTGGCCAAGATCGCCATGGGCTACCGCGGCTATGGGCTGCCGATCGGCGAGGTGATCTCCGAGGGCAATGTCGGCTTGATGCAGGCGGTGAAACGCTTCGACCCGGAGAGGGGCTTCCGGCTCGCCACCTACGCCATGTGGTGGATCCGGGCGTCGATCCAAGAATACATCCTGCGCTCGTGGTCGCTGGTGAAGCTCGGCACCACGGCGGCGCAGAAGCGGCTGTTCTTCAACCTGCGCAAGGCCAAGAGCCGGATCTCCGCGCTCGAGGAAGGCGATCTCCGGCCCGACCAGGTCAAGCAGATCGCGAGACGGCTCTCCGTCACCGAGCAGGAAGTGATCGACATGAACCGCCGGCTCGCCGGCGATGCCTCGCTCAACGCGCCGATCCGCGCCGAGGCCGAAGGCGGCGAGTGGCAGGACTGGCTCGTGGACGAGCGCGAAAACCAGGAGACCTTGCTCGCCGCCGGCGAGGAGCTCGAGAATCGCCGCGCGGCGCTGAAGTCCGCGCTTTCGGTGCTGAACGAGCGCGAGCGCCGCATCTTCGAGGCGCGCCGGCTCGCCGAGGACCCGATCACGCTCGAACAGCTCGCCGGCGAGTTCGGGGTGTCGCGCGAGCGCGTGCGCCAGATCGAGGTGCGCGCGTTCGAGAAGGTGCAGCAGGCGGTGACGTCGAAGATGCGCGACATCGAGCAGCCGAAGGCGCTGCCGGCGCAGTAAGCGTCCGATCGCCCCGCTTAGGTTCCGTTCCATCGTCATGCCCGCCCCCGGGTTAAACCCGGGGGTGACGCGGCCATCCACGAATCGAACTAGCTGCTTGCAAAGACGTGGATGCCCGGGTCAAGCCCGGGCATGACCGTGAGCGGAATGGTCCCGGCGCTGGCGCTTCGCGCTCGGCCGGGACGACGAGCGTGGGCTACTTCTTCTCCCAGGCCGCCAGCGCCTCGTTGATCGCGCGCTCGCCCGGCGTGCCCTTCTCGAACGCCAGCACCGCGCGCCGGCCGTTGCTGTAGACGAACGGGATGTCGAACCAGCTGCGCTCGCGCAGCGCCTGCATATTCTGCTCGCGGTCCACGTCGAGCGAGGCGAGGCCGACCAGGAAATAGCCGGGCATCACCCGCACCACCAGGCCCGCGAGCGGCGTGCCCTGCGCGGTTTCCGAGGTCTTCATGCGCAGCCCCGGCACGTTGGCGATCCCGCCGAACGGGTCGTTCGGCGTGTTGAACTGGATCTCGATCGTGTGCGTGGCCGGCAGCGCCGGGTCCGGGTTGCGGCGGATGGTCATCACCGCCGTCATGCGCCGGTCGGGGATCTCGATGTCGACCCGCACGCCCACGTCCGGCGGCTTGTCGGGCCCGGCGGTCACGGTTTCGGTGCGCCAGACCGCGGTGCCGACGAAGCTCTGCAATTGCTGTCCGCCGCCCGGGTTTTCCTCGTAGAGCGCGGCACGCTGGCCGACCGGCGCCACCGTGGTGGAGGGCGCCGGCGCGCGCGGCGCGGTGGTGGGCTCGGTGACGCGGTCGCCGACTTTGCGATCCGCGACCAGGCTCGAGGTGCCGAGGCCGATCAAGCCCGCGATGCGGCCGCCATATTGATAGGCGAGTCCGCCCGCGACCACGAGCAGGAGCAGGACCAGGCCGCCGACCAGGAGCTTGGCCTGGAACGCGCGGCGCTCGCCGGCGCGCGTCGCCCGCCCGCCGCCGGCGCGGAACGGGCGCGGCCCTTGCGCCGGGGCAGCTTCGGCGGACACCGGCGCGCTCGGCCGCAC
>JAHFPN010000148.1 GCA_023269635.1 Hyphomicrobiales bacterium | reverse complement strand
CCGACGCGCGCGCGTTCCAGATCGCGGTGCGGACGCAAGGCCGGCTCGTGGATCCGGCCGAGTTCGGGAACATCGTGATCAAGACCACGGCGAACGCGACCGTGCTGCTCAAGGACGTCGAGCGCGTCGATCTCGCGGCGCTCGACTACACGACGAATTCCTATCTGGATCGCGACCCGGCGGTGGCGCTTGCCGTGTTCCAGCGGCCGGGATCGAACGCGCTCGCCACCGCCGACGGCATCCGCAAGGCGATGGCAGAGCTTGCGCAGCGTTTCCCGGCCGGGCTCAAGTACGAAATCATCTACGACCCGACCCGGTTCATCGCCCAGTCGGTGGACGCGGTGCGCGATACGATCTTCGAGGCGATCCTCCTGGTCGTGCTGGTGGTCGTCCTGTTCCTGCAGAGCTGGCGGGCGGCGATCATCCCGTTGCTGGCGATCCCGATCTCGCTCATCGGCGCCTTCTTCCTGATGGGCCTGTTCGGGTTCAGCATCAACAATCTGACCCTGTTTGGGCTCGTGCTCGCCATCGGCATCGTGGTCGACGACGCGATCGTGGTGGTGGAGAACGTCGAGCGCAACATCGCGGCGGGCCTGAGCCCGCGCGACGCGGCCGCCAAGACCATGGATGAAGTGGGCGCGGCGCTGGTCGCGATCGCGCTCGTGCTCTCGGCCGTGTTCATCCCCTCGGCCTTCATCACCGGCATCTCCGGCCAGTTCTACCGGCAGTTCGCGCTCACCATCGCGGGCACCGCATGGATCTCGCTTCTCGTCTCGCTCACGCTGTCGCCGGCCATGTGCGCGCTGCTCCTGAGGCCGAAGGGCAAGGGCCGGCCGCGGCCGTGGGAAGTGCCGATCCGGAAGTTCTTCGCGCTGTTCAACCGGGGCTTCGACCGGTTCGCCAAGGGCTACCACCTGCTCAGCGGAAAGGTCGTGCGGATCACGACCATCATGCTGGTCGTCTATGTGGCGGTGGTCGCCTTCGGGTTGAACGAATTCCGCCGCACGCCGCAGGGCTTCATCCCACAGATCGACCGCAACTTCCTGATCATCGCGGCGCAGCTTCCGCCCGGCGCCTCGCTCGCGCGCACCGACGAGGTGATGCGCCGTGCCGGCGAGATCGCGCTCGCGACGCCCGGCGTCGCGCACGCGGTCAATATCGTCGGCTTCTCCGGCGCCACCTTCACGGTGGCGCCCAATTCCGGCGCGCTGTTCGCGGTGCTGGAGCCGTTCGAGGTGCGGCAGAAGGACCCACGGAAATCCGTGGCCGCGATCCAGGGCGCGCTGTTCCAGCGCCTTGCCGCGATCCAGGAGGCATTCCTCATCGTGGTGCAGCCGCCGCCGGTGCAGGGCATCGGCAATGCCGCCGGCTTCCGCCTGATGATCGAGGACCGCGCCGGCCGCGGGCCGGAGGCGTTGCAGGGCGTGGTCTACGCCATGATGGGCACGGCCGCGCGCACGCCCGGGGTCGCCCAGGTATTCTCGCTGTTCGAGACTTCGACCCCGCAGCTCTATCTCGACATCGACCGCACCAAGGCGCAGTTGCTCGGCGTCAACATCTCCGACGTGTTCGCGGCGCTCTCGATCTATATCGGCTCGTCCTACGTCAACGACTTCAACCTGTTCGGCCGCACCTTCCGGGTCATGGCGCAGGCCGAGGACAAGTTCCGCCAGGATGCGAGCGACGTCATGAAGATCCGCGTGCGCAACGCGCGCGGCGACACCGTGCCGCTCGGCTCCTTCACCACGGTGCGGGATCTCTCAGGGCCCTATCGAGTGCCGCGCTACAACCTCTATCCCGCAGCCGAGCTCGACGGGACCGCCGCACTCGGCATCAGCCAGGGCGAGGCGATCGCGATCATGGAGCGGCTCGCGGCCCAGGTGTTGCCCGAGGGTTTCGGTTACGACTGGACCGGGCTCGCGTTCCAGCAGATTCGCGCCGGCAATACCGCGATCTTCGCCTTCCTGCTCGCCGTGGTGTTCGTGTTCCTGTTGCTGGCGGCGCAGTTCGAGAGCCTGACGCTGCCGCTGGCGGTGATCCTGATCGTGCCCATGTGCCTGGTCGCCGCGATCACGGGCGTGATCCTGCGCGGGCAGGACAACAATATCCTGACCCAGGTCGGCTTCGTGGTGCTGATCGCGCTCGCCGCCAAGAACGCGATCCTGATGGTGGAGTTCGGAAAGCAGCTCGAGGACCGCGGCCGCGACATGCTGTCCGCAGCGGTGGAGGCGGCGCGGCTCCGGCTGCGGCCCATTCTGATGACCTCGCTCGCGTTTATCCTGGGCGTCGTCCCACTGGTGTGGGCGTCCGGCGCGGGGGCGGAACTCCGGCAGGCGCTGGGCACGGCGGTATTTGCCGGCATGATCGGGGTCACCGGCTTCGGCCTGGTGTTCACGCCGGTGTTCTTCGTGGTGAGCCGCCGGTTCGCCGATTTCGTCTGGCGGTCCACACGCCGGCCTTCGCGCGCGCCCGCGGAGTGAACCGCCGCCGCGCCTGTGCTAAGAAAAACCGTTGTTTTGGAGGGGCGCATGAACATCCCGAAATTCGGTGCCGGCCAGCCGGTGACTAGGCTCGAGGATCCGGCTCTGGTCACCGGCAAGGGCAAGTACGTGGCCGACGAGATTCCGGCCGGCGCGCTGCGCGCCGTGCTGGTGCGCTCACCGCATGCGCACGCGCGCTTCAAGATCACCGATCTGGCCAAGGCGCGCAGCATGCCCGGCGTCAAGACGATCCTGACCGCGGCCGACGTCGCCGACCTGAAGCCGATCATGTGCCTGGCCGTCTTCCTCATGAAGCCTTCCGACGAGAAGGCGCTGTGGGTTCCGCCTTATCCGGTGCTGGCGGCCGACACGGTGCGCCACGTGGGCGATGCGATCGCGTTCGTGGTGGCCGACACGGTGGATCAGGCACGCGACGCGGCCGAGGCGGTGGCCGTCGACTGGCAACCGCTCCCGGCGGTTGCCGACCTGCGCGCCGCGGCCGAGCCGGGCGCGCCGCTGGTCTGGCCGGAGCGCAACGGCAATGTGAGTTTCATGGTCGAGATCGGCGACAAGGCCGCGACCGAGCGCGCGTTCCAGCACGCGCACAAGGTCGTCAAGCTGCCGCATATCAACCAGCGGCTGGTCTGCAACTACATGGAGACGCGCGGCGTCATCGCCTCGTATGACCAGACCACGGGTCGCTACAAGCTCACGGTTTCCAGTCAGGGCGCACACCTGATCCGCCATACGATCGCGCACACGCTCGGCGTACCCGATCCGCAACTGCACGTGCTGACCAAGGATGTGGGCGGCGGCTTCGGCGTCAAGGGCGGGCCGTATCGCGAATATGCGCTCGCCGCCGTCGCGGCGAAGAAGCTGGGCAAGACGGTGGCGTGGATTTCCGAACGCAACGAGCACTTCATCGCCGACGCGCAGGGCCGCGACAATTATGCGGTTGCGGAGATGGCGCTGGACAAGGAGGGCCGTTTCCTCGGCATGCGCGTGGAATTGCTCGCCAGCATGGGCGCCTATCTCGGGTTCGTCGCGCCCTATGTGCCGTATCTCGGGGCCAGCATGCTCACCGGCACCTATCGAATCCCGGCGCTCTATGCGCGGGTACGCGGTATCTTTGCCCACGCGCTGCCGACCGACGCTTATCGCGGCGCCGGACGGCCGGAAGCGGCCTATACGATCGAACGGCTGGTGGACTTCGCCGCGCACGAACTCGGGATGGCGCCGGACGAGGTGCGGCGGAAGAATTTCATCCCGGCGTCCGACATGCCCTACACGACCGCCAGCGGAAAAGTCTACGACACCGGCGATTTTGCCGGGCACCTGAAGCGCGCGCAGGAGATCGCGGACTGGAAGGGCTTCGGCAAGCGCCTCGAGGAGTCCAAGCAGCGCGGCAAGTTGCGCGGCATCGGGCTCTCGACCTATATCGAGGCCTGCGGGCAAACCGCGCCGGAGAATTGCGTCTCGCGGCTGGAGAAGGACGGGACGATCACGGTGCTGATCGGAACCCAATCGCAGGGCCAGGGACACCGGACCACCTACGCCCAGATCGTCTCCGACCAGGTGCACCTGCCGCTGGAGAAGATCAACATCGTGCAAGGCGACACCGATTTGATCGCCAGCGGCGGCGGCACGGTCGGCTCGCGCTCGATGCCGACCGGCGGCCCGGTGATGCAGATGGCGACCGCCAAGCTCGTCACCAACATGAAGCGGCTCGCCGGCGAGGAACTCGAAGCCTCGATCGACGATCTGGTGCTCGCCGACGGTCAGGTGAAAGTGGCGGGCACCGACCGCGGCATCACCTACGCGCGCGTCGCGGCGCTCGGCCAGGCGAAGCCCGAGCTGCTCGAGGGCAAGGAGGATAATTTCATCCCCTCGGCGCCGACCTATCCCAACGGCACCCATGTCTGCGAGGTCGAGATCGATCCCTTGACCGGCACCACCGAGTTCGCGCGCTACGTGGTGGTGGACGATTTCGGCGTCACCCTCAATCCGCTCCTGCTCGCGGGCCAGGTGCACGGCGGCGTCGTGCAGGGCGCGGGCCAGGCGCTTACCGAGCAGGCGGTCTATGATGAGGCGGGCCAGCTCATCACCGCGAGCTTCATGGACTACGCCATGCCGCACGCCGACGAGATGCCCTCGATCGAGTTCGAGACCCGGAACATCCGTTGCACCACCAACCCGCTCGGGGTGAAGGGCGCGGGCGAGGCCGGCACCATCGGCGCGACGCCCGCGGTGATGAACGCGGTGGTGGACGCGCTGCATCGCGGCTACGGGATCAAGCACCTCGACATGCCGGCGACGCCGCTGCGCGTGTGGCAGGCGATCCAGGCCGCGTCGCACGGGGGCAAGGCCGGCCACCAGGGCAGTTGAGCGCGGGGCCCCGGCTCGCGCTTGACCCGCGCCCCGGCGCGGCGCGGGGCGGTACGCCATGAACGTCTTTCTCGGCATCGCGCTGCAGCTGGCGGCGACTTTCCTGTTCACGCTGATGGGCGGGCTGATCCGCTATCTCGGCGAGCGGGTGCCGCTCGGCGAGGTGATCTTCGCGCGCAGCTTCCTGGCGCTGGTGCCGCTGCTCCTGATGCTGGCGTGGCGGAACGAGCTCGCTTCCGCGGTGCAGATGGCAAGCCCCTGGAGCCATCTCGCCCGCGCCATCACCGGGGTTGCGGCCATGTATGCGATGTTCGCCGGGCTGGCGCGGCTGCCGCTCGCGGACGCGACTGCGATCACGTTCGCGACGCCCTTGATGAACGTGGCGCTCGCCGCGATTTTCCTGGGCGAGATCGTGCGCATGTGGCGCTGGAGCGCGGTCGGGGTCGGCTTCGTCGGCGTCGTGGTGATGATTTCGCCGCACTTGACGCTGACCCCGCGCGACGAGACCGCGGCCTATGGTGCGCTCCTGATGCTCGCGGGCGCGTTCCTGACCGCCGCGGCCATGACCCAGGTACGCCGGCTGACTGCGACCGAGACTACGGCCTCGATCGTGTTCTCGTTCTCGGTGATCTCCTCGGTCGCCGGCCTTGCCACGCTGCCTTCGGGCTGGATCGTGCCGTCGCTCGCGGACGCCGCGGCGCTGGTCGGGATCGGCATCTTCGGGGGCATCGGCCAGATCTTTCTCACCGACAGCTATCGCCACGCGCCGGCCTCGGTGGTGGCGCCGTTCGCCTACGCGACCATGCTGTGGGCGGTGGTGATCGGCTATCTCGCCTTCAGCGAGGTGCCGGAGCCGGTCGTGTTAATGGGGGCGGTTGTCGTGATCGCGGCGGGCCTGTTCGTGATCTGGCGTGAGCGCCAACTCGGGCTCGATCGCACGCCCGAGCGCGAGGCGGAGACCCCGCCCGGCGGGCCGGCGGTGTGAGAGACGTTCTACGGGATCGCTCCCTCCCCCGCTTGCGGGGGAGGGATGGGGAGGGGGCTGAGCTCGATTCGACGAATGCCTACCCCCTCCCGGCGCGCTTCGCGCGCCGACCTCCCCCGCAAGCGGGGGAGGTGAGGCTCAGAACGCCTTGAACGTGATGATGGTGCGGGTGTCCTGGATGCCCGGGATCGACTGCACCTTTTCGTTGACGAAATGGCCGATGTCGGTGCCGTCGTCGACGTAGAACTTGACGAGCAAATCGAACTCGCCGGCGGTGGAATAGATCTCGGAGGCGATCTCGGCGTCGGCGAGCCGGTTCGCGACCTCGTAGGACTTGCCGAGCTGACACTTGATCTGCACGAAGAACGGGACCATCGAGCGCCTCCGCGAGCGGCGAGGGGACCAGAAACGCCCGCGCGACGCAAGAGCGGCGCGCGCTTCCGGCCTCACCAATAATTTGCCATCAGCTCCTTCGCCCAGGCGGGCTCGCGGAAGCTGCCGCGCGGGAAATTGCCGGACCAGACCGGCTTGATGTCGAGCACCGGCGTCCCCTCCACCGCGTCGAGCCCCTCGACCTCGACGTTCAAGCCATTCACCGCGAC
>JAHFPN010000147.1 GCA_023269635.1 Hyphomicrobiales bacterium | reverse complement strand
GTGGACGCGGCCGGCGTTCCGGCGCTGCTCCTGTGGGGACGCGAGGACCGGGGCGTACCCTGGCGCCTCGGCCAGCGGCTGCATCGCCGCCTCAGGAACTCCAGGCTCGTGGTGCTCAATAAATGCGGCCACATCCCACACGAGGAAACGCCCGAGCGCGCTGTACCGATGATCGCCGATTTCATCGCGCGCGGCGGATTTCCGCCCGACTGAACACCGACGTTTCGATCCAAACCACGGACCGCACCAATCTCGGGCACCTGGCCGATAGACTGCGCGCCCACAACGACGTGATCGAGTTCCGGATATCGCCGAGCGGAGATTGATACCCACTCGTCATGGCCTGGCTTGTCCCGGCCATCCACGACTTTATCCATCGCGATATTGAATTCGTGGATGCCCGGGCCACCCCCGGGTTTAACCCGGGGGCGGGCATGACGAAGTTTACTTCCTGCGCTTGTCGAGCCGCTTGCGGCAAAGCATGATCCGCATCCCGCTCCCGTATCCCCGAAAAGGAAGTCCCATGAAGCTCGTGCGTTACGGCCCGGCCGGCCGGGAGAAGCCCGGCATCCTGGACAAAGAGAGCAAGCTCCGCGACCTCTCGCGCATCGTGCCGGACATCGCCGGCGAGACGCTCGGTTCTTCGGGCCTGGCCAAGATCAGGAAGGCGAAGATCGAGAAGCTGCCGCTGGTGAAGGGCAAGCCGCGGCTCGGCGCTTGCGTCGGCGGCACGCGCCATTTCATCGCGATCGGGCTCAACTACGCGGACCACGCCGCCGAAGCGGGTGCCCCGATCCCCAAGGAGCCGATCATCTTCTCCAAGGCGCCCTCCTGCATCGTCGGACCGAACGACAACATCATGGTGCCCAAGGCTTCGAGCAAGCTCGACTGGGAGGTCGAGCTCGGCGTCGTGATCGGCCGCCGTGCCCGCTACATCGCGAGCCCCGCGGACGCGCTCGCCTTCGTCGCCGGCTATTGCGTCTGCAACGACGTGTCCGAGCGCGAGTTCCAGCTCGAGCGCTCCGGCCAATGGATGAAGGGCAAAGGCTGCGAGACCTTCGGCCCGATCGGGCCTTGGCTGGTCACGCGCGACGAGATCAAGGACGTGCAGAACCTCTCCATGTGGCTCAGTGTGAACGGCGAGAGCCGGCAGAAGGGCTCGACCAAGACCATGGTCTTCGGGGTCGCGCATCTGGTCTGGTACTGCTCGCAGTTCTTCGTGCTGGAGCCGGGCGACGTGATCACCACCGGCACGCCGCCGGGCGTCGGCCTCGGCATGAAGCCGCCGCAATACCTGAAAGCCGGCGACGTGATCCGCCTCGGCATCGAGGGCCTGGGCGAGCAGACGCAGAAAGTGGTGCCGTTCAGGAAATGAGTCTTGCCGCTCTCCGCTTCGGTGAGGCGGAGGCCTGAGCGCCAGGGGGCGACATGTCCGTTGAAGGCAATCTGAAACTTCGTCTGGCGAGCGTCGCGCTTGCTGGCGCCCTGCTCGCGCTTCCCGCATCCGCCGAGGACGACAAGGACCCGCGGCCCGCGGCTGGAATCCAGGACAATTCTTTCTTGATCGAGGAAGCCTACAATCAGGAGGCCGGCGTCGTTCAGCACATCAACACGCTTCGACGACAGGGACGCGACTGGACCTATAGCTTCACGCAGGAATGGCCGCTCGGCAGCCAGACGCATCAGTTCTCCTACTCGATCCCGTATCTGTGGCTGCGCAGCGAGGGCCAAAGGGCGCAGGGTCTGGGCGACGTCATGCTCAACTATCGCTACCAGGCGCTCATGGAGACCGCGACCTTGCCGGCCTTTGCGCCGCGCCTGAGCTTGATCCTGCCGACCGGGAACAAGGACATCGGCACCGGTATCGGCTCCGGCTTCCAGGTCAACTTGCCGTTCAGCAAAATCGTCAGCGATCGCGTCACCCTGCACTTCAACGCGGGCATGACCAGGTATTTCAACATCGACGGTTTCCACCCCACCAGCTTCAACCTCGGCGGCAGCGTGATCTACGCGGTGACGCGCGATTTCAATTTCATGCTGGAAGGCCTGGTCGAGCGGATCGAGTCGGTGAGCGGGGGCGCACTGGAACGGAAGACCCTCTACACGCTATCGCCGGGCGCGCGCTATGCGTTCAATTTCCCCGACGACGCGCAGCTCGTCGTCGGTCTCGCATTCCCGATCGGGTTCGAGAGGCGCAACGTCGATTATGGCGTTTTCCTCTATGTGTCCCTGGAACACAAATTCCTCGGCAAGAAATAGCGCCGAAACGCGAGCTACGCTTTGCGATCACCGGCGCGCCTGCGCGCGCGCGAGCAACGCCGCCATGTTGGCGCTTAAGCCCGACCAGGCGCGGCTCCGCTCGAGCATGGCGTTGTAACTCTCGACGATGCGACCGGCGAGCGGCGAAGTGGCCCCGATCTCGCGGATCAGCTCGCGCGCCACCGGCCGCGCCACGTCGATGAGCGCCTCGGGGAAGAACACCACGCGCGTCCCGTGCGCGGCCACCAGGGTGGCGAGCGCCTGGGCGTTCTGCCAGGCCGCGTCCGCGAGCGCGGTGGCATGCTCGAGCCGGCAGGCTTCCGAGACGATCGCGCGCAGGTCGGGGGTGAGCGCCTCCCAGGCCTTGAGCGAGATCAGCGCTTCGCCGGTGCCGTTCGGCTTGTTGAAGCCGGGCGCGTAGTAGAACGGCGCCACCTTGTGCACGCCGGTGATGAGATCGCTCGCCGGCGCCAGGAACTCGACCGCGTCGATCGCGCCGGTCTGCATGCTGGTGATGATGTCCGCGGCCGGGATCGTCACCGGCGTGGCGCCGAGTCGGCTGAACACATCGCCGCCGATGCCGAGCACGCGGATGCGCAGGCCCTTGATGTCGGCGACCGAGCGGATCTCGTTCCGGAACCAGCCGCCCATGCAGGGCCCGGTATTGCCGGCGGCAAAGGCGCGCACGCCATGGGACCGATAGAGTTCGTCCCACAGCGCCTGACCGTTGCCGAATTCGAGCCAGGCCAGGTGATCGATCGGGCCGAGGCCGAACGGCACCGTGGTGTAGAACACCGACGCCGGCATCTTGCCGCGCCAATAGAACGCGGCGGTGTGGCCCATCTCGACGCTGCCGCCGCCGACCGCGTCCAGCACCTCGAACGCCGGCACGATCGTGCCGGCGGGGAACACGTCGACCTCGAGCCGGCCGCCGCTCATGGTGCGGATGCGCTCCGCGAGTCGCTGCGCCGACACGCCCGGCCCGGGCAGGTTGCGCGGCCACGAGGTCGCCATGCGCCAACGGGTCGTCTGCGCACTTGCGATGGAGGGCGCCGCCAGCGTGCCCGCGAGCGCGCCGAGTGCCGTGCGTCTGGTGAGCTTCTTCATGCTTCTCTCCTCAATTCGCCGGCCAGACCGCGTGAAAGTGATGCACGGGCCCGCGGCCCTTGCCGATTTTCAGATCTGTTCCCGCGGCGATGGCCTTGGTCACGTATTCCTTCGCCGCGGCCACGCTGTCGCCGAGCGCCTTCCCCTTGGCGAGCCCGGCCGCGATCGCCGACGAGAGCGTGCAGCCGGTGCCGTGGGTGTTCTTGGTCGCGATGCGCTTGGCCGCGAAGCGGCGCGTTCCGCTGCGCTCGATGAGCAAATCGACCGCTTCCGCCCCTTCCCCGTGCCCGCCCTTGACCAGCACGGCATTGGCGCCGAGCGCGATCAGTGTCGCACCTTGCGCGCGCATGGCGGCCTCGTCGCGCGCGAGCGGCGTGCCCGTGAGCGCCGCAGCCTCGTAGAGGTTCGGCGTGATCAAAAGCGCACGCGGGATCAGCTCGCGTTTCAGCGTCTCGATCGCCTCCGGCCGCAGCAACGGATCGCCCGAGGCCGCGACCATCACCGGATCGAGCACGACGTTCTTGGCCCGATGCCGGTCGAGCCCGCGCGCCACCGCCACGATCGCGGCCGGCACCGAGAGCATGCCGATCTTGGTCGCGGCCACCGCCAGGTCGGAATAGACCGCGTCCATCTGCGCCGCGATGAAGTCCGCCGGCACGTCGTGGATGCCGAAGACGCCCTGCGTATTCTGCGCCGTGAGCGCGGTGATGATTGTGGCGCCATAGACTCCGAGCGCCGAGAAGGTCTTGAGATCGGCCTGGATGCCGGCGCCGCCGCCGGAATCGGAGCCCGCGATGGCGAGCGCGATCGCGGTCATGATTTTTCGTTCCCCGGCCGAGCGAGCGCGCGCGAGCGCGCGAGCGAGAGCCGGGGCCCAGGGGCCCCAAGCTCCGAGCGCGCGGCCCTGGACCCCGGGTCTCGCGGCGCCCGGCGCCGCTCGCCCGGGGAACGATGATGCATGCTGCGCATCACGCCGCGCTCCTGGCTTCGGTCTTCGCCGCATCCACGATGGCGCGCAGCCGCCGCGTCGCGGCCTCGGGATCGGCCGCAGCGGTGACCGCCGAGATCACCGCGACCCCGTCCGCGCCCGCGCGCACGATCTCGGCGGCATTCCCCTCGTCGATCCCGGCAATGGCGCCGACCGGAAGCTGCGGCGCCCGCTCGCGCATGAGCCCGACCAGCGCGCGGAAGCCCGCGACCCCGATCGGCGGGTCGGGATTGTCCTTGCTCGCGGTCGCGAACACGCCGCCGATGCAAACATAGTCGATGGCGCCCAAGGCGAGCGCCTCGATATCGGCGCGGCTTTTCGCCGAAGCGCCGATGACGGCACGCGGACCCATGAGCCGCCGCGCGGTCACAACATCGAGGTCGTCGCGGCCGAGATGCACGCCGTCCGCTCCGGCCGCGAGCGCCACGTCCACGCGATCATTGACGAGCAGCGGCACGCCCGAGCCCGCGAGCGCGCGCTTGATCGCGCTTGCCGCCTCGACGAGCGCGCGCGTCTGGCTCCGCTTGTCGCGGAGCTGAACCAGCGTGGCGCCGCCGCGCGCGGCCGCGGCCGCGATCTCGGCGAGCGGCCGGCCGCCGGCCCGCGCCGGATCGACCAATACGTAGAGCGTGAGATCGAGCCGCATCAGGAAAGCCTCGCCCGCGCCACCAGCACCGCCGGATCGAGGCCCGCCACCGCGTCGAGCAGGCCGGCCGCGAAGCTGCCCGGGCCCTTGGCCTCCGCGGCCGCGATCTCGCCCGCGACTCCGAGCGCCAAGAGCCCGCCCACCGCGGCCTTGAACGCCTCGTCCTCGACCGCGAGCAGCGCCGCGATCAGCGCGGTCTCGGCGCAGCCGATTCCGGTGACCTGGGCCATCAACGCGTGCCCGTTCGCGATCGAAACCCGCCTCGTGCCGTCGGTGACGAAATCGACCGCGCCGGTGCGGGCCGCGACGGTCAGGTTTTTCAGCGCGAACTTGCCGAGCGCCGCGTCCGCGGCCTCGGCTTCGACCAGCGCCGCGAACTCGGCCGCGTTCGCCCGCACCGCGCGCGGCTCGCGGCCAGCGAGCGCGCGCGCGAACGCCGCGCGCTGCGGCGACCGCTCGATCAGCACCGGATCGAGCACCCAGGGGATACCTTGATCGGCGGCGATCTCGAGCGCGATTCCGATGGCGTCCCGCCGCTCGCCGTCGAAAGTCCCGAGATTGACGAGCAAGGCGTTGGCGCCGGCGACGAAATTGGCGATCTCCGCCGGCGACGTGGTCATCGACGGGATGGCGCCGGCCGCCAGCAGCACGTTGGCGGTGAAGCCCTGCACCACCGTGTTGGTGATGCAATGCACCCGCGGGCGCCGCTCGCGCACGAGCCGCATCAGGTCGCCGGCATGGCGCGCAAGCTCGATCATGGCGCCCGCGCGGCGCGCCGCCGCCCGCAAAAGGAATGGTTGTGCATCTCGGTTTCCTCCGCCGGTGTGAACCGGATCAGGTTCGATGGGTTGGCTGGCGCCTCTCAGCCCGGGCGGAATGCCCGGACACCCCAACGAGATTGCAAGCGAAACTTAAGCAGCCGCCGCGCCACTTGCAAGCGGCGTCGACGCCGAGCTAGTGGGCGGCGAAGAGGAGCAGGACCATGGAATTCAAGATGAAGCCGATCGGGTTCGTCCGCGGCGGCCGCACCGAGGCGACCAAGGACCATTGGGGAAACAACCGATCCCGCATCGAGCTCGACGCCGGCCAATTCGACCCGGAGGCGCTCGCCGGCCTCGATCAAGTCTCCCACATCGAGGTGCTGTTCTTCTTCCATCTCCATGCCGACGAGCCGACCGAACGGGGCGCTCGCCACCCGCGCGACCGCACCGATTGGCCGCAGGTCGGCATCTTCGCGCAGCGCGGCCGCATGCGGCCGAACCGCATCGGGCTCTCCTGCTGCCGCGTCGTCGCGGTGAATGGCTTGAACGTCGAGGTCGAGGGGCTCGACGCGGTGGAGGGGACGCCGGTGCTCGACATCAAGCCGGTCTGGTCCGGCAATTTCCCGCGCGGGAGCTTCCGCGAGCCCGCCTGGGCGAAGGAGCTGATGGCAAATTATTGGTGAGGCCGGAAGCGCGCGCCGCTCTTGCGTCGCGCGGGCGTTTCTGGTCCCCTCGCCGCTCGCGGAGGCGC
>JAHFPN010000025.1 GCA_023269635.1 Hyphomicrobiales bacterium | reverse complement strand
GGCGTTGAACACCGCCTTGAACGGGCTGATCAGGTCGCCGATCACGTATTCGGGCGCATCGTGCAGCAGGATCGCGAGCCGCCAGCGCGCATCCACGCTCGGCGCGCGCCGGCGCGAGATCGTCTCCACCAGCAGCGAATGCTGCGCCACCGAGAAGATGTGCGGGCCTTCGGTCTGGCCGTTCCAGCGCGCCACGCGCGCGAGCCCGTGCGCGATGTCCTCGATCTCGATGTCGAGCGGGCTCGGATCCAGAAGGTCGAGCCGGCGGCCGGAGAGCATCCGTTGCCAGGCGCGGGGCGGGGTGGGGCGTGGGGGCATGAATTCGATACCGGGAGCCCTCGTGCTTCGAGACGGCCGCGTGCCGCGGCCTCCTCAGCACGAGGGCTAACTAGCACACCTCATCCTGAGGAGCCCGAGCGCAGCGAGGGCGTCTCGAAGGATGAGGTGTGCGATTCAGCGCACAAGCTCACGGTGCCGGTGGCAGGCGACGAGATGGTCGTTGACCATGCCGACCGCCTGCATGAAGGCATAAACGATAGTCGGCCCGCAGAACTTGAAGCCGCGCGCCTTCAAGTCCTTGGAGATTTTCTGCGACAGCGGCGTCTCCGCCGGCACGTCCTTGATGGTGCGGCGGCGAAAGGTGAGCGGCTCGCCGTCGACGAAATCCCACAAATAAGCCGAGAAGCCGGGACCTTTTTCCATCAGGTCGAGCCAGGCCCGCGCCGAGGCGACCGAGCCCTCGATTTTCAACCGGTTCCTGATGATGCCGGCGTCCTTCATCAGCGCGGCGCGTTTGTTCTTGTCGTAGAGCGCGATCTTTTCGGGTTTGAACCCATCGAACGCGCGGCGAAAATTCTCGCGCTTGCGCAAGATCGTGATCCACGAAAGCCCGGCCTGAAACCCGTCGAGGATCAATTTCTCATAGAGCGCGCGGTCGTCCTTCTCCGGCACGCCCCATTCAGTGTCGTGATAGGTGACATAGAGCGCGTCGGTGCCGCACCAGGGGCAGCGGTCGAGGCCGTCCGCGTGCTTGATCGCGCTCTTCACCGCGCCGGCTCCGGCTCGACGAGCTCGAGCGCGACGCCGCCGCCTTCGAGCTTGCCGCCAGCCTTGATTGCTTCCTCGACCCGGTCGAGCCGCAGCATCGCCAAGCCGCGGCCGTTGGCGGCCGAGCCCATATAGCCGACCGACTTGTCGCCGATCTTGATTTCGACGCCGGGCATGGGCGCGGGGCCGTCATAGGCGACCGACGTCACGCGCTTGCGCGCGCCGCCGCGGTGCTGCATGCGCGACACCACTTCCTGCCCGATGAAGCAGCCCTTGTCGAAATCGACGCCGTGAATCGCGTCCATGTCCGCCTCGTGCGGAAAGGTGTCGCCGTAGATGAAATCCTTGCCGCCCTCGGGCACGCCGAGCGCGATGCGCTCTGCCTGCCAGGCATTCTCGTTGACGCGGATGAAGCCCTTGAGCGCGGCTTCTGCCTCCGCGCGCGGCAGGATCACGCGCGTGCCGAGGCCGGGATGACGCGGGTCCACATAGACCAGGCCGAGATCGTCGTCCGGCTTTCCGTCCAGCACCGCCAGCACCGCGAGCTCCGGCCGCGGCTCGACCGCGATCTTGGCGCGCAGCTTGTAGAACTGGAGCCGCTCAACGAGCTCGCCCGCGAGCGCCGCCGGCGCGTCGAGCACGTAGCCGCCGTCCTCCTCGGGCGCGCATCCGACCACGAAGAAGTCGAAGAGAATCTTTCCTTGCGGGGTCAAGAGCGCCGCGAATCGCGCCTCGCCCGGCGCGAGCGTCGCGACCTCGGTGGTGACAAGGTTGTTGAGGAAATGCGCCGCGTCCGCGCCGGAAAGGCGCAGGACCGAGCGATCCGGTAACAGGGCGGCGCGCATCGCGTGGCTTGGCTTGCCAATTCTCCCGCCGACACGTAAGGCCGCACGAACGACAGGGCAAGGCCGGGCGGGCGCTGGATGGCCGAAACCTTCGACCTCGTTCTCGCGGGCGGCACCGTCGTCAACCAGGACGGCACCGGCGTCCGCGATATCGGCATCCGCGACGGCAAGATCGCCGCCATCGGCTCGCTCGCGAACGACTCCGCAGGCGAACGCATCGAGTGCCGCGGCCTGCACGTGCTGCCGGGCGTGATCGACACCCAGGTGCATTTCCGCGAGCCCGGCTTCACCCACAAAGAGGATCTGGAGACCGGCTCGCGCGCCGCCGTGCTCGGCGGCGTCACCGCGGTATTCGAGATGCCGAACACCGAGCCGCCCACGATCGGCGCCTCGGCGCTCGCCGACAAGATCCGCCGCGCGCGCGGGCGCATGCATTGCGACTTCGCCTTCTTCGTGGGCGGCACGCCGACCAACATCCCGGATTTGCCCGAGCTCGAGCGGCTGCCGGGCTGCGCCGGGGTCAAGGTGTTCATGGGCTCGAGCACCGGCAAGCTCTTGGTCTCCGACGACCAGGGCGTGCGCACGATCCTGCAAGCGATCCGCCGCCGCGCCTCGTTCCACGCCGAGGACGAAGCGCGGCTCGAGGAGCGGAAAAGCCTGCGCGTCGAGGGCGAACCGCGCTCGCATCCGGTCTGGCGCGACGTGGCGGTGGCCTTGCGCGCGACCACGCGGCTGGTGTCGCTGGCGCGCGAAACCGGAAAACGCGTGCACGTGCTGCACGTCTCGACCGCCGAGGAGATGGACCTCTTGGCCCAGCACCGCGACGTCGCGACCGTGGAGGTGACGCCGCAGCACCTGACGCTGGCGGCGCCCGATTGCTACGAAAAGCTCGGCACCCGCGCGCAGATGAATCCGCCGATCCGCGAGGAGCGCCACCGCCAGGCGCTGTGGCGTGCGCTCGCGCGCGGGATCGTCGACGTGCTCGGCTCCGACCACGCCCCGCATACGCTGGCCGAGAAATCCAAGCGCTATCCGGCGAGCCCCTCGGGCATGACCGGCGTGCAGACGCTCGTGCCCATCATGCTCGACCACGTGGCGGCGGGAAAACTGACGCTCGAGCGCTTCGTCGATCTCACCAGCGCCGGGCCGGCGCGCGCGTTCGGGATCGCCGGCAAGGGCCGCATCGCCGCCGGCTACGACGCCGATCTCACACTGGTCGATCTCCAGCGCCAGGAGACCATTCGCAAGGAGTGGATCGCCTCGCGCTGCGGCTGGACCCCGTTCGACGGCGTGAAAGTCACCGGCTGGCCGGTCGGCACCTTCGTGCGTGGCGCCAAAGTCATGTGGCAGGGCGAACTGGTGACGAGCGGGCAGGGCGCGCCGGTGCGTTTCGTCGAGGCGCTCGGCAGTGCGACTAGCTAATACAATCCCTCCCCCTTGCGGGGAGGGTCGCCCGCCGAAGGCGGGCGGGGTGGGGGTGATTGTAGTGCGTCAGCGATGACGCCGCGGACGCCCTCCAGATTCCGGTCGATGTCGGTGTTCCAGAAACGCAAGAATCGAAACCCATGTCTTGCGAAGTGATCGTCTCGGCGCCGGTCGCGCGAGAGTTGCGCCTGCAGCCCATGTTGGCCGCCATCGAGTTCGACAATGAGGCGCGATCCAAAGCAGACAAAGTCCAGGATATATCCATCGAGTGGGACCTGTCGGCGGAAATGAAATCCGTCGTCGCGATATTCGCGTAGCCGCACCCGGAGCTTCACTTCTTGGGGCGTCATGGTCTTGCGCAGCTGGCGTGCGCGTTCGTTTGCCATCCGCTTGCCCCACGGCCTCCGCCGGCTTTCGCCGGCGTCGGCCACCTCCCCGCAAGGGGAGGGATGATCTAATCCCCCGCCACGAAGAATTGCCACGAGCCGTTCGGCGCGATGCCGACGCGATAGAAGATATAGGCACCGAACTCCTGCATCTCCTTCCAGTCCGATCCGGTGACGATCTTGAACAACTCCACCTTCTGCTCGGGCGTGAGCGCCGCGAGCGGCATGCCGGCGAAATAGGGCCACAGGTACATTTCCTGCGGCGTGCCCTTGTCGGCGTGCACGAACGGGCTCTCC
Source organism: Hyphomicrobiales bacterium (assembly GCA_023269635.1). Classification (GTDB taxonomy): domain Bacteria; phylum Pseudomonadota; class Alphaproteobacteria; order Rhizobiales; family Xanthobacteraceae; genus JAHFPN01. The sequence continues at coordinate 17,957 of JAHFPN010000025.1, read as the reverse complement.
AGCACCTCGATCAGGATCGAGAGCGCCTCGATGCCGTCGCTGTCCGGGTAGCTCGATTTCCAATAGCCGAGCGGGTCGTTGTCGGCGCCGAAGGAATAGACCGGCACCGGGTCGAGCGACTTCATCAGCTCGGCGACCTTGGCCGGATCGCCGGTGCGGGCGGCGGCGAGAATCCGCTCGCGCATGGCGCGGACCGGCTCGGGCAGGCGCGAAAAATCGCGGATCACCTCCGGCAGCGGCGCCGGCGCGGGGACGGTGGTGTTCTTGGTCTTGGGCGCGGGCACGGTCTGGGTCGGCACCGGGCTCTGCGCGAGCGCGGGCGCCGCGACCAGGAACGCGATCAGGAGCGCGGGAAGGTGCCGGCGGCCCATGGCGGGAGTCCCCGCCGCAAGCCTAGCCGAGCGGGCGCTCGCGCGCGAGCGGGCTCGGGTCGAGTTGAGCGGGCCTCATCCTTCGAGACGCCCGCCCCGGATCAAGTCCGGGGCGGGCTCCTCAGGATGAGGCTAAAAACAACGACCTCACCCTGAGGAGCGCGGGCAGAGCCCGCGCGTCTCGAAGGGTGAGGTCGTCAAACTGGTTCGCTGTCGGATTATTGCCGGCCGCGTTGCAGGGTGAATTCGCCGTGGCGGACGCGGTTGCCGAGCCGCTCGGCGAAGCGGGCGGTGGCGTCCTCGCCATAGGTGGAGACCAGCTCCGAGAGCGCCGCGAACAGCGCGACCTGCGCCAGGCAATCGCCGTCGATGCCCTCGAGGCGGGCTTCCTCCCAGGCCTCGTGCAGATAGCCGTAGGCCGCGCGGCGTTCGTCCGCCGTGCTTTTCGCTCCCTCGTCCTCAAGGACGATGGCCACCGGAATTTCGCTCAAAGTATTTGCTCCGCCGACCGCACTTGCCCCGAACGCGGACCATAATCGGGCGGCTGCGGCCCGTCGCCGGGCACCTTTCAAGAAGGTTAACGGGCGCGGCCGTTTTTCTCTCAATAGGCGTAACGGATTGCGATCTCTCGCGAAAGCCGCGCGCCCTCGTTGAGAAAGCGCGCGATCACGACCGAGGCCGCATCGGTGCAGGACCGGTAGGTCTGCTCATAGGTGAAGTAGCCGCGGTTGAAGCTCGCGATCATGCGGCCGCGCCGCTCGGGGCCGGGCTGCTCGGCTTCGATCAGCGCCTCCATCTCGCCGCGCCAGCGGTTGCCGGTGGGGCTGCCGCACAGCGGGTGCAGGTACTGGAGCGCGCCGAGGATCTCGGCGAGCTGCGCGAGGTCGCCTTCGTAAGGCGGGGGCGGGCCTTCGATGCGCGGTGGGATGCCGGGCTGCGCCGGGGCGCGGAGCGCCGGCGGGGTCACGCGCGGAAGCGTGGCGCGCGGCGGGGCGATGGTGTCGCGCGGCGGCTGTGGCGCTGGCTGCTCGCGCGGTGTGTAGAAGAAGCGGAAGAACGGGAATGGCCCTTGCGCCGCGGCCGGTGCGGCGGCGCCGGCAACGGCAATGAGGACGGCAAAGATAAGCAGACGGCGGATCATTTCGGCGCTGATATGCGCTGCTTCTATGGCGGGAACAAGCCGGTGCCAATCGGACTGTCGTCCCCGCGCAAGCGGGGATCCATATCCTCGAAACACGAGAAATTCGCCGGGTTGGCGGCTATGGGTCCCGGCTCGCGCGCGGCTTTGCCGCGCTCGGCCGGGACGACCCTTCACGCGCCGACCAATTTCCGCGCCTGAGCCACGATCTCGGCCAGCCCCGGCGTCGCGACCAGGTTCTTGATTTCGGCCGGCTCGATCCATCTGACTTCGGCCGCTTCCGGACCCGGCGTGCCTTCGCCCGCGCGCCAGCGCGCCGCGAACGCGAGGATCACGTAGTGGCGGACCACCGCGCCGGCCGGGTCGCGCTCGATCAGCTCGCGGTGGCCGGCGAGCCCCACGATCTCGGCCTCGACGCCGGTCTCCTCGCGCACTTCGCGCGCGGCGGCTTGCTCGAGCCGCTCGCCGCGTTCCACCGCGCCGCCCGGCAGGCTCCAGAGTCCTTGCCCCGGCGGCCGCCCGCGCTTGGCCACGAGCACGCGCCCGTCGCGGAACACGGCGGCGCTCGCCGCCAGAACCGGGCCGGGGCTTGAGCTCATTGCAGCGCCGGGTCGGCGAACACGGCGTCGATCTCGGTCTGCGCGCGTGCGATTTCCAGGCGCCTGCGCCCGTTGACGATGGCGCCGGCGCCGACCACGAGCGGCTTCAGCCGCTCGGCCGCGGCGCGCGCGATCTCGGCTTGCCCGCGCGGCTCGGGCTCGCGCCGCAATTGGACCTGGGTGGCGACGATGATCCTCGACATCTCGGCACTGACCGCGGAAAGCGCCTCGCGCGAGCCCGCCGGCGCCCGCGCATAGGCGTCGAGCACGGTCGCGCGATCGGCGAACCTCGATCGGCTAAAGTGCTCCACGTAGGAGCACGGAGTCCAGGCGAGGAAATCCTGCAGGCACTCCGCCTCCCCGGGGATCAAGTCCAGGAGCATCACCGCCTCGTTGAAACGGTTGAGGAAATCGGCGGCGAGGCCGGTCTCGTGGATGCGGGGATGGTCGGTCCCCGGCGAGGATTGCAAACTGGTCATGCCCGCGCACCGCTGGAAGGCGGTTCCAAGAACGCGGAGCACGGGCGCGAGCTTAACGTCGGCCTGCTTGCGGGACCCTTAACGCGCGTGCGGGAATAGGCTTAGGGCTTCGAAGGCGGTGCCAGATGTGCGGACGTTTCACCATCAGTGCTTCTCCGGATGCGATCCGGAAGCTGCCGGCCTACGAGCAGCGGCCGAATTTTCCGTCGCGCTACAACGTGGCGCCCACGCAACCGGTGCCGATCGAGCGGCTCGAAAAGGGCGCGCGCCATTTCGCGCGGAAGCAGAGCGTCCGGATCGCAGTGGCGATCAGGTCCGAGCATGACTGACATGTCGCCCGTGCAATTGCGGATCGGCCGGCTCCAAAGGGATTTGCTCCTCCGCGGCGGCACACTCGCACCACACGCATGCGCATTCATGATGATCGCAGCTCTTGTCGTCGAGCTGCGCCCGGTAACGCCAACGGGCGATCGGAAACAGCAGGCGGGTCCAAGATGACGCGCCGTATAGCCGGATGAGGGCGAGCCTGGCATCGGTGCCTTGCAGCCAATGCGCCAGGACCCAGCGCCATCCGCGATCTCCGACGGAGTTGAAGAGAAACCGGTTGGCGATCGCGGTCTTCAGGAGCGGCAACATCTCGCGCCGCCAGAGCGCCGTGTAGTCAACGCCTTCAATGATGCTTTGAGCCGCCAGGATGCCGGATCGCAAGGCGTAACGCATGCCGAAGCCGGCCAAAGCGTCCTGAAAGCCCGCGTGTTCCCCAACAAGGAGGTGGCTGCCTTGCACCGCAGTACGCGGCAAGTGGAAACTGGCGTATCCGCCGAAACGCCGCTCGTTACGCATGGTCAAGCCCACGCGCTCTCGAAAAGCGGCGACCGTCCGGGCAACATACTCCGCCTGCCGCTTGAAGCCGGTGAACATGCAGCTCGCCACCGTGCCCCGGCCGCCATGCACGAGCAGATAGGAGTAGCCAAGCGGCGCGAGCTTGCTATCGAAGCAAACCCAATCGCCGTCCGGCATGTCGGTTTCGAACACGTAGCCAGCGGCAATGGCATCGGCTGTCCGCGGACCACCGGCCAGCACCGCTGCTCCGTCGATCGTCTTCACCCGATCGCCGAAACGGACTTCTACGCCGAGTGCTTCGGCCTGCTGCAGCAGCCCGTGGTCGAGCGTGCCGTGGGCCGCGCCACGGCGAACGAGATAATAGAGCGGGTTCCGATCCTCCACTTCATACCGTGCGCCCCATGCATCGAAAGCGACGGCGCGATAGACCGTGTGAAAATCGAAGCTCGTCTCAATTCCCCTATCCGCCAGTTCTTGCAGAATGTCCTGGCGCGATGACCAATTCTCAAGGCCCTGGAAATCGCCGTGAAAGCGGCCGCCGACGCCGTCGCGCTGCTCGCGGACGATGACCCGGTAGCCGGCGCGCGCAAGGACGATGGCGCATGCGAGTCCCGCCGGTCCGGCACCGACGATCGTGATGTCCGCTTTGTTCGCGTCGGGCAGGAGGGATACTGCTTTTGCGAGCACGGCGATCTCCGGCCTTATCCCACTCCGTCAAAGCGTATCGATCACCTTCCGGAGCTTGGCCTGCACCGTTCTTGCCACGGTACCGAGCTTCGGGTTCTCGATGGCGGCCATCGAGGCCACCGGATCGACTGCCGAGACTTCGACCACTCCCTTCTCCACTTCTTGAACGATGACATTGCACGGCAGCATCGTGCCAATTTTGTCCTCGGCTTGAAGAGCCTGGTAGGCGAACGGCGGGTTGCAGGCGCCAAGGATGCGGTAAGGGCGGAAGTCGACATTGAGCTTGTTCTTCAGGGTCTGTTGGACGTCGATTTCCGTGAGGATGCCGAAGCCCTCTTGCTTCAAGGCCTCCGTCACCCGGCCGATAGCCGCCTCGAAGGGGAGGCGAAGTGTCTTGCTGAAATGATAGGTCATGTCTTTCCCCTTCCTGCGGAGCAGCCACTGACGCCGTTTTCGGTCGACCGGCCTCTTCCCGGGAACTTCGGCATCGCAACCTCCCTCCAAGGTCGGTCGATCACTTTGCCTGCCCGCACTCGAATTTACGCTCGCGATGAGCCGGCTTTGCTCGCACCAGCCCACGAAGGGAGCCAAGCCGGCGTTTTCGCCGCGTATCGTTCATAAGTCTCTCCGAACTCTGCCCGAACCTCGCGCTCTTCCTGGCGCGCGAGGCGTACGTACATCCACACGAGAACCGGGAACATCGCGAGGGTGAGGATCGTCGGCCATTGCAGCAGGAAGCCGAACATCACGAGAATGAAGCCGACATACTGGGGATGCCGGATGTAGCTGTACGGGCCCGTCATTGCCAGCTCGCGACGCTGTTGCGCTTGGTAGAGCACAAGCCAAGCACGGGAGATCAGCACAAACCCGACGAAAATGAACGCGATGCTCAAGATATGGAACGGCCCGAAATGCGGATTGGTCTTCCATCCGAACAGCATCTCAAGCAGATGCCCGGCGTCGTGCGAGAACCAATCGATGCTGGGGAATCGGCTCTGCAGCCAACCGGAGAGAAAGTAGATCGTGAGCGGGAAGCCATACATCTCGGTGAACAGCGCGATCAGGAACGCGCTGAACGCGCCGAACGAGCGCCAGTCGCGGGTCGTCCGCGGCTTGAAGAAACTATAGGCGAAGATGATGAAGACGGCCGAATTGATGATGACGAGCGCCCACAAGCCGTACGCTGGTGTTTCCGGAATCATGGCCCTCTCCGTACGTCAGTGCTGATGGTTTCCGGGCCGGCGATCCCGTGGGGAATCGCGCTCCTGGTCGCCGTGCGAGCCGTGCCCGCCGTGCCCGCCGTGCCCGCCGTGTCCGTGATGCATGAAGAAATGCATCAGCGGGCACGCCAGCACCGCAAGCCAAAGGAATGCGCCGAGGACGTGCGCGCGATGCTCGGTGAACAGCAGGAAGCCGGCGATCGCCAGGAAGCCGATCATGGCAAGCCCCGCGGGAGAGGTCAGGAAGTTGCCTTGTGGCGAGGGTCGTTCGCTCGAGTGATCATGTAGTGACATCGACATCTCCTATTCGACGATCAAGCGTCCCCGGGAACGCCTAATCGGCCCGGCGTTGGGCTACGAGTCACGCTGATGCGCGTTCACTGCGTGCACTGGCCCCAGTAGCCGTAGCCGCGGTCGCGGTCGGTCTCGACCCAGCACCGGTTCATCATGCTCATCATCATCTGGGCATGAGCCGGCATCATCATGCGGGCCGGAGGGGGCATCATGTTCATCATCATGCTGCCCTCGGTCGGCATCATCATCCGCTGCGGGCCGGGCATCATGTTCGCAGCGTGGGCCGGCATCATTGGACAGTTCATCATGGCGCCCCGCGCCATCGGGCCGCCCGGCATCATCGGGCAGTTCATCATCGTCATCATGCGCATCGGGGTGGCGGTCGTGGCGGAAGTCTTCTTCTTGACCTTCTTCGTCTTCTTGGTCTGCGTCTTCGGATGATGGGCGTCCACGGCCCACGCCGACTCAATGGCGATCGGGGCCGCCGCAATGGCGAACGCAAGCGCCATGGCTGTGATCAGAGCTTTCATCGTTCTCTCCTTCGTTTTCCGGGGAAGCGCTCTGGCTTCCAATGCAAGACTATGGGTCGGTTGATGGATTTCCCCGGTCGGCTGGCCGGAGCGCAAATTGCGACCGCCGGAAAGCCGACCGAGGCCGATCGGAGCGTCGCCGTGGCTGACGAAGGCTTTCTCTGCCGTTCGCCGGCGACAGCGGCCGCTCAAGCAACGATGCAGGGAGGTCGAAACTTGGGGGTCTGCCCGGCGGGAAGGAATTCGGCGTCTTGCATCAAGACGCGACCGGAAAATTCATCGGGCGAGATAAATTTTACGTCGAACACCGAGGTCACGGCCGAACACGCAGGACAATTTCCGCTGAAACAGGGGCCGCTGCCTTGGTGGTGCGAGCTCGTGCCACAACACTTGAAATTCTCGACCAAGGGTTGGCCGATCGATGCCGAACTTGCTTCGGCATTCACCACTGCAATTTCCGGCGAAATCGCCGTGACACTCACCGCGACACTCTCACATGATTGAGAATTTCCCGCCGTCGTTCCAGCGAAAAACGTGGCGGCTACCGCTGCGATGAGTGCGATGCGCAACGCGCCCAGGCTCAACCCCAAGGCTCGTGACCCATGAGTCCGAAGACGATCGAACATTTTACGGGGCCTCAAGCGCTGTTAAATCGTTTCCCTGCCTGGCTTCCGGCCAACACACATTGACGTGGATCAATACAATGAATGCGGGCTATTAAAGGCCCGGCGAGGTTGATGGCCAATGTGCGGTCGCTTTACGATCACCGCTTCTCCGGATGCGATCCGGAAGCTGCTGGCCTACGAGGAGCGGCCGAATTTTCCGCCGCGCTACAACGTGGCCCCGACGCAACCGGTGCCGATCGTGCGGCTCGAAAAGGGCGCGCGCCATTTCGTGCTGGTGCGCTGGGGCCTGATCCCGTCCTGGGTCAAGGACCCGCGCGAGTTCGCGCTTCTGATCAACGCGCGCGCGGAAGGAATCGCCGACAAGCCCTCGTTCCGCGCGGCGATCCGGCGGCGGCGATGCCTGGTGCCCGCCGACGGATTCTACGAATGGCAGAAGACGCCGCGCGTCAAGCGGCCCTATTACATCCGCCCGCGCGGCGGCGGGCCCATGGCATTCGCCGGCCTGTGGGAGACCTGGACCGATCGCGACGGCGGCGAGATGGAGAGCATGGCGATCGTGACTTGTCCGGCGAACGAGTTGCTCGAGCCGATCCACGACCGCATGCCGGCGATCCTGGCGCCCGAGCGCTTCGATGCCTGGCTCGACGCCGAGAAGACCGACGCGCGCGCGGCGGCCGCGCTCTTGCAGCCGGCGCCGGAAAATCTGCTCGAGGCCTACGAGATCTCGACCCGGGTCAACAGCGTCAAGAATGACGGGCCCGAGCTGGTCGAGCCCGTGGCGCCGTCCGCATGAGCGCATGCTCGGGCTCGGTTTGCGGCGCGGCCGCGAGCCGGGGGCGCAAGAACCCGAGCACCAGCACGAGCACGAGGAACCCCGCGAGAATCCCGATCGCCCGGATCGTGAACGGGACTCCGCCAAGGCGGATCGCGGCGAAGGCCGCGAGCCCGAGCAGCGCCGCGATCCGCTCGCGCGCCTCCAGGCCGACATCGAGCGCGAGCACGACGCAGAGCACCAGGCCCGGCACGATCGGCGCCGCGTGATAGGGCTCGAGCCACGGGCTGAACGGGAGCGGCGCCAGCAACAGCACGGTCCAGTCCGCCAGCGCCGCCCGCGAAGGCGCGCGCACGCCTCGCGTGCGGACCGCGCGCAACGCGTACCACGCAAGTCCCGCGATCCAGATCGCCCATAGGCCGGCGACCGCGGCGAGCGTCGCCGTTGCTTCCGGGCCTTGCCCGGTGAGCGTCATCGCCGCCCGGCGCACGGACACCAGCGGCGGTCCGACCCCGGCCTGGATGAACGAATAGATCCAGGGATCGGAGATGATCCGAAGCTGCTCGCGCCAGCCGGCATAGAGACGGATCGTGCCCTCGATGCCGAAGATCGCGGCCGGCAGCACGAGCCAGAGCAGCGCGAGGGTGACCAGCGCCGCGATCAACGCCTTGCGCGGCCCGCGCCACAACAGCCACGGCAGGAGCAGGATGCCGAAGAGTTTGATCGAGATGCCGAGTCCGATCAGCACGCCGGCGAGCGCCGGGCGCTTGTCCGTTAGCGCGAAGGCGCCGAGCACGAGCCCGAGGCAGACGAGGTTGCTGTTGGCGTTGCGCAGGTCCCAGGCGACCGGCGAGTCGGCGAATATGAGCGCGAGCGCGGCGGCCAGCGGCCAGGCGGCCGTCATCTCGCTCCGCTCGCCTCCGAAACTCGCGCGCAGCGAGACCAAAAGTCCGGCGAGCATGAACACGAGCCAGGCGGCCATGAACGCGCCGGCGCCCGCGGCACCGAGAACGTCGAACAGCACCACCGCCGGCGGCGGATAGGGGAAGACCTGGTTCATGGTCCCGGCCGCAAGCCGCGCCGGGTAGTCGCCGAGCGCGAACACTTTCCGCGAGATCTCGAACAGGATCGAGGCGTCGCCGAACGCGCCGAACTGCGGCCAGAAATTGGTCAGGCGGAAGCGGGTGACGTGATAGAGGAAATAGAGAACGAATCCCCCGACCACGAGCCCGAACACGAGCGGCTGCCGGCCGGCATTCAGGATCGCCGGCGCGATGCGTCCGATCATGCGCAGAACGGCCGGCCCGTCACAGCACCTTCCCCGGATTGAGGATGCCGTTCGGGTCGAGCGTGCGCTTGATCGCGCGCATGAGCTCGAGCTCGACCGGGTCCTTCACGCGCGGCAGCAGCTTGCGCTTCATCAGCCCGATGCCGTGCTCGGCCGAGATCGAGCCGCGATATTTCACGGCGAGCTCGTAGACGACGGCGTTCACCTCATCCGCGCGCGCGAGGAACGCGGCCTTCTCGAGCGCTTCCGGCTTGCAGAACGCGAGATGCACGTTGCCGTCGCCGAGATGCCCGAACGGCAGCGGCCGGATGCCGGGCACGAGCTTGCGCACCGCCGTGCTCGCCTCTTCGATGAAAGCGGGGACCGCGGCCACCGGCACCGAGACGTCGTGCGCGATCGAGCCGCCGGTGCCGCGCTGCGCGTCCGGCAGGATCAGGCGCAGGAGCCAGAAGTTCTTCGCTTGCTCCGTACTCGCGGCAATGGCGGCGTCGCGCACGAGCCCGCGCTCGCTGCCGGCCGCGAGTATTTCCTCGAGCGTCGCGCGCAGGCCCGCGCGCGCCTGTGAATTGAGCTCGATCAGCACGTACCAGGGATGCGGCTCTTTCAGCGGGTCGCGGCAATTGGAGGAATGCTTCAGCGCGAGCTGCACGCCCAAGCCCGCCATCAGCTCGAAGCTCGTGACGCTGGTGCCGGCGCGCGCCTGCGCGATCATGAGGAGCTCGAGCGCCGCTTGCAGCGAGGGTACGCCCACGAACGCGGTCTCGGTCGAGCGCGGCGCGGGAAAGAGCTTCAGCACCGCGGCGGCGATGATGCCGAGCGTGCCCTCGGCGCCCACGAACAGGTGGCGGAGGTCATAGCCGGTATTGTCCTTTTTCAGCTTGCGCAGGCCGCGCCAGATGCGCCCGTCCGCGAGCACCACTTCGAGCCCGAGCACGAGATCGCGCGTCACGCCATAGGCGAGCGCCTGCACGCCGCCGGCATTGGTCGAAAGATTGCCGCCGATCGTGCAACTGCCCTCGGCGCCGAGCGAGAGCGGGAACAGCCGGTCGTTCTCGCGCGCGGTTTCCTGCGCGCGCTGCAGGATCACGCCCGCCTCGCAGGTCATCGAATTGGTGGCGAGGTCGATCTCGCGGATTTTGTCGAGCCGTACGGTGGAGACCACGATTGCGCGCTCGTCGAGCGGAACTTGTCCGCCCGAGAGCCCGGTATTGCCGCCCTGCGGCACGATCGGCGTGCCGGTCTCGTTCGCGAGCTTCAGGATCTGCGAGACTTCCTCGGTCGAGCCCGGCTTCAGCACCATCGCCGCGCGGCCCTGGTAGATTTCGCGCCGCTCCACCAGGAACGGCGCCATCTCAGCGGCGTCGCGGATCGCGTATTTCGTCCCCACGATCGCGGCGAAGCGGTCGAGAATCTCCATTTTCCCGCCCCCCTTGGGGGGGAGGGTTGGGGAGGGGGGTAACGTCCGAGAACGTGAACTCATCGGAGCGGCGGAGATTCCGTGTTCGATCGAAACCGCGGCACCTTACCCCCCACCCTACCCTCCCCCCAAGGGGGGAGGGATTTCTCGGGAGCGCGGCGCCGCCGCGCGCTTCAGCCGGTCATTGATGGCCTCGCCCAAGCCTTCGTGCGGAATCGGCGCGATCGCGATCGCCTCGGCGCCGGCAGCGTCGAGCGCGCGCAGGTGCGCGTAGAGGTTCGCCGCCGCTTGCACGAGATCGCCCTTCGCCGAAAGATCGAGCACGCGCACGGCGCGCTCGGCGCTCTTGGGTCGCGCGCCGCCGAAGGTGAGCAGCGCCTCGCCCGGTCGCACCTCGGCGACATCGAGCCGGAGCCTGGTCCGCGGCGCGTAGTGCGAAGCGAGCATGCCGGGCGCCGCCGGCGTCGCGCTGGAAGATGCGTCGGCGAGCGGCCCGCCGAGCGCGCGCTCGATCTCCGCGCGCGCAATGCCGCCGAGGCGCAAGAGGCGCGGCGGCTCGCCGGTGCAGTCGACGATGGTCGATTCGAGCCCAAGCGGCGTCGGCCCGCCGTCGAGCACGAGGTCGATCGCGCCGGAAAGGTCGGCGAGCACGTGCTCGGCCGTGGTCGGCGAAACGTGGCCCGAGCGGTTCGCGCTCGGCGCCGCCACCGGCTTGCCGACCGCGGCGAGAAGCTCTTGTGCCACCGCATGCGCCGGCACGCGCAGCGCTATGGTCGCGAGCCCGGCGCGGGCGAGCTCGCACACCGCGCAGTCGCCGCGCGCGGGCACCACCAGCGTCAGCGCCCCCGGCCAGAATTTCGCCGCCAGCCGTTCCGCGGCCGTACTGAAGGTGCCGAGACGCTTTGCCGCCGCTGCGTCAACCACGTGCGCGATCAGCGGATTGAACTTCGGCCGCGCCTTGGCGGCAAAGAGCCGCGCCACCGCGGCCGGGTCGGTGGCGTCGGCGCCGAGGCCGTAGACCGTCTCGGTCGGAAACGCCACCAGCCCGCCGGCGCCGAGCACGCGCGCAGCCTTGGCGATTGCGGCCGCATCGGCGGCGAGTCGCTGGGTCGCGATCCTGGTGGTTCCGCTCATTGACGCTGCCGGCTCGCGCGGCCACTCTTGGCCGCGCCGGGCTTCTCGGGCCTGGCAGCGCCGCGGTCAAGCCGCGAGCAGACGCACGAGCGAGGGGAGCAGCCCGATGAGCTATCGCGCGCCGGTGGCGGAAGCCGTCTTCTTCCTCGAGCATTGCACCAGTTTGAAGCGGCTCGCGGGCCAAGGCGCGCTCGCGGAGTTCTCCGCCGATCTGGTCGGAAGCGTGCTCGAGCAGGCCGGCAAGTTCGCGGGCGAGGTGCTGGCGCCGCTCAATCGTTCCGGCGATCAGGAGGGCGCGCACTTCGCCAACGGCAAGGTCACCATGCCCAAGGGCTATCCGGAAGCCTATCGCGCCTGGGCCGCTGCCGGCTGGAGCGCGGTCACGGCGCCGCCCGAGTGGGGCGGGCAGGGGCTTCCGGTCGCGCTCAATGCGCCCTGCATCGAGTTCTGGAATTCCGCCAACATGGCCTTCGCCGTCGGCCCGCTCGTGAGCATGGCCGCGATCGACGCGTTCCACGCCCACGGCTCGGACGAGCTGAAGCGGCTCTACCTCGAAAAGATCATCACCGGCGAGTGGTTGGCGACCATGCAGCTGACCGAGCCGCAAGCCGGCTCGGATCTGGCGCTCCTGCGCACGCGCGCGACCCGCGGGCCGGACGGGACCTATCGCCTGAAGGGCACCAAGATCTTCATCACCTACGGCGAGCACGACTTGACCTCCAACATCGTGCATTTCGTGCTGGCGCGGCTGCCGGATGCGCCGCCCGGCACCAAGGGCATCTCGCTGTTCCTGGTGCCGAAGTTCATGGTCAAGCCCGACGGCTCGCTGGGCGCGAGGAACGACCTCCGCTGCGCCTCGATCGAGCACAAGATGGGCATCCATGCCTCGCCCACCTGCGTGATGAACTACGGCGACAACGAGGGCGCCACCGGCTTCCTGATCGGCGAGGAGAACAAGGGCCTCGCCTGCATGTTCGCCATGATGAACAACGCCCGCCTCGCGGTCGGCCTGCAAGGGGTCGGCATCGCCGAGCGGGCGGCGCAACAGGCGTTGAATTTCGCGCGCGAGCGTCGCCAAGGCCGCGCCTTGGGCGCGACCGACGGCGCCAGCACCATCATCGCGCACCCGGATGTGAAGCGCATGCTGATCACCATGCGCGCGCTGACCAACGCCGCCCGCGCCATCTGCTTGAAGAACGCCGACGCGCTCGACCGCACCAAGCACCTGGAGGACGAGGGCGAGCGCTGGATTGCGCACGAGGAGGCGAACTTGCTAACCCCGGTGTCCAAGGCGTTCTCGACCGACGTCGGCATCGAGGTGACCTCGCTCTGCATCCAGGTGCACGGCGGCATGGGCTATATCGAGGAGACCGGCGCCGCCCAGCTCTATCGCGACGCGCGCATCGCCGCGATCTACGAGGGCACCAACGGCATCCAGGCGATCGATCTGGTGACCCGCAAGATCGGCCAATCGAGCGGCAAGGCGCTCGAGCGCATGCTCGCCGGCTACCGCGACACCGCGCACCGGCTTGCCACCATGAAAGAGCCGGCGTTCGGCCCGATCTCGCTCCGGCTGAAGGAGGCGATCGACGCGCTCGAGCGCGCCAGCGCGCATCTGGCCGGCAAGCTCGCCAAGGCGCCGAACGAGGCGCTCGCCGGCGCCACGCCGTACCTGCGCCTGTTCGGGCTCGCCGCCGGCGGCGCTTACTTGGGCGAGACCGCGCTCGCGGCCAAGGTCGCGATGATCGCGGGCGACGCGGACCCTGCGCATCCGGCGCGCATCGCGACCGCCCGCTTCTTCGCCGAGAACATCATGCCCGCGTCCGCCGGACTGGAGCGCGTGGTGGTGGACGGCGCCGGCTCGGTCATGCATTCGGATCAAGTGTTGTCGGCTTAACAACATCGTGATGGCCGGGCTTGTCCCGGCCATCCACGTCTTTTAGCCCTCGCTGCCGGAAGACGTGGATGCCCGGGCCAAGCCCGGGCATGACGAAATAAAGGGACGGGGATCGTCATGTCGCTTAAGAACAAAACCCTCTTCATCACCGGCGCCTCGCGCGGGATCGGGCTGGCGATCGCGCTGCGCGCGGCCAAGGACGGCGCCAATATCGCGGTCGCCGCCAAGACCGACCAGCCGCATCCGAAGCTCCAGGGCACGATCCACTCGGCGGCGAAGGAGATCGAGGCCGCGGGCGGACGCGCGCTGCCCTTGCAGGTCGACATCCGCGACGAGGCGCAGGTCGCGAACGCGCTGAGGAAGACGGCCGAGGTCTTCGGCGGCATCGACATCGTGGTGAACAACGCCTCCGCGATCCAGCTCACCAAGATTCTCGAGACCGACATGAAGCGCTTCGATCTGATGCATCAGATCAACACGCGCGGCACCTTCATGGTCTCGAAATACGCGATCCCGTATCTCGAGAAATCCGCCAACCCGCACATCCTCACGCTGTCGCCGCCGCTCGACATGAAGGAGCGCTGGTTCGCGCCGCACGTGGCCTACACCATGGCGAAGTTCGGCATGAGCGAGGTGATGCTCGGGCTCGCCGGCGAATTGCGCCCCAAGGGCATCGCCGCCAACGCGCTGTGGCCGCGCACCACCATCGCGACCGCGGCGATCCAGAATCTGCTCGGCGGCGCCGCCGTGATGAAGATGAGCCGGACGCCCGCGATCATCGCCGAGGCCGCCTATCGCGTGTTTCTGAAGCCCGCGAAGCAGTTCACCGGCAATTTCCTGATCGACGACACCTTCCTGGCGGCCGAGGGCGTCAGTGATTTCGACCAGTATCGGGTGGACCCGAGCCAGTCGCTGGCGCCGGATTTCTTCGTGCCCGAAGACGCCAAGCCTCCGGCGAGCGTGAATTTGGGGCCGGTGAGGAAATAGAGCACCGTCATGCCCGGGCTTGTCCCGGGCATCCACGTCTTGGTTTACTCAGCCGCATGGGCGGCTGGGTTTACATCATGGCAAATCGGCGTGATGGCACGCTCTATGTGGGCGTAGCGAGCGAATTGCCGCGGCGCGCGTTTCAGCACCGCGAAGGGCTCATCGATGGATTCACGAAGAGATATGGACTGAAGAAGCTCGTTTATTACGAGCAGCACGAGGACATTCGAAACGCTATCCAGCGGGAGAAGACGATCAAGCATTGGCCGCGCGCATGGAAAGTGCGGTTGATCCACCGCATGAATCCAGAATGGGAGGACCTGTACGGCACGTTGACTTGAGTCCGTCATGCCCAGGCTTGTCCCGGGCATCCACGTCTTCCCTTAACGCGCCAAAGACGTGGATGGCCGGAACAAGTCCGGCCATGACGTGAAGGGGCAGTAACGAGTCAGGGTATGACGCAAAGCGCGCAGGTTCACCGCCCCGGCAGCACGATCATCTTCGGCTTTTTCGGCAAGCTCGCGCGCGAGACCACCAGCGTCGGCACCTCCGCGCGCTCGACCTCGTAGGTTCGGCCGACCAGCTCGAGGAAGCGCGTCAGCGTCGCTTCCCCGAAAATGTGCATCGGGATCATCAGCGGCGCCTTGATCTGGCCGAGCACCTCGATCATGCCCTCGACGCCCAACGTGTAGGTGCCGTCCACCGGCACCAGCACCACGTCGATGCGGCCGAGCCGGTCGAGGTGCTCAGGCGTCAGCGTATGGTGCAGGTGGCCGAGGTGCGCCACGCACACGCCCGCCACCTCGAATACGAAGATCGAGTTGCCGTGCAGGATGGTGCCGCCGCCCCAATCGCGGATATTGGTGACCACGTTCCGCACCCACACGTCCTCGTAAGAAAACTCGTGCCGCGCCGGGCCGCCGTCGGTGCTCCAGCCCTTGAGCACGTGCTTGATCGCCGGGTCGGGGGAATTGGTGAAGTGGGTCGAGTGCGCGCGGTTCATGGTGGCGATGTCGGGCAGTTCCCGCGGCCGCACATAGTCGTTGTAGTCGGTCGCGATCCTCACGCCCTTCGGGCTCTCGATCAGGAAGGTCGAGTGGCCGATGAAGGTGATGCGCACCTGATCGGGCTCGAGCGCCGCCAGCCGGAACGCGGCCGGGACGATGCGCGGCGCGTCCAGCGCCACCAGCCGCGGGCAGCGCTCGTCGGAGGCGCGCTGTTGAGCGGCGGCCGGCGCCGCCGCGAACGCGAGCGCGGCGATCGGCAGACACAGCCAGCGAACAGCGGACATGAGGCGCCCCGGCGCAATTCCGAAGCTTGGATCATAACACCCGGAATGCGGCCGTCACCGGGCCGGCTCACATGAAAAAAGCGTCCAGAATGACTCAGGCCCGGACTCCGGGGATAGAAAATATTTCTGCGATATCTATCCCCACCCCTTTGGGCGCCCTTATGTTCGCCCCGTCCCGATCCGAGAAGGGACGCGACCGGTGCGACCGTTCGGGTGGATCGGGATCGGCGCCCGCTGTGTTGCCTCGCAAGCAGCGCACCGGGAGGCCTCGGGTAACCGTCCGTGCGCATTGACAGACGCACTGCCTTCGATGGCTGGACGGGGACAAGGCGAGGGAGGCGAAAGCTTCCCGCTAGGGGGCGTGAAGAGCGCTCCGCCGAGTTCCAGGAAGCACGGTCCCGAGGACAGAAATCGCCGGATGGAGCGCCTGAGGAGGCGCCGCGCCCTTCGCTAAGGGGCGCGACTTAAGAAGAATGGACGCGCCGACCGGCGCTCCATCCCCCTCGTCCCCGCGAAAGCGGGGATCGTTCGAGGGGAAACGAAAGCAAGCCTCGGGCGTGAAACGCGCCGCGAGAATGATTTTCTTTTCCCTCCCCCTTGCGGGGAGGGTGGCCGAGCGAAGCGAGGCCGGGTGGGGGTGGTGCGGAGCTACGATGCGTCGAAGCGTGAGCGAGATTCGAAGGGCCCCCACCCCGCTCGCCTCCTCCCGCTTTCGCGGGAGTCGGCTCGCCGACCCTCCCCGCAAGGGGGAGGGTAGGAGAAGCGCACGGCTCGGGTGAAGAATTGACCGCCGCTGGCGCAATCGCGCGCTGCCTGTCATAGAAAGCAGAAATGACCACGCTCCTGCTCACGCATCCTTCCGCGCTCGAGCACGCGACCCCGGCCGGCCACCCGGAGCGGCCGGACCGGCTGCGCGCCATCGACCGCGCGCTCGAAGCCGAGGCGTTCGCGGCGCTCGCCCGCGACGCGGCGCCCGAGATCGACGAGGAAACCATCGCGCTCGTGCATCCGCCCGAATATGTCGAGCGGCTGCGCGACGCGATCCCCGAGCGCGGCCTCGCGCGCCTCGACCCCGACACTTCGCTTTCGCCCAAGAGCTGGGAGCCGATCCTGCGTGCCGCCGGCGGCGCCGTGCGCGGCGTGGACGAGATCATGGCCGGCCGCGCCAACAACGCCTTCGTCGCCATGCGCCCGCCCGGTCACCACGCCGAGACGCAGACGCCGATGGGCTTCTGCTTCATCAACAACGCCGCCATCGCCGCCCGCCACGCCCAGAAGCGGCACGGGGTGGGGCGCGCCGCCATCGTCGATTTCGACGTGCATCACGGCAACGGCACCCAGGAGATCTTCTGGTCCGATGCGACGGTGATGTATTGCTCGACCCACGAGATGCCGCTCTATCCCGGCACCGGCGCGCGCAGCGAAACCGGCGAGCACGACAACATCGTGAACGCCCCCTTGCGCGCCGGCGACGGGGGCCCCGCGTTCCGCGCCGCCTTCGAGCAGGCGATCCTGCCGCGGCTCGCCGCGTTCCGGCCGGAATTCCTGTTCGTATCGGCCGGATTCGACGCCCACACCCGCGATCCGCTCGCGAACCTCAATCTGCTCGAGCCCGACTATGCCTGGGTCACCCAGCGGCTGATGGAGATCGCCGACCAGCACGCCAAGGGCCGGCTGGTCTCGGTGCTGGAGGGCGGCTACGACCTCGAGGGGCTCGCGGGCTCGGTGGCCGCGCATGTGCGCGCGCTGATGCGGGCGTGATGCCCGCGCCGTCATGGCCGGGCCGCGCGCATAGCGCGCGAGTCCCGGCCATCCACGTCTTGCCGGTTTGCAGCGAAGACGTGGATGCCCGGGACAAGCCCGGGCATGACGTAGAATGAATGTGTGCGCTCCGATAAGATGCTGCGAAAGGCAAAGTGATGACGAAAGAAAAGGAATCGAACACCGACGTCGCGAACCTTCCGTTCGAGAAGGCGCTCGCCGAGCTCGAGGCGATCGTGCAGCGGCTCGAGAAGGGCGACGTGGCGCTCGAGGAATCGATCCGCATCTATGAGCGGGGCGAGGCGCTGAAGCGCCGCTGCGAAGCGCTGTTGCGCGAGGCGGAGGCGCGCGTCGAGAAGATCACCCGCGACGCCGCCGGCAAGCCAGTGGGCACCGAGCCACTCGACCGTGATTGAGACCGAAAAATCCGATGAGCTTCTTCCCCGGCAAGGATCCGGCCCCCGGCGACCAGTTGGCTTGCGACGCGCTTAAGCTCGTGCTGGTGCCGCGCAGCGTCGATCTCGGCGATTTCACCGTGCGCCGCGCGCTGCCGCACACGGATTGCCGCGCGGTCGGGCCGTTCGTGTTCTTCGATCATTTCGGCCCCGCGGTGTTCAAGACCG
>JAHFPN010000024.1 GCA_023269635.1 Hyphomicrobiales bacterium | reverse complement strand
GGCGATCATGCGCGAATGCATGCGGTCGTACATCACGCCGACGCAGAGGAACAGCGCGGCCGAGACGAAGCCGTGCGAGATCATCTGGAAGATGCCGCCGTGCACGCCCTCGATCGAGAACGTGAAGATGCCCATGGTGACGAAGCCCATGTGCGCGACCGAGGAATAGGCGATGAGCTTCTTGATGTCCTCCTGCATCAGCGCCACCAGCGAGGTGTAGACGATCGCCACGATCGAGAGCCCGAACATGAGCGGCGCGAACAGCTCGGAAGCGTGCGGGAACATCGGCAGCGAGAAGCGCAAGAACCCGTAGCCGCCCATCTTCAGGAGGATGGCGGCGAGGATGACCGAGCCCGCGGTCGGCGCCTCCACGTGCGCGTCCGGCAGCCAGGTGTGCACCGGCCACATCGGCAGCTTCACCGCGAACGAGGCGAGGAACGCGAGCCACAGCCAGGTCTGCATCTCGCGCGGAAACTTGTAGGACAGCAGCGCCGGGATGTCGGTGGTGCCGGCCTGCCAATAGATCGCCATCATCGCGAGCAGCATCAGCACCGAGCCCAAGAGCGTATAGAGGAAGAACTTGAAGGTGGCGTAGACCCGCCGCGGCCCGCCCCAGACCCCGATGATCAGGAACATCGGCACCAGCCCGCCCTCGAAGAAGACGTAGAACAGGACCAGGTCGAGCGCCGCGAAGGTGCCGACCATCAGGGTCTCCAGCGCCAGGAACGCGATCATGTATTCCTTCACGCGCTGCTCGATGGCGCCGAAGCTCGCGAGAATCGCGACCGGCATCAGGAACGTGGTGAGCAGCACGAACGGCAGCGAGATGCCGTCGACGCCGAGGTGATAGCGGAAGGTGCCGCCGAGCCAGGGCCGGTTCTCCACGAACTGGAACTCGGCGCTGGTGCGGTCGAAATTGGCGATCAGCAGGAGCGAGACCGCGAAGGTGGCGAGCGTGGACCACAGCGCCACGTAGCGCGCGTTCTTGGCCGTAGCCGCGTCCTCCCCGCGCAGCGCCAGGATGAAGAGCGCGCCCACGAGCGGCAGGAACACGACCACCGAGAGGATCGGCCAGGTATGGGTGAGGCTCGCCATCAGCCGCCTCCCCGCACCAGGAACCAGGACACCAGCGCGGCGACGCCGACCAGCATCACGAAGGCGTAGTGGTAGAGATAGCCGGTCTGCAGCCGGATCACGTTCTTGGTGACGTCGAGCACGCGGGCGGCGACGCCGTCCGGGCCGAAGCCGTCGATCAGCCAGCCGTCACCGCGCTTCCACAGCGTGTAGCCCAGCCACTTCACCGGCCGCACCAACAGGAAGTCGTAGATCTCGTCGAAGTACCACTTGTTCAGGAGAAAGCGGTAGAGAATGTCGTTCCGCCGCGCGAGCTCGCGCGGGATCGCCGGGTCGTGGATGTAGAACCAGTAGGCGACCGCGAACCCCACCACCATCATCAAGGTCGGCGCCCAGGTGACCCAGAACGGGCCGTGGTGCATTTCCTCGATGATGCGGTGGCCGTCCTTGGAGAAGATCGACTCGCGGAAGAACTGCTCCATGCCCTCGCCGGCGAAGATGCCCTTGGCCGCGAAGCCGGCGACGATGGCGCCCAAGGCGAGCACCCCGAGCGGCACGGTCATGACCGGTGGGCTTTCGTGGGCGTGCTCGAGCACGTGGTGGTCGGCGCGCGAACGGCCATGGAAGGCCACGAACACGAGCCGCCAGGAATAGAACGCGGTCAGCCCCGCCGCGATCAAGGTGAGCCAGAAGGCGTAAGCAGCGAACGCGTTGTGGCCGGCATAGGCCGCCTCGATGATCGCGTCCTTGGAGAAGAAACCGGCGGTGAGCGGAAAGCCGGTGAGCGAGAGCGTGCCGATTACCATCATCGCGTAGGTGATCGGGAGCACGGGCCTAAGCCCGCCCATGCGGCGGATGTCCTGCTCGTGGTGGAGCGCGGTGATCACCGAGCCGGCGCCGAGGAACAGCAATGCCTTGAAGAAGGCGTGGGTGAACAGGTGGAACATGCCGACCGAATAGGCGCCCACCCCCATGGCCACGAACATGTAGCCGAGCTGCGAGCAGGTGGAATACGCGACGATGCGCTTGATGTCGTTCTGTACCAGGCCGACGGTGGCGGCGAAGAACGCCGTGGTGGCGCCGATGAAGGTGACGAACGCGAGCGCGGTGGGCGCGAGCTCGAACAAGGGCGACAGCCGCGCCACCATGAACACGCCCGCGGTCACCATGGTGGCGGCGTGAATCAGCGCCGAGACCGGGGTCGGGCCTTCCATGGCGTCCGGCAGCCAGGTGTGCAGCAGGAATTGCGCGGACTTGCCCATGGCGCCGAGGAACAGGAGCAAGCAGATCACCGTCAGCGCGTCGAAATCGCCGCCCAGAATATGGATGGTCTTGCCGGTGAGCGATTTCGCCTCGGCGAAGATCGTCTCGAACCCGACCGAGCCGACCAGCGCGAACACCGCGAAAATCCCGAGCGCGAAGCCGAAATCGCCGACGCGATTGACGACGAAGGCCTTGATCGCAGCGGCATTGGCCTCGGGCTTCTGGTACCAGAAGCCGATGAGCAGATAGCTCATCAGCCCGACGCCTTCCCAGCCGAAGAAGAGCTGAACCAGGTTGTCCGACGATACCAGCATCAGCATCGCGAAGGTGAACAGCGACAAGTAGGAGAAGAAGCGCGGCCGGTGCGGGTCCTCGCGCATGTAGCCGATCGAATAGACGTGCACGAGCGCGGAGACCGTGGTGACCACCACCAGCATCACCGCGGTGAGCCCGTCGATGCGGAGCGCCCAGTCGACTTTCAGGCCGCCCGAGGCGATCCAGGTGAAGAGCTTCACCCGCGCCTCGTGGCCGAGGAAGCCGACATCGACGAACGCGAACCAGGACAGCGCCGCGGACACGAGCAAGAGCGCGCTGGTGACGATCTCCGCCCCGCGCGCGCCGACGAAGCGGCCGAACAGCCCCGCGATCAGGCAGCCGAGCAGCGGCAGGAACACGATCGCCTGATACATTTCAGCCCTTCATCAGGTTGATGTCTTCGACCGCGATCGAGCCGCGATTGCGGAAATAGGCCACGAGGATCGCGAGCCCGATCGCGGCCTCGGCGGCCGCGACCGTGAGCACGAGAAGCGCGAACACCTGGCCCACGATGTCGTTGAGATAGGCCGAGAACGCGACCAGGTTCACGTTGACCGACAACAGGATCAGCTCGATCGACATCAGGATGATGATCACGTTCTTGCGGTTCAGGAATATCCCGAGCGCGCCGAGCGTGAACAGGATGGCGCCGACGACGAGGTAATGTTGCAGCCCGATGACGAACATGGTGCGGACTAAATCCCCTGCCCCGGTTCGACCTTCTTGAGCTCCACCGACATGGCGCGCGTGCGTGCGATCTGGCGGCCCACGTCCTGGCGCTTGACGTTCTCCTTGTGCCGCAGCGTGAGCACGATGGCGCCGATCATCGCGACCAGCAGCACCACGCCGGCGAGCTGGAAGTAATGCACGTAGGTCGTGTAGAGCACGCGGCCGATCGCCTGGGTGTTGCTCACCTGATCGAGCGGCGGGATCGGCGCCTGGATCGCGCGCATGGCTTCCGGCGCCACCGCCCAGGTGCCGAGTACGAGCACGAGCTCGACCAGGAAGATGACCCCGACCAGCGCGCCGACCGGCAGATATTGCAGGAAACCCTGGCGCAGCTCGGCGAAGTCGACGTCGAGCATCATCACCACGAACAGGAACAGGACCGCCACCGCGCCCACATAGACCACGACCAGGATCATGGCGAGGAATTCGGCGCCCAACAGCACGAACAGCGCCGCCGCACTGACGAAGGTGAGGATCAGGAACAGCACCGAGTGCACGGGATTCCTCGCCGCGATCACCATGAAGGCGGAAGCGCACGCCACGGCGGCGTAGAGATAGAAGAACAGCGCGGCGATGGTCATCGCGCTCTCCGCTCCCCGTCGTCCCCGCGGAAGCGGGGACCCATAACCACCGATCCCGAAGCAAGGACCGTGACGCTGACGGCTATGGGTCCCGGCTCGCGGCCGCTCCCGACGAGGTCGGGAACGGACTTGGCCGGGACGACAGCTCTGTTCTCTTCGGTAATCGCCACGAATCCCGCCCCCTCACCGATACGGCGCGTCGAGCGACAAGTTCTTGGCGATCTCGCGCTCCCAGCGGTCGCCGTTCGCGAGCAGTTTCTGCTTGTCGTAATAGAGTTCCTCGCGCGTCTCGGTCGCGAACTCGAAGTTCGGGCCCTCGACCACGGCGTCCACCGGGCAGGCTTCCTGGCAGAGCCCGCAAAAGATGCACTTCACCATGTCGATGTCGTAGCGGGTGGTGCGCCGGGTGCCGTCGGCCTGCCGCGGACCGGCTTCGATCGTGATCGCCTGCGCCGGGCAGATCGCCTCGCACAGCTTGCAGGCGATGCAGCGCTCCTCCCCGTTTGGATAGCGCCGCAGCACATGCTCGCCGCGGAAGCGCGGGCTGACCGGCCCCTTCTCGAACGGATAGTCGAGCGTCGACTTGCGCTTGAAGAAATAGCGCATGGCGAGCACGAAGGCCGTGACGAACTCGGCCAGGAAGATGGAGCGCGCGGCGCGGTCGAGCTTCATCGCGCTAACCCCTGGAGCCCAACCAGCCGCCGACCATCGTGCCGATCCAGTAGCCGGCGGCCGAAAGCACGACCACTTCGAATACAAGCATGATCCGCCGGAACTGGACGATCTTGCGCTCGAACGTCGCGCGCTCTTCGGCGCTCTCCGAGCGATCCACCGCCCTGAGCCGCCCCTCGACGATCGCGGTGATCACCGAGAAATTGACGAGCCCGATCACGAGGCCGAGCAGGCCGCCAATCAGACCCGCGAGCGAGAATTCCATGGCGCAGCCCCGCGTTCATTTCGGCGCCAGCCCGGTAAATTGCAGCACGGCCGCGACGATCGCGACCATGGCGAGCGAAGCCGGCAGAAACACCTTCCAGCCGAGCCGCATCAGCTGGTCGTAGCGATAGCGCGGCACGATCGCCTTGGCCATGGAGAACAGGAAGAACATGAACGAGAGCTTGGCCACGAACCAGACCACGCCCGGCACCCAGGTGAAGGGCGGAACCGGGAACGGCGGCAGCCAGCCGCCGAGGAACAGGATCGTGGCCATGGCGCACATGGTCATGATCGCCACGTACTCGCCGAGGAAGAACAAGAGGAACGCGGTCGAGGAATATTCCACCGCGAATCCGGCCACCAGCTCGGATTCGGCTTCGATCAGATCGAACGGCGGCCGGTTGGTCTCCGCCAGCGCCGACACGAAGAAAATCACGAACATGGGCAAGAGCGGCAGCCAGTACCACTGCAAGAAACCCCAGGGCCCGGCTTGCGCCTCGACGATCTTCGTCAGGTTCAGCGAGCCCGCGCACAAGAGCACCGTGATGATCACGAAGCCGATCGAGACCTCGTAGGACACCATCTGCGCCGCCGAACGCAGCGCCGCCAGGAACGGATATTTCGAGTTCGAAGCCCAGCCGGCCATGATGATGCCGTACACGCCGAGCGAGGAGATCGCGAAAATGTAGAGCACGCCGACATTGATGTCGGCGACGGCCCAGCCGAGGTTGAGCGGGATCACCGCCCAGGCGGCGAGCGCAAGGATCGAGGTCACCAGCGGCGCCAGCAGGAACACGCCCTTGTTGGCGCCGGCCGGGATCACCGGCTCCTTGACCATGAATTTCAGGAAATCGGCGAAAGATTGCAGCAGCCCGAACGGCCCCACTACGTTCGGCCCGCGCCGCATCTGCACCGCGGCCCAGATCTTGCGGTCGGCGAGCAGAATGAACGCGATGAACAAGAGCAGCGCGACCAGGAGCACGACGCTCTGCACCGCGATGATGATCACCGGCCAGATGGTGCTCCAGAAGAATTCCATCATGGCGCGGCCCTCGCCACGACTGTCATCCCGGATGCGCTGCAGCACGAAGTGGTGCACCGCATCCGGAATGACAGGCTGCTATTGGCCGCACCGATCATCGCCTCACTCCGCCGCCGCCGGAATCTTGCCCGCGGCCAGCGCCGAGCACTCGGCCATCACCGCCGAAGCACGGGTGATGGCGTTGGTTAGATAGAAATCGGAAACCGCCGAGCGGAACGGCGTCTCGTCCGCGCTGCCGCCGGCTTTCGCGAGCTTCATCACGTCGTCGGCGGCCGCGGGCTCGATCTGGTCGAGCTTGCCGAGGTGCGGATGCGCTTTCATCAGCGCGCGGCGCAGCTCGGCGAACGAGTCATGGGGAAGCTTGGCGCCGATCGCCTCGGAGAGCGCGCGCAGGATCGCCCAGTCCTCGCGCGCGTCGCCGGGCGGGAACGCGGCGCGGTTGGCGAGCTGCGGCCGGCCTTCGGTGTTGACGTAGATCGCGGATTTTTCGGTATATGTCGCGCCCGGCAGGATCACATCGGCGCGATGCGCGCCGCGGTCGCCATGGGTTCCGAGATAGATCACGAAGGCGCCCGCCGGCACTTCAAGCTCGTCGGCGCCGAGCAGAAAAACGACATCGAGCTTGCTCGGCTGCAGCATGCCGGCGACGTCGAGCCCGCCCTTGCCCGGCACCGCGCCGAGATCGAGCGCGCCCACGCGCGCCGCCGCCGTGTGCAGTACCGCAAAGCCGTTCCAGCCCGGGTGCAGCATGCCGTTGTCGCTCAAGACCCGCGCCGCGAGCGCGGCGATGGCCGCGCCGTCCGGCCGCACCAGCGCGCCCTGCCCCAGGATCAGCATCGGCCGCTCGGCCGCCTGCATCCGTTGCACGAACGGATGCTTGCCGGCCGCAAGCTCGGCGAGCGTGTCCGGCCCAGCGCCGAGATAATCATAGGCGTAGCTGAGATCTCCTTGCGGGCCGATCAGGCCGATCGGCAAAATCCCTGCGCGCCAGCGCTTGCGGATGCGGGCGTTGAGCAACGCAGCCTCGCGCCGCGGGTTCGCGCCCACGATCAGGATCGCACCGGCGCGCTCGATGCCGGCGATGCTCGGATTGAAGAGATAGCTGGCCCGCCCGCGTGCCGGATCGAGCTTGGCGCCGTCCTGCCGGCAATCGAGGTTGGGCGAGCCGAGCCGCGTCATCAAGTCTTTCAGCGCGAACGCCTCCTCGACGCTCGCGAGATCGCCAAGGATCGCGCCGATGCGCGGCGGCGCGACCCCCTTGATGCGCGCCGCGATCGCGGCGAACGCCTCGCTCCAGCTCGCGGGCCTGAGCATCCCCTTCTCGCGCACGTAGGGCTGATCGAGCCGCTGGGTGCGCAAGCCATCCCACACGAAGCGGGTCTTGTCCGAGATCCACTCCTCGTTCACGTCCTCATGCAGCCGCGGAAGGATGCGCAGCACCTCGCGCCCGCGCGTGTCGATGCGGATGTTGGACCCGAGCGCGTCCATGACGTCGATCGACTCGGTCTTCGTGAGCTCCCACGGCCGCGCCTGGAACGCGTAGGGCTTGGAGGTGAGCGCCCCCACCGGGCAGAGGTCGATGACGTTGCCCTGCAGCTCCGACCTCATCGCGTGCTCGAGATAGGTGGTGATCTCCATGTCCTCGCCGCGGCCGGTGGCGCCGAGCTCGGGGATGCCGGCCACTTCGGTCGAGAAGCGGACGCAGCGCGTGCAGTGGATGCAGCGCGTCATGATCGTCTTCACCAGCGGCCCGATATATTTGTCCTCGACCGCGCGCTTGTTCTCCTGGTAGCGCGAGGCGTCCACGCCGTAGGCCATGGCCTGGTCCTGCAAATCGCATTCGCCGCCCTGGTCGCAGATCGGGCAATCGAGCGGATGATTGATGAGCAGGAACTCCATCACGCCCTCGCGCGCCTTCTTCACGAGCGGGGTCTTGGTGTTCACCACCGGCGGCTCGCCCTTCGGCCCCGGCCGGCAGTCGCGCACCGCCCACGCGCAGGAAGCGACCGGCTTCGGCGAGCCCACGAGCTCGACCAGGCACATCCGGCAATTGCCGGCGATCGAAAGCCGCTCATGGAAGCAGAAGCGCGGAATCTCGGCGCCGGCCGCCTCGCACGCTTGCAGCAGCGTGTACTCGGGCGGGACGTCGATCTCGCGTCCGTCGACGATGAGCTTGGTCATGACACGCTCATTGTCTCGTCATTGCCGGGCTTGACCCGGCAATCCATGACGGGCTGCGCGGATCTTCATGGATGCCCGGGTCAAGCCCGGGCATGACGCAAGAGATTGTCGTGCAGTCGCTTCGCATGGCCGTCACTCCGCCGCCACCCGCATCGGATCGGGATGCGGGTTCGCGGTGTATTCGTCGATCCGGCGCTCGATCTCGCCGCGGAAATGGCGCAACAGGCCCTGCACCGGCCAGGCCGCGCCGTCGCCGAAGGCGCAGATGGTGTGGCCCTCGATCTGCTTGCTCACCTCGAACAACTGGTCGATCTCGCGCTTCTCCGCGCGCCCTTCGGCCATGCGCGTGAGCACCCGCCACATCCAGCCCACGCCTTCGCGGCACGGCGTGCACTGGCCGCAGGACTCGTGCTTATAGAAATAGGCGATCCGCGCCATGGCGCGCACGATGTCGGCGGATTTGTCCATCACGATCACCGCCGCGGTGCCGAGCGCGGATTTAACCGACGCGCAGCCGTCGAAGTCCATCGGCAGCGGCTCGCACAAAGCCGCCGGCACCAGCGGCATCGACGAGCCGCCGGGGATCACCGCGAGCAAGTTGTCCCAGCCGCCGCGCACCCCGCCGGCGTGCTTCTCGATCAGCTCGCGCAGAGGAATTCCCATCGCCTCCTCGACGTTGCACATCCGCTGCACGTGGCCGGAAATGCAGTAGAGCTTGGTCCCGGTATTGTTCGGCCGGCCGATCGACGCGAACCAGCCGGCGCCGCGGCGCATGATGTCCGGCACCTGCGCGATGGTCTCGACGTTGTTGACCGTGGTCGGGCAGCCATAGAGCCCGACATTGGCTGGAAACGGCGGCTTCAGCCGCGGCAGGCCCTTCTTGCCCTCGAGGCTTTCCAAGAGCGCCGTCTCCTCGCCGCA
Organism: Hyphomicrobiales bacterium; assembly: GCA_023269635.1. GTDB lineage: Bacteria > Pseudomonadota > Alphaproteobacteria > Rhizobiales > Xanthobacteraceae > JAHFPN01. The sequence goes on along the minus strand of JAHFPN010000024.1, from coordinate 12,973 downwards.
GATATAGGCGCCGGCGCCGTGATGGACGTGGAGATCGAAATCCCAGCCATGAACGTTGTTCTTGCCGATCAGCTTGGCCTCATAGGCCTGGTCGATCGCGGCCTGCAGGCGCTCACGCTCGCGGATGAACTCGCCGCGCACATAGATGTAGCCCGTGTTCGCGCCCATGGCGAAGCCGGCGATCAGGCAGCCCTCGACCAGGAGATGCGGATCGTGGCGCATGACCTCGCGGTCCTTGCAGGTGCCGGGCTCGGACTCGTCCGCATTGATCACCAGGTAATGCGGCCTCCCCTCCGACTGCTTCGGCATGAACGACCACTTGAGTCCGGTCGGGAAGCCGGCGCCGCCGCGGCCGCGCTGGCCGGATTTCTTGACCTCGTCGACGATGGCGTCGCGGCCTTTCTCCAGGATCGCCTTGGTGCCGTCCCAGGCGCCGCGCCGGCGCGCGCCTTCGAGGCCCCAGTCGTAGATGCCGTAGAGATTGCGGAAGATGCGATCCTTGTCCGCGAGCATCAGCTTTTCTCCGGGCCAAGGAGGGTGGTGGGTCCGCCGATCGGAGCAGAGAGCTGACGGTCCACTTGCGGACCCGGCCTCGGCTTCCTGCCGGCGGCAAACGCATCCAGAATCTGCTCGAAGTTCGCGGGCGTCAGGTCCTCGTAATAGTCCTCGTTGATCTGCGCCATCGGCGCGTTCACGCAGGCGCCGAGGCACTCGACCTCGATCCAGGAAAATTTCCCGTCGGCGGTGACGTGATGCTCCTCGCCGATCCGGCGCTTGCAGACTTTCTTCAGGTCCTCGGACCCGCGCAGCATGCAGGGCGTGGTGCCGCAGAGCTGCACCAGGAATTTCCCGCGCGGCTCCAGGCTGAACATGGTGTAGAAGGTCGCGATTTCGAGCGCGCGGATGTGCGCGATGCCGAGGAGATCGGCGACGTAGCGGATCGCCGGCTCCGGCAGCCAGCCGCCGGCCTGCACTTGCGCGCGCCACAAGAGCGGGATCACCGCCGAGGCCTGCCGCCCCGGCGGATATTTCCGCATCTCGTGCTCGGCCCAGGCGAGGTTCTCCGCCGAGAAGGCGAATGCCTTCGGCTGAAGATCGGCGGGGGCCAGGCGGCGAACGGACATGTCCTATTCCTCCCCTCCCCCTGAAAGGAGAAGGGTTAGGGAGGGGGTCATTCCGCTGTGCCGCGCATCGGCAATCCGCCAGATTTCCCCGAGCACCCCAGCAAAGTTGCTCATCACGTCGCTATTCCAAAACCGCAACAGCATGATTCCCTTCGAGCTCAGCCAACGGGTGCGGCGCTCGTCACGTGCGCGGTACTCCTCATTTGAATGCTTTCCACCATCGAGCTCGATCGCGAGCCGAAGCGCCGGGCAATAAAAATCGAGCACATACGAACCGATGGGATGCTGCCGACGAAAATGCAGTTTTCGAAACTGATCTCGTCGCAGCGCCTGCCAGAGTTTTCGCTCGGAATCCGTCAAGTCCTTGCGCAGTCGCCGAGCGCGCAAAGTCATTGCGCGAGTACGCGAGAAGCGGGCGATTGACCCCCTCCCGGCCGCTTCGCGGCCGACCTCCCCCTTCCAGGGGGAGGTGGAGGACGACGGATCGTGCCGCGCGATCATCACCGGTCGACCTCCCCGAACACGATATCGATCGAGCCCAGGATCGCCGACACGTCCGCCAGCATGTGGCCGCGGCAAAGGAAATCCATGGCCGAGAGATGCGCGAAGCCGGGCGCGCGGATCTTGCAGCGGTAGGGCTTGTTGCTGCCGTCGGCCACCAGATAGACGCCGAACTCACCCTTGGGCGCCTCGACCGCCGCGTACGCCTCGCCCGCCGGCACGTGATAGCCCTCGGTATAGAGCTTGAAGTGGTGGATCAGCGCCTCCATCGAGCGCTTCATCTCAGCCCGGCGCGGCGGCACGATCTTGTTGTCCTCGACCACCACCGGCCCCTTGCCCGAAGGCTGGCGCAGCTTCTTGATGCACTGCTTCATGATCTTGATCGATTGGCGCATCTCCTCCATGCGCACGAGATAGCGATCGTAGCAGTCGCCGTTCTTGCCGACCGGGATGTCGAAATCCATTTCGCGATAGCATTCGTAGGGCTGCGCCTTGCGCAAATCCCACGCCGCGCCCGAGCCGCGCACCATCACGCCGGAGAAGCCCCATTTCCACGCGTCCTCGAGCTTGACGACACCGATATCCACGTTGCGCTGCTTGAAGATGCGGTTGTCGGTGAGCAGCACCTCGATGTCGTCGCACACTTTCGGGAATGGCTCGCAGAACGCCTCGATGTCGTCGATGAGCTTCTCCGGCAGATCCTCGTGCACGCCGCCGGGCCGGAAATAGGCCGCGTGCATGCGCGAGCCGGACGCACGCTCGTAGAACACCATCAACTTCTCGCGCTCCTCGAAGCCCCAGAGCGGCGGCGTCAACGCGCCGACGTCGAGCGCCTGCGTGGTCACGTTGAGCAGATGATTCAGCAGCCGGCCGATCTCGCAATAGAGCACGCGGATGAGCTGCCCGCGCCGCGGCACCTCGATCCCGAGCAGCCGCTCGATCGCGAGACAGAAGGCGTGCTCCTGGTTCATCGGCGCCACGTAATCGAGCCGGTCGAAATACGGGATCGCCTGCAGATAGGTCTTGGCCTCGATCAGCTTCTCGGTGCCGCGATGCAGGAGCCCGATATGCGGGTCCACCCGCTCCACGATCTCGCCGTCGAGCTCCAGGATGAGGCGCAGCACGCCGTGCGCCGCCGGATGCTGCGGCCCGAAATTGATCTGGAAGTTGCGGAGCGCCTCGGCCATCACGCGGCTCCCGCCATCGCCTGCGCCCGTTTCGCCTTCTCGGCGACGCGCTCATTGAACTTGTCGTAATTGACGATCGCGCGCTCGTGGCGCCCCTCGCCGATCACCTCCACGCCGTCGTGCCCGCGCACGCGAAAGCTCACGCGCTTACCGTTCACCGCCGTGACCTCGGCCTCGACCGTCACCGTCATCCCCGGCGGCGTCGCCGCGAGGTGGCTGAAGTCCACGTGAATGCCGAGACTGCCTTCGCCGGGATCGAGGTGCATGTTGAGGAGCTCGGTGCAGCACCATTCGAACAAGCCGACCATGTAGCCGGTCGCCAACACCGGCGGCATCGCACGGAACATCGGCGATTCCGGATAGAAGTTTGGAACCGTCTGCCGCTCCGACACGCGAAAGCTCAAACGATGCGTGAGCCCGGGTTTCAGCGTCGGCTTCATGACGCGCCCTTCCCGCCCTTCGCCTTCTCGTCGCCGGGCAGCGCGTATTCGGTGCCCTCCCAGGGCGACAGGAAGTCGAAGTTGCGGAACTCCTGCGCCAGCCGCACCGGCTCGTAGATCACCCGCTTCAGCTCGTCGTCCCAGCGCACCTCGACGAAGCCGGTGAGCGGGAAATCCTTGCGCAGCGGATGGCCGTCGAAGCCGTAGTCGGTGAGCAACCTTCTCAGCTCCGGGTGGCCGGTGAACAGAATGCCGTAGAGATCGTAGGTCTCGCGCTCGAACCAGTTGGCGCCGGGGAACACGCCGCTGATCGAGGGCACCGGCGTCATCTCGTCGGTCTCGATCTTGACCCGCACGCGCAGGTTCCGCCGCGGCGAGAGCAGGTGATAGACCACGTCGAAGCGCTGCGCCCGCGCCGGCCAATCCACCCCGCACACGTCGACGAACGAGAAGAACAGGCACTTCGGGTCGTCGCGCAGGAACTGCACGAGCTTGACGATCTGCTCGCGCTTGGCGTGAAGCGTCAGCTCGCCGTGCACAAGCGAATGCCCGGTCACCGCGCCGGGCAGCGCCCGCGTGATGTGCTCGCCGAGCTCGCGCAGGGTTTCGTCCATGGCGCGCGCCTCAGCGTTCGATCGTTCCGGTACGGCGGATCTTCTTCTGCAGGAGGAGCACGCCGTAGACCAGCGCCTCCGCGGTGGGCGGGCAGCCGGGCACGTAGATGTCCACCGGCACGATGCGGTCGCAGCCGCGCACCACCGAATAGGAATAGTGATAATAGCCGCCGCCGTTGGCGCAACTGCCCATCGAGATCACGTAGCGCGGCTCCGGCATCTGGTCGTAGACCTTGCGCAGCGCCGGCGCCATCTTGTTGGTGAGCGTGCCGGCCACGATCATCACGTCCGACTGGCGCGGGCTAGCGCGCGGCGCGAACCCGAAGCGCTCGAGGTCGTAGCGCGGCATCGAGGCCTGCATCATCTCGACCGCGCAGCAGGCCAGCCCGAACGTCATCCAGTGCAGCGAGCCGGTGCGCGCCCAGTTGATTACGTCGTCGGCGGCGGCGACCAGGAAGCCCTTGTCCGCGAGCTGGTCGGAGAGGCCCTTGAGATACGGCTCCGCGGGCGCGATCCCGCCGCGGCGCGGATCGGCGATTTGCGGCCTTGCGGGAGCGATCAATCCCATTCCAGGGCTCCCTTCCTCCACTCATAGATGAAGCCGATCGTCAGCACGGCAAGGAACACCATCATCGACCAGAACCCGAAGGTGCCGAGCTCGCCGAGCGTGATCGCCCAGGGGAACAGGAACGCCACCTCGAGGTCGAAGATGATGAACAGGATCGCCACCAGATAGAAGCGCACGTCGAACTTCATGCGCGCGTCGTCGAACGCGTTGAAGCCGCACTCATAGGCCGAGAGCTTCTCGGCGTCGGGCGCCTTGTAGGCGACGAAGAACGGCGCCGCCATCAGCGCGAGCCCGATCGCCGCCGCCACCGCGAGGAAGACGACGATGGGGAGGTAATCCTGGATGAGCGCGGTCATTGAGCCTCTCGCGCGCGGCCGGGGCTTCGCGCTTTGGGGCCGATTTCCCCAAGCGGCGCCTCCCGATTCCGCAGATGCGAAGAATTCGAAAGACAGCGTTGGATTAACGCACGAAATCCGGTGAAGCAAGGCCGCAAATGGGCGGTGTTCAAGGATTTGACCGCGATTCCGCCCGCCCGCCGCAGCATGCGACACCGCGGCGTGGCCCACGCTGGACAGGCGGGCTCAGCCCCGTGCACCTTCGCGCGATTCTCCGCCCAAGGCCGACCCCCGGAGTGGCGTCTGCGTATGAGCCCACGCAACCGAGATCGGCCCGCGCCCGCCAAGCTTCTCGTCCTGATCCTCGCCTTGTTCGTGGCGAGCGGCTGCGCCGCGCTCGTGTATGAAATCGTCTGGTTCCAGCTGCTGGAGCTCGTGATCGGCTCCTCCGCCGTTTCGCTCGCGGTGCTACTCGGCACCTTCATGGGCGGCATGTGCGCAGGCAGCCTGGCGCTCTCCTATCTGATCGCGCGCCGCCGCCATCCGCTGAAGGTCTATGCCGCGATCGAGATCGGCATCGGGCTGTTCGGGATCGCGATCCTGCTGGTGCTGCCCTATGCCGGCGGGCTCTATACCGCGCTCGGCGGGCCGGGACCTTCCGGGATTTTCCTCCGCGGCCTCGTGTGCGGCGTTCTGCTCTTGCCGCCGACCATGCTGATGGGCGCGACGTTGCCCGCGGTCGCGCGCTTTCTTGAGTCGACGCCGCGCGGGGTCGGCTGGCTCGGCCTGCTCTATACCGGCAACATCGCCGGCGCCGTGTTCGGCTGTCTGTTCGCCGGGTTCTATCTCCTGCGCGTGCACGACATGGGCGTAGCGACCTACGTGGCGGCCGCGATCAACTTCCTCATCGGCTTGGCTGCGTTGGCGCTCGCCTCCGCGACCCCGTACCAGGCGATGAGCGAGCCGACGCGTGCGACCGCGCCTAAGCAAGCGGCCGGCGCGTGGCCGGTCTATGTCACGATCGCGCTCTCCGGCCTCACCGCGCTCGGCGCCCAGGTGGTCTGGACCCGCCTGCTCTCCCTCATCCTCGGTCCCTCGGTCTATACCTTCTCGATCATCCTCGCCGTGTTCCTGATCGGGCTCGGAATCGGGGCGAGTGTCGGGTCGGCCGTGGCGCGCGGCCGCACCGACCCCCGCGCCGCGCTCGGCGTCTCGCAATTCCTGCTGGTCGCGGGTATCGCCTGGACCGCCTATCTGGTCGGCTACTCCCTGCCCTGGTGGCCGATCGACCCGACGCTCGCGATCAGTCCCTGGTCCAATTTTCAGCTCGACCTCGTGCGCTCGCTGATCGCGATCCTGCCCGCGGCCTGCCTGTGGGGCGCGAGCTTCCCGTTCGCGCTCGCGGCCGCGGCCCGGAACGAGGACCCCGGCCGTTTCGTCGGCCGCGTCTATGCGGCGAACACCGTGGGCGCGATCGTCGGCGCGCTCGCAATCGGCCTCTTGGTCATCCCCTGGATCGGCACCCGCGGCGCGCAGCAGCTCTTGATCGCGCTTGCCGCGGCGGCGGGCATCCTGATGTTCTCGCCATTCTTGCTGGAGGCCTATCGCCGATCCGCGAGCGCGCGCGAGCCTGCCACGAGAACGCTCGCCGTCGGCGGTGCCGGGGCCGCCGCGCTTGCGGTCACCCTGCTCCTCGCGCTCTTTCTCCCGCCGGTTCCGGGCGCCACCATCGCCTTCGGGCGCTATCTTCCCGGCCAGGGCCAGCTGCCCGAGCTGATCTATGTCGGCGAAGGCATCAATGCGTCGGTCGCGGTTTCGCTGCGCGACGACGGCATCCGCGCGTTCCACGTGAGCGGCAAGGGTGAGGCATCGACCGCCCCGCCCGACATGCGGCTCCAGCGCATGCTCGGGCACATGGCGGTGCTCCTGCATCCGCGGCCGCGCACGGTGCTCGTGGTCGGCCTCGGCGCCGGGGTCACGGCCGGCAGTTTCCTGCTGCACCCCGGGATCGAACGCATCGTGATCTGCGAGATCGAGCCGCTGATCCCGCGCGCGGTGGCGCCGTTGTTCAAGAACGAGAACTACGACGTGCTGAACGACCCGCGCGTCGAGGTCGTCTACGACGACGCCCGGCACTACCTGCTGACGACGCGCGAGAAATTCGACGTCATCACCTCCGACCCGATCCATCCGTGGGTCAAGGGCTCGGCCACGCTCTATACGCGGGAATATTTCGAGCTGGTGAAGCGCCACCTCAATCCGGGCGGCGTCGTCACCCAGTGGGTTCCGCTCTATGAAACCTCGCTCGCGGTGGTGAAGAGCGAGATCGGCACCTTCTTCAGCGCCTTACCGGAAGGTCTGGTGTGGTCGAACGACAGCGAGGGCGAAGGCTACGACATCGTGCTGTTCGCGCGCGCCGAGCCGACTGTTGTCGATATCGCCGCGCTCCAGCGCCGCCTCGACCAGCCGGATCACTTGCGCGTCAAGGTTTCGCTCGCCGAGGTCGGCCTCGCCACGGCGGTGGACCTGCTCTCTGTCTATGGCGGGCGCGCCCGCGACCTGACGAACTGGCTGAAGGGCGCGGTCATCAACACCGACCTGAACCTCAGGCTCCAGTACCTGGCCGGGCTCGGTCTCAACTTCTACCAGCAGGATGCGATCTTCAAGGACATGATCCTGCACCGGCGCTTCCCCGACGACCTGTTCGCCGGCACCGAGCAAGAGAAGCGCGCCGTGCGCGAGGCGATGGAGCGGCGCCTGCAGCCGCCGCAGGAGTGATCGCGCCGGACTGCGCGGTTTCGCCGCGGCCCACGGTTCGGAAAATCGGGAAACGAAAAGTTCACCTAGCGCACGTAGTCGCTGTCGACGGCGATCGCGGGCCCATCTCCGGCCGGCGCTCGCCTTCGAAGCCAATGGCGTTTCCGCCGCAATTTACGATTTGGGAACGGCGTTCGTCTAGGAATGGGGCATCGCCACAGCCCGGTTTCCGCCCATGGCCGCCGTCTCGGTCGAAGCTTTGCAACGAAGCACCATCTCCGCGTCCGCCGCGAAGCGTCGCGTCTATCGTAGGCAGATGATCGCGATGATCGCCGGCAGCTATGTGCTCGACGCGCTCATCCTCTACGCCTATCACCTCGCCGGCACGACCGTCGCGTTCGTGCCGCTCTCTTATGCGGCGCTCGGGCTCGGCACCAGCGCGATCTATTTGGTTCTGTCCGAATCCGGTGTGACCGAAAGAACGGGCGATCACTATTTCACCGTCTGGCAGATCGGGGTGGCGTCCGCGATCCAGTTCGGCTTCCTGTTCGTCGCGCCCGAAGTCGGCTTCGTATTCCTGGTCACGCTGTTCATCGTGTTCGGGTTCGGCTCGCTGCGCCTTTCGGCGAAACAGGCCGCGATAGCCTGGGGCATGGCCACCGCGGGGATCGCGGCCTTCATGCTCTTCACCGACAAGATTCCGGATATTCCGGCGACCACCCACTTCGAGCGGGTCATATCGTTGTTCCTGTTCGCGCTCGCGCTCGGCCGCTGCGTATTTCTCGGCCTCTACGGCAGCTCGCTCAGAGAGACGTTGCAGGAACGGAACACCGAGCTCAGGAAGGCGTTCGGGAAGATCGAGCAACTGGCCTCGCACGACGAGCTTACCGGGACGCTCAATCGCCGCAGCCTGATGGCCGCGATCGAGGCCGAGATCGCCCGCGCGAGCCGCGCCAATACTCCGTTTTGTGTCGCAATTCTTGATCTCGACTGGTTCAAGACCGTCAATGACCGGTTCGGGCACCTGGCGGGTGACGACGTGCTGAAGAAATTCGCCGATGTGGCGAGCGCCTCGATGCGCGCCTCCGACCAGCTTGGCCGCTATGGCGGCGAGGAATTCATGCTGATCCTTCCCGGCGCCTCGGAAAGCACCGCGCTTGCCGTGGTCAACCGCATCCGGAACGCGATCGCCGGAGGCGACTGGAAGAGCATCGCGCTCGGGCTGGCGATCACGGTATCGGCGGGCGTGTCCGCCTATCGTACCAACGACAAGCCGGACGACCTGCTCGGCCGCGCCGATGCGGCCCTCTACCGGGCGAAGCAGGAAGGGCGGAACCGCGCCCTCGCCGCCTGAACTGACGGCGAACGCACGAGAAAGCCGTCATTTCGCGCGCCGGCCTCCAGCCGCCGGGTGCCGAGCCGGGAGCAAGGATCGCAGCTTTCGACGCCGTCTCGAGCAAATTGCTCGGCGCGAGTCCGCGCCCGGAAACCGAAATATCCTCCCAGGCGCCTCGACTCTGTCGTCGGCCAGATCGATTTCCCGCGCCAACACGATCCGCAATTGCCCGCTCGCGACCAGCGGCCACATTCCTCACGCTACGGGTGAAAGAGATTGCTACGCTGCCGTGCCTTGCGTACCCGCCCTAATTGCAGAATAATGAGCATTCAATCTCACGCATAACGCTGGGGGCGTGCCATGTCGAACGGCGAAGTGTACCCTGAAAACCCTGCGCAGAGCACCGACCAGACTCTAATCTCGAAATACAAGACTGCGGTCGCCGATGCGGCTCTTCTGCTGGACTTTGCCGTGGCAAACGGTGTTTCCGGCCCGAATGATCGCAAACTCGACGACCAATTGATCGGCGACATCAAGCGTGCGCAGGATCTCGCTCGCAAGAGCGAACTGCCGGGCGCCGAAGATCGTGCAAAATTTCAGGCGGCGTATCGCGATTTGGCGTTGTTTCTCCGACCGGTGACGGCAGAAACCGTAAAGGCCACTTCCGAGAAATTCGGGGTCAGATCCCCGCTCGTCTCCCCGTTTTGGCCGCGGCCGCTCGCCATTGTCTGGTCGCGCAAACTTTCAGCCTGGACAATTTTATTCGTCTGCGTCGCGCTGCTCGGACAGTGGTTCGAAATCGTCTACGGCGCGCTGCCGCAAGGCGGCGAACAGGAGGTCGGCACGTTCCCGCCCTTCGGCCAATCACTGCAATTCGTGTTGCAAATTCTCGTGCCTTTCACCTATGGCGCGATCGGCGCGTCCGTCTACCTGCTGAAGGCGTGTCAGGCATACATTCACCTGCGCCAATTCGATCCGCTACGAATTCCCGAATACTACAATCGGATGATCTTGGGCGGCGTCGCCGGCGGAATCATCGTCCTTCTGATCAATCAGGTTGCCGGCGACGGCGGAACGACCATTCGCTTCAGCGCCGCAGCCTTGGGATTCCTCGCCGGCTACAACAATGACCTTCTGTTCTCGGCGATCGAACGAATTTCGGCCGCGCTGTTGCCGAAAGTCGGTTTGCAGAGCATCCGTCAGGAGAAGCCGACGAAGGCGGACGCCGCGACCATCGAGGACGTCTCGCTGAAGGATTTGCTTGACCGACACAAGAACGCAACCAACGACGAAGAAAAGAAGCTCTATGCCGGCCTGATTCAGAAGCTCCAGCAGCGGCTGTAGCAGCGTTGGCACGATAAGAGCGAGGATACGGGACGGATCGCCGTTGCGCGGAGGCTCTCATATGAGACGGCTCATCGACAGCTACTGCCCCCCTCTAGCGGTGGTCGCACTGGTAGCGACGATTGCCACAATCGGCAGCGCGCCAGCCGAAGAACGTGGGGTAGAAAGCTGTTTTTCAGATCTGGCGTCTTGCCCGATCACCGGCTGCGCACCGGCAGGGTCCACCGAAGCACTGATCAACAAGCTCAAGCGGACCCTGCCGCCGAGCGGCACTCCGATTCGGATGACGCTCGACGATTTCCTCGAGTTGCAGAATCAGGCCACCCGATTGGTCAAACAGAAGCATCCTTTGGATGAAGAGGCGCGGCGCAAGCTTCGCGACCTGAAACTAAAATCCAGCAACCAAAAGATCTCCGAGGGCGAACTGGTGGAACTTGCCGGCTTTATGGTGGGGTTGCCGGATTTTCCGAAGGCGAGCGGGCCGGAGAGCGTCAATTGTCGCCTCAGCGGCACCGTCAATAGCGATTTTCATATCCCGATCGCCGCCGAACCCGGCGACACCGAATTCGAAGGAATCGTCGTCGAAATGATTCCTCAGAACCGTAGCAGCGAATGGACCATCAAGAAGCTAAAGCGCATCGCAAAAGAGGGGCGACCGGTCGTTATTCGTGGACAATTGTTCTACGACAACATGCATCTCGTGAATGAGGATCCTCACGACGTACTTCATGGGCAGCCCAAACGGGCGTCGCTATGGGAAATCCACCCGGTCACGGAGTTCTTCGTCTGCATGACCGCGAACAAGAAGTGCAACCCGAAGAACGTCAAGACACAGCAGTGGATGCGCCTCGAAAAGATCAAGGAGCAATAACCGGCCAATCTGGAAAAGTGCGCGTAACGCGGCAAGCGCTTACAGCATATACCCGCCATCGATCGCAATCGTTTGCCCGGTCACCTGCCGACTGTCGTCGGAGGCGAGGAACAACACCGTCTGCGCGATCTCGTGCGGGGTGACGTAGATGCCGAACGGCACCTGGCGCATGTAGAACGCATCGCCCGCGGGCAGGCCGAGCTCGGTATTGCGCTTCTGGATGCGGCCCAGCATCTCGCTCTTCACGAACCCGGGATGGATGGTGTTGACGCGGATGTGGCGGGGCCCGGCGTCCTTCGCCGCCGCGCGCATGATCCCGATCACCGCGTGCTTGCTCGCCACGTAGCCGATCGAGCGCACGCCGCCGCGCAAGCCCATGATCGAGGAGGTGATGATCATGCTCGACCATTCGCGCATCTTCGGCAGCACGTGCTTGACGCCGAAGAACACGCCCTTGGCGTTCACGTCCATGACCTGGTCGAAGCCGTCCTCCGGATATTCGGCGATCGGCGTGATCGGGCCCTCGATCCCGGCATTGTTGAAGAAGATGTCGATGCCGCCGAATTTCGCGGCCGCGTGCGCGGCGTAGCGCGCAACCTCGGCCTCCTTGGCCACGTCCGCCACGAGAGCCTCGGCCTGGTTTGCGCTGAATTCCTTCATCGCCCGGTCGAGGCCGGCCGTGTCGCGGTCCACGAGCAGAACTTTCGCGCCCTCCTTCAAAAAGAGCCGCGTTGCGGCAAGCCCGATATTGCCGACGGCGCCGGTGATGATCGCGCTCTTGCCCTGCAGCCGCATGAACGTTCCGCTCAGGCGTCGAACATGATGACCGAGCGCGCGAGCTCGCCGCGCTTCAGCTCGTCGAATGCGGAGTTCACGTCCTTTAGCTTGATCCGGCGCGAGATCAGCTCGTCGAGCTTGAGCTTGCCGTTCAAATAAAGATCCACGAGCCGCGGCATGTCGAGCGGGAAGCGGTTCGAGCCCATGAAGCAGCCGCGCACGCTCTTCTCGCCCAGGAAATCGCGGCCCGGCAGCTCGATGTTCACGCCGACCGCGATCATGCCGATGATGTTGGCGGTGCCGCCGCGCCGGAGCATCTTGAACGCCTGCTCGGCGGTCTGCTTGAGCCCGATCGCCTCGAACGAGTGCGGCACGCCGCCCGAGCTCATCTCGATCACCTTCGGCACCGGGTCTTCCTTGGAGGCGTCGATCACGTCGGTGGCGCCGAAGTGCTTGGCGAGGTTCAGTTTCGAGCCGATCCGGTCGATCGCGATGATGCGCCCGGCGCCGGCGATGGCGGCGCCGTTGATGGCGGCCAACCCCACCGCGCCGCAGCCGATCACCGCCACGATCTCGCCCACTCGCACGTTCGCCGTGCGCACCACCGCGCCGACGCCGGTGAGCACCGCGCAGCCGATCAGCGCCGCGCGGTCGAGCGGCATGTCCTTGCGGATCGGCACGCAGGCGTGCTCGTGCACCAGCATCTGTTCCGCGAACGAGGAGAGATTGGCGAACTGGTTCATCGGCCCGTCGCGCTTCCGCAGCCGCTGCACCTCGGTCGGCTCGCGCCGGGTCTCCGGATTGATGCAGAGGTTCATCCGCCCGTTCAAGCAATGCTCGCAATGGCCGCAGAATGCGTTGAGGCAAGTGATCACGTGGTCGCCGGGTTTGATGCCGCGCACGTCGGCGCCCACCGCCTCGACCACGCCCGCGGACTCATGCCCGAGGATCACCGGCAGCGGATAGGGAAACGAGCCGTCGAGGAAATGCAGGTCCGAGTGGCACACGCCGGCGGCCTTGGTGCGGATCAGCACCTCGCGCGCGCGCGGCTTGTCGATCTCGATCTCCTCGATCACGAGCGGCTTGTTCACCTCGTACATCACCGCGGCCTTCACCTGC
>JAHFPN010000146.1 GCA_023269635.1 Hyphomicrobiales bacterium | reverse complement strand
CTTCGATCGCCGAGCTCGACGACGCCATAGCCGAGATCACCGTGCGCCAATCAAACCTCGACGGCCGCAGCAAGCCGCCCTTGTTCGAGCGCCGCCAGGCGCGGCCCGGCCGCCGCGCCGACGATCTGCGCCCCGAACCCGTCGCCGCCCCGGACATGAGCGCGCTCGAGCGCCAGCTCAAGGCCATGGCCGAGGAGATGCAGCAGCTCCGGCGGTCGGGCGTCCAGGTTCAAGCGATCGACGAATTGCGCCGCCAGGTGTTCGATTTGGCCGAAACGCTCGGCCAGCTCGCGCCGCGTCACTCGATCGAACAGCTCGAGCACGCGATCGAGGAGCTCTCCCAGCGCATCGATCGGGCCGCGCGCACGGCCCCGCGCGAAAATTTCACCGAAGTCGCATCCGCACTCGCCGAAATCCGATCCGCACTCTCTGAAGTGCGCCCGGCCGAGAGCTTCAGTGCGGTCGAAGCCGATCTGCAGTCGCTCTCGCGCAAGCTCGACATCATCAATGCGCAAGGCATCGACAGCTCCACGCTCGCGCGCATTCAGGCGGAAATTACCGAGACCCGCCAAATGCTTGCGAGCGCGCTGCCGACCGAGGTGCTGAAGGCGCTGGTGGACCAGATCGAGATGCTGGTGCAGCGCTTCGAGAGCGGTCCCGCCGCCGCCTCCGTCGAGTCCTATCTGCAGGGCGCGGTGGCCAACATCGCCGAGCGCATCGACCGGCTCGGCGAGCGCGTCGACGCCGTCGCCCATGTGGCCGGCGGCCCGGCGATTGCGGAGATCTCGGCCCGTCTCGACGAATTGCAGCACGCGCTCGCGGACATGCCGCGGGCCGCCCCCGCGGGCTTCGAATCGCTCTTGCACGGGCTGATGGACAAGATCGACGCGACCGAGGCGAAGCTCTCCGGCCTCGGCGCCATCGAGCGCGGCCTCAACGACCTGTTCGCCCAATTCGAAGAAACCCGCGCGAGCGCGATCGATATCGCCGAGCGGGCCGCGCGTTCTGCGATCCGCGAGGCGGCAGCGAATCTGGTCGGCCGGCCGCAGCAGCCCTCGGCGCCAGAGCCGGTCCGCCGTGCCGCCGATTACGAATCCCGCTCAGGCCCGGCCATGCCGGCGGCCGAGGCCGAGCGCGAGCACGAGCCGCCGCGACCGGCGGCATCCGCGAGAGCCGAATTGCCGCCTTCTCCGCGCGAGGCCCTCCGCCCTGAGCCGACCCGCCTCGACACGACGAAACCTGAGCCAGCACCGATCGAGCCGGCGGCGTCGAAATTCGTCGGCGGCCTGCCGCCCGACTATCCGCTCGAGCCCGGTTCCGGCAGCCCGCGCGACCACATGGTCCAGAGCGCGACCGAGCGCGTGGCCCAATCGGAGGCCGCCCTCGGGCCGATCGCACCGCGACCGAGCGAAGGCGCCCCGCGCGCCGCCGACTTCATCGCCGCCGCCCGCCGCGCCGCGCAACAGGCCGCGGCCGAAAAAGCGGCCGAGACGCCCCAAGCCCGCGCGGTTGGCGTGGTCAAGGAGCTCGGCGCCAACATCGGCAAGAGCAAGCGTTCGCTGCTGATCGGCCTGCTCGCGATCCTGCTCGTGGTCGTCGGCACCATGCGCTTCGGCGACGTCCTGTTCCCGTCCTTCTTCTCCCATGAGGAACCAGCCGGCCCGCCCACCCGGACCATGCCCACGGCTACGCCGGCCCCGGCACCAGTCGAGACGCCGGCGCCGGCGGCTCCGACTGCGCCCGCCGATACGCCAAACACGAACCGCTCCGCGCTGCCGACCGACCCGATGCTGGCGACCGTGCCTCCGGCCGGCATCGTCGGACCGTCCGGCCCGACCTTCCTCGGCACGAAAGCCGATCCGCGCGACGTCACCGGCACCATCGCCGCGACCATGCCGAAGCCCGGCGCGATCGCGTTCCGGCCCAATGAGCTACCGGCCGCGATCGGCACTTTGGCGTTGCGCACCGCGGCGCTCGCCGGCGATCCCGTCGCCTCCTACGAGATTGCCGCCCGCTATTTTGACGGCCGCGGCGTCGAGGCCAACGCGGTCGAGGCGCTGCGCTGGTTCGAACTCGCGCGCGTCGCGGGGTCCCCGCTTGCCTCCTATCGGCTCGGAAACATCTACGAAAAGGGTCACGGCGTGACCAAGAATTTGGGCGAGGCGCGCCGCTATTACCTGCTCGCGGCCGAGGCCGGCCATATCAAGGCGATGCATAACCTCGCCGTGCTCTATGCCGAAGGGATCGACGGCAAGCCCGATTTCAAGACCGCGGCGCGCTGGTTCCGCATGTCGGCCGATCGCGGTCTGCGCGACAGCCAATATAATCTCGGGGTTCTCTATGCCCGCGGGCTCGGCATCGAGCAGAACCTGGTGGAGTCCTATCGCTGGTTCGCGCTCGCTGCCGTTCAGGGCGATACCGACGCCACCAAGAAGCAGGAAGACGTCGCCAATCGCCTGGACGCACAGTCGCTGATCGCCGCCAAGATCGCGGTGCACGCTTGGAAGGCGACCGCGGCCGAGGACGCGGCCAACGTCATCCGCCTGAAGCCCGAGTGGGAAAAGGCGGAGCCCGGCCCGACCAAGAAACGGCCGACAAAGAACTGAAAAATCGCCTGTTTCGATTGACAAGCTTGCCCGGCGGCGCTTGATCACGCATGCGCCGCCTCGAGCGGCGGCGCCCTTTCGGACCCGAGCGCGCCCACGTGTCCATCTATCTTCCGATCGCCGAGCTACCGGTTAATCTGTTCGTGATCCTCGGCCTCGGGATCGCGGTCGGATTCATCTCGGGCATGTTCGGCGTGGGCGGCGGCTTCCTGATGACCCCGCTCCTGATTCTCACCGGGGTTCCTCCGGCGGTGGCGGTGGCAAGCGTGCCGAGCAACATGGCCGCCAACTCGATGTCCGGCACCATCTCCTATTGGCGAAAGCGCCTGGTCGATATCGCCCTCGGGCTCGTGCTGCTGTCGGGCGGCGTGGTCGGCACTGCCGCGGGGGTTTGGGTTTTCGGCGTCTTGCGCCGGGCCGGGCAACTCGACCTCGCGGTGAGCCTCTCCTACGTGGTCCTGCTCGGTATCGTCGGGAGCCTGATGCTTACCGAGAGCGTGCGCGCGATCCTGCGCGCGCAGCGCGGCGAGCCCCCGGTCGTGCGCCGTCCGGGCACCCACGCCTGGTTCCACGGCCTGCCGCTCAAGCTCCGCTTCCGCCAATCGCGCATTTATGTGTCGGCGATGCCGGTGACCGCGATCGGCTTCGCCGTCGGTTTTCTCGGCGCCCTCATTGGCGTCGGCGGCGGGTTCATGCTGATCCCGGCCCTGATTTACCTGATGCGCGTGCCGACCACGGTGGCAATCGGCACCTCCTTGTTGCTCGTGCTCGTCACCAATTTGATCGCGACCGTCCTGCACGCGGTCGAAAACCGCACCGTGGACGCGGTGCTTGCGTTTACGCTGATGATCGGCGGCGTGGTCGGCGCCCAGTTCGGTGCCCGCGCCGGACAGGCGATGCGCGCAGAACAGCTCCGGCTCCTGCTCGCGCTCCTGGTGCTCGCCGTCGGCGTACGCGTCGGCGTCGATCTGATCACCCGGCCGGCCGATCCCTTCTCGGTGGTCGCGACGGAGACGTTCCAATGATCCGTCGCGGCCTCCTCTTCGTCATCATCGTCGCGGCGTTGGCGCTCGCGCCGCCGGCCACAGCGGAGCGGCTGATCGTGTCGCTGTCCACGCACCGCGTGCTCATCAATTCGAATTTCACCGGCACCGAGCTCGTGCTGTTCGGTGCGATCGAGCTCGCCGATCCCGACATCCTGGATCGCCGCGGCTACGACGTGGTGGTTACGGTGCGCGGGCCGCAGCGCAACTTCATCACCCGGCGCAAGGCCCAGGTGCTTGGCATCTGGATCAACGCCGAGTCACGCGAGTTCGTCGAGGTGCCGGCCTATCTCGCGGTTTCGAGCAACCGGCCGTTCGCGGAGATCGCCGAGACGGAATTCCTCCGCCGCTCTCGCATCGGCATCGACTACAACATTCTCACCCAGCGAATCGGGACCGACATCGCCGACGTGGTGCCGCAGGATCCGTTCCGCGTCGGCTTCGTCCGCGTGATGCGCGCCGAGGGCATGTTCAGCGAGACGCCGAACGGCGTCACCTTCCTGAGCTCGACGCACTTTCGCACCACGGTGCCGATCCCGGGCAGCGCGCCCACCGGCACCTACGAAGTGGAGACGCTATTGATCGCGAACGGCGCGCTGGTGACCCGCGAAACCACGGCGGTCGAAGTCGTGAAACAGGGATTCGAGGCTCTGGTGGCGCAGGCCGCGCGCGACCAGCGGCTGGCCTATGGCCTGCTGACTGCGCTGCTCGCGCTTCTCACCGGCCTGTTCGCGAGCCTGGTGTTCCGCCGCGATTGAGCCCCGCGCGGCGCGAGCACCACGAGCAAGCCGTCCACCGGCTTGCCCCGCTCGGTGCGGGTCGAGGCGCGCTCGAGCAATGCCACGTCGAACCCCGCCGCCTTGGCCGCACTGCGCACGTGCCGGCGGCCGTGCGCGAAGCGCAGCGCCTCGTGCAGGATCACGCCGTTGCCGCGGTGGGTCTCGAGCGTGAACGCAAGCAGGCCGCCCGAGGCGAGGCGCTGCCGCGCGGCGGAAAGTACCGGGCGGAGATCTTCGAGATACACGAATACGTCGGCCGCGAGCACGAGGTCGAATTCGCCGTCCTCGTCGTCGAGGAACGCAAGCAGATCGCCGACCGCGGCCCGATCGTAGAGCTCCTTGGCCTGCGCCCGCATGATCATGGCCGGCGACAGATCCACGCCCACGAGTTCGTCGGCCAGGTCGCGCACGGCGGCGCCCATCAGGCCGGTACCGCAGCCAAGATCGAGAACGCGGGCGAACCGCGCCGGCCGTTTGCGCGCCCGCGCCGCCCGCTCAATGGCCGAGCGGAGCAGCTCCGGACCGCGATAGGAAAGCGTTTTCAAGAGATCGGTCTCGAAGCGGGCCGCGTTCTGGTCGAACAGCGTGCGCACATAGGCGGGCGGCATGCCGTCCGGCTTGCGGTTTTCGAGACGGGCGAGGCGCAGGCTGGCGCCGAGCTTGTCCTCGGGATCGAGCGTCACCACGCGCCGATAGGCGCCGATCGCCTCATCGCGCACGCCGGTGCGCTCGAGCGTATGGCCCAAGAGGAACCAGGCGGCGAGAAATCCCGGCGCGTCGTCGATGGTCTGGCGCAGGAGATCGAGCGCGGTATCGGTATCGCCGCGCGAGAGCAATCCGCGCGCCCAGTCGACTCGGCGATCGAGCGAAAAATCGCCGGAGGAAAGTGGAAGAGAAGTGCTCGCCAGCATTCAGAATCATCAAGTAGTTTGCATTCATCGTCCGGTCAAGCCTCGCTTGCAATATTCTTGCGTGCTATGAATCGCGCGCGCGAGGGGAGAGAAAAGCGATGAGCGACGCTTCAGCAAAATTTTTCGGCGACTCGCCGCTCGGCGTGATCGTGCGGCTCATCCTATTGTCGATCGTCATCGGCGTGCTGCTTGCCGCGCTCGGAGTCGATCCTTGGAATATCTGGCGCAGCCTCGAGTCACTCGCGCGCCGCATCATGAACATGGGCTTCGAGGCGGTCGAATGGATCTTGCGCTATTTCCTGCTCGGCGCCGTGATCGTGATCCCGATCTGGATCATCGTGCGGCTCTTTCGCATGATGCGCGGAAGGCCCTGACGCTAGTCCGGCCAGCGCTCGCGCACGATCGCGTTCGCATCCGCACCGACGGCCGCCGAGAGCGCGGCGAGATTTTCGCGATCGAGCCGCTCGACCAATCCTTGCTTGATCTTTTCGACCAGAGAAAAGCCTTGGTATATCAATGCCGTATAGATCTGTACGAGGGTCGCGCCGGCGCGGATCTTCTGCCAGGCGGTTTCCGCGGATTCGATTCCGCCGACGCCGATGAGCGGGAACGCGCGCTCGATGCGCACCAAGCTCTCGGCCAGCATCCGCGTCGACAGTGCAAATAGCGGCCGGCCCGAGAGCCCGCCTTGCTCGCGCGCCGCGGAATCGACGAGCGACTTCGGCCGCGCGACCGTAGTGTTCGCGACGATGAGGCCGTCGACGCGCCGCCGCCTGGCCGCGGCCACGACGTCGTCGAGCTCGGCGAGCGACAAGTCCGGCGCGATCTTGAGCAGCAGCGGCTTTCGTCCGGTGCGCGCACCCGTCCGGTCGCGCGCTTCGATCACGCGCGCAAGCAGATCGTCGAGCGCGGCCGCCGCCTGCAGGTCGCGGAGGCCCGGCGTGTTTGGAGAGGAAATATTAACCGTAAGATAATCGGCGAGCGGCGCGAAGGTCTCGACCCCCAGCACGTAGTCACCGATGCGGTCCGGTGATTCGCGATTCGCCCCCAGGTTCACCCCGACAATGCCGGTATCCGGCCGCGCCGCGAGCCGTCGCTGCGCCGCGGCAAAGCCGTCATTGTTGAACCCGAGACGGTTGATCACGCCCGCGTCGGCGGCCAAGCGAAAGACGCGCGGACGCGGATTGCCGGCCTGCGGCTTCGGGGT
>JAHFPN010000145.1 GCA_023269635.1 Hyphomicrobiales bacterium | reverse complement strand
CCAAATCCAATCCGACAGTGGTAACCTGCATGACGGACGCTCCCTCTCTCTGTGGCGTTCTAACCAACGACCACGCTATGGCACATCGATGCCGCTGAGCAGGGGGCGTCCACACCATCAAAATTACGCGCCAACGCGCAATGTTGATTCAAAAATTCGTTCGCCTCGATTCGATTATTGCCCGTTCTTGCTCGTTGGCTGCTTCTCGGTGAGTTTTGCAACAGTATCTGCCATTATCGGAAGTGTGCAGCCAATTGCCAACCGAGCTACCGAGGCAGAGCGTTACTCGGTCAGACCGGCCTTCCGCATTCCATCCAGAAAACGCTCCATGGGCTCTGCAGTGTACGGCACCGACTGCTTGATCCAGGCGATCGAAAGATCCGGCTGCAGTTTCCGAAGCGTACTCATCGCCGCCTTTGCTTCTTCGATTTGGCCCGCCTGTGCAAGGCTCGCGCACAAACAACGATGTGCACCCAGAATTCCTGGCCGCAGCTGGACGGCTTTTCGCGCCCATTCAACGGCCTCGTAATAGCGGCCTGCCACGTAGTGAGCGGCTGATAAACCGCCGTAGAAGAAACCGGTAAAGGGGTCGCGCGTGCTCATTCTCAATGCTTGCTCGAACCACCGTATGGCCTCGTCCGACCGGCCATCGAACGCAAGCGCAAACGCCATGAACCCTGCCGCGGCTGGAAAGTTCGGATTGAGGTCGAGTGCAGCACGAAAGTGACGGACAGCTTCATCGGTATGGCGGCCGATAAAGGCGAGAAAGGCTAGCGCCAAATGCGCCCAAGGATCGCTCTCATCCAGTTCCACCGCCCGATGAGCAATCTCGGCGGCAAACTCCTTGTCGCTCCCCGACCGAGTCCATCCCATGAAGTTCGAGAGAAGCAATGCAAACGCCAGCATGCTGTGTGCCGGAGCATGGTTCGGATGCCGCTGGACCACCTGCCGCAGGATGGCAACAGCGGTTTCACTTTCGGCCGCGGTTAGCTTCCAAAAGTGGGAGAGGGCGCGTGCGACAAGATCCCAGGCGTGCAGATCGTGTTTCGATCGCGTCTCAGTGCGCAGACCCTCTGCTGCTATTAGCCTTGGTTCGATGCTAGCCGCGACGCTCGCCGTAATCTCGTCCTGGAGCGCGAAAATATCGGTCAGCTCGCGGTCATATCGCTCCGCCCAGATGGGGTTCCCGGTGATCGCATCCAAGAGCTGGACAGTGACTCGCAGGCGTTGCCCGCTCTTGCGTACGCGTCCTTCGAGGAGGTAGTGGACTCCAAGGTCGCGTCCCACCTGCCTTATGTCTACGCCTTCGCCTTTGTAGGCAAATGTAGAATTGCGGGCGACGACGAAGAACCACCGCAGGCGCGTCAAAGCAACAATGATGTCCTCGGTGATTCCATCGCTGAAATATTCCTGCTCAGGATCGCCAGACATATTGGTGAAGGGAAGAACCGCGATCGAAGGCTTCTCGGGAAGCTGAGGTGCTGGCGCACCGGTTGAATCAGGTTTGGTGTCAAGCTGAGCCAACTGGTGCTGGGCAACGCCTGCTCCGCTTTCTCGAACATCGCCTACAAAGCGAAAGCCCTTGCGGGCGATGGTACGGATCAGCCGCTGCTGATTGCCACTGTCGCCGATCGCGGAGCGGGCGGCATTTACCCTGCCGCTCAATGTCGATCCCGAAACAATGCGCCCGGCCCACACCGCGGTAATCAGGTCGTCCTTGCTGACCACGCGGTCACGGTTGCGGATTAAGTATTGCAGGAGGTCAAAAACTCCCGGCTCGATGGGAACAAGACCATTCTCCCGGCGCAACTCGCGCCGCGGCACGTCGAGCAGACAGTTGTCGAACGCGTAGATCACTTGATGCTGAGCCCACCTACCTGGCCAAAAAAACAAGAAGATCCCAAGAATAACCAAAGGCTAAGCAAAAGCACACCCGCTCACTAGCGGCTATGAGAGGATTCCTTGGCGCACAGCAATGTCGGCGAGGAGACACGCCATGAGATCTTCGCATGGTTCCAGAGTTCATCCGGGGGCATGTCGATTCAAGGGACTAGCACCATGATCAGAATTTCGACCATCGCCGCCGTATTCTGCCTTGCTTCGCTGAGTGTGCTCTCCAGCCAACCGAGCTACGCCCAGCCCAAGCCGGGGATCGAGCGGCTCTACATCCTCGATTGCGGTGAAGGGACCGCCGGCGACATTTCGCTCTGGTCGCCCGGCGTCAATGTCGGGAAAACCATGGAGTTCTCCGTCAATTGCTACCTCATCAAGCATGCCCAGGGCTGGCTGCTCTGGGACACCGGGGTGGCCGACGCGGTCGCCGCCATGCCGGACGGGCTAAAGCCGCCCAACCCGCGCATGACGACCTATCGGCGGACGAAGACGCTGGCCAGTCAGCTCGATCAGCTCGGCGTCAAGCCCTCGGACATCAAATACGTCGCCCTCTCTCACGCCCACCCCGACCACATCGGCAACATCAAGATGTTCCCGCAATCGATGGTGCTGGTGCAGAAGGCGGAATACGATTGGCCGACGCCCTTTGGCCGTACGCTTCAAGCGATTGAATCCCCGGTCAACAAGCTGGAGGGCGACTTCGACGTGTTCGGCGACGGTAGCGTGAGGCTCATCGCGACCCCCGGACACACGCCTGGACATCAGTCGCTGTTGGTGAAGCTGCCGAAGACCGGTGTCGTGCTGCTGTCGGGCGACGCGGTGCACTTCAAATCCAATTGGGACAATCGCCGCGTTCCCGAGAATAACTTCGACAAGGACAAGACGGCCACCTCCATGCAGAGGATCGCAGACATCATGGCGGAGGAAAAAGCGCAGCTTTGGATCAATCACGACAAGGCGCAGCGCGACAGCCTAAAGATAGCGCCCGGTTTCTACGATTGAGGCTTGCCGGTTCAGATGTCTGGGTAGGGTCAAAAGGCGAAAAACTCGCAGCGCGCATATGTTTTCCGCTATTCCCTCGATAACGGACATTTGTCGGCGGCGTTGACACGCTTATGAGTCCACGCCCTAGCAGTCGCGCAAACGAAAAGCCCCGGAGCCGCGAGGCTCCGGGGCTGACGTTTTTCGGATTGCGCGGCGCCGCTCAGAAGCGGCGCGAGCGGATCATGAAGGTATCGTAGGCGTACTCCGCGACCTGCCACCACAGCAACTGATCGGCGCGGAAGGCGATCAAGTTCTCGTAGACCTTCTTGAACTCGGGATTGGCCGCAGAGGTTTCCGCATAGACTTCGTTCGCCGCCTTCCAACAGGCTTCCATGATCGGCTGACTGAACGGCCGCAGCTGCGTGCCGGCGGCGACCAGGCGTTTCAAGGCGGCCGGATTGCGGGAGTCGTACCTGGCCTGCTCCTCGACGTTGGCGTAGGCAGCGGCCGTGGTGACGATCGCCTGGTAGCTTTTCGGTAGTTTTTCCCAGGCGGCCAAGTTGATCATGAAGTGCAGCGCGGTGCCGCCCTCCCACCAGCCGGGGTAGTAGTAGAACTTGGCCACCTTGTAGAAACCGAGCTTCTCATCGTCGTAGGGACCGACCCACTCTGCGGCGTCGATGGCGCCCTTCTCCAAAGCCGGATAGATGTCGCCGCCGGCGATAACCTGCGGAACTGTGCCGAGCTTCTGCAGCACGCGGCCGGCGAAGCCGCCCATGCGGAACTTGAGGCCGTTGAGATCGCTTACCGTATTGACCTCCTTGCGAAACCAGCCGCCCATCTGGGTGCCGGTATTGCCGCCGACGAGGTTGACGATGTTGTACTTCTTGGTGAACTCGTTCATCAGCTTGAGGCCGTCGCCGTCGGCGAACCAGGCGTTCTGCTGGCGGCCGTTGAGGCCGAAGGGAGCGGCGCAAAACAGCGCGAAGGTCGGGTCCTTGCCGAGGTAGTAGTAGGTCGCGGTGTGGCATGCCTCGATGGTGCTATTGCTCACCGCATCCATCACCTGCAACGCCGGCACGATCTCGCCGGCAGCGAACGTTTGAACCTGGAACTTGCCGTCGGTCGCTTCGCCGATTAATTTCGCGAAGGTCTCAACACCGCCATAGAGCGTGTCGAGCGATTTCGGCCAGCTGGCTGCCAACCGCCATTTCACCTCCGGCATGGATTGCGCGATGGCCGGCGCGGCGATAGCCGAAGCGGCGAGCCCGACTCCGGCGGTCTTCAGGAATTCACGACGTTTCATGGCGTCTCCCCTCTGGTTCGTGGCAACGTCGGCGCCGGGATTCCCTATAGCCCCGCGACCCCCTCGCCGGCGGTCGATTGGACCCCATCTTAAGGGGAAAATGCGGCCGGCGAAAAGAGCGAGCCCCGGGCCCTTCGCCCCGGGGCTACGACATTAGGCGTAAGGGCTCAGCCGCGGCGGGCGCGGATCATGAAGGTGTCGAAGCTATATTCGGCCACCTGCCACCACAGATACTGATCGCCGCGGAAGGCGACGAACGCATCATAGACCTTCTTGAAGTCGGCATTGGCGGCCGAAGTCTCGGCGTACACCTCATTGGCCGCCTTCCAGCTCGCCTCCATGATCGGTTGCGAGAACGGGGCCAATTTCGCGCCGGCGGCGACCAGACGCTTCAGCGCCGCCGGATTCTGCGCGTCGTATTTCGCCTGCATCCAGGTATTGGCGACGTGCGACGCCGACTGGATCAGCGATTGGTAGGGCTTCGGCAGCTCGTTCCACTTGTTGATGTTGATCATGTTGTGGAGCATCGGGCCGCCTTCCCACCAGCCCGGGTAGTAGTAGTTAGGCGCAACCTTGTAGAAGCCGAGCTTCTCGTCGTCATAGGGGCCGACCCACTCGCAAGCGTCGAGCGTGCCCTTCTCGAGCGCGGGATAGATGTCGCCGCCGGCGAGCTGCTGCGGCACCACGCCGAGCTTGGCCATGATGCGTCCGGCGAATCCGCCGATCCGCATCTTCAGGCCCTTCATGTCGTCGACGGTCTTGATCTCCTTGCGGAACCAGCCGCCCATCTGCGCGCCGGTATTGCCGGCCGGAAACGCATAGACGTTGAACTTCTTGTAGAACTCGTTCAGCAACTCGAGCCCGCCGCCGTGGAACATCCAGGCGTCCATCATGCGCTGGTTCAAGCCGAACGGCAGCGCGGTGCCGAAGGTGAAGGTCGGGTCCTTGCCGAAATAATAGTACGATGCGGTCTGGCACATCTCGACGGTGGCGTTCGACGCGGCATCGAGCGCTTGCAGGCCGGGAACGATCTCGCCGGCGGCGAAAACTTGGATCTGGAATTTGTTGTCGGTGGCCTCGGCCACGGCCTTGGCGAACACTTCGTTCGCGCCATAGAGCGTGTCGAGCGATTTCGGGAAGCTCGAGGTGAGCCGCCACTTGAGCTCGGGCGTGGATTGGGCGATCGCCGGCGCGGCAACCGCGGTCGCGGCGAGGCCGATGCCTGCCGCCTGGAGAACTTGACGACGCTTCATGGAATGACCCTCCCCTGGATGTCCTTCTGACATTCAATTCGTGTCTTGCTGCGAAAGGCCGTAGCATGAATTTCCCGCTTTCGTCATGCGGAGAATCGGCGCGGCCCGGCGTCGCGCGGATAGCCCGCGCATTTTCGGCTAATTCCCTGAACCGCCGGGCGATTTGTCAGCGGACGGGGGACCGCTGGTCCATTCAGTTTTCAATTACGATCTTGGGCGCCGTGCGCGCGCCGCCGCGCTCGAGCTCGGCGCGCACGCGGCTGGCGATCTCGCGATAAACTTGAGCGTGCGGACTGTCGGGCCGGGTCGCGACCACCGGGAGCCCCGCGTCGGAGGTTTCCCGGATCACCGCTTCGAGCGGCACCTCGCCGAGGAACGGCACGCCTTGCTTCTCGGCCTCGGCTTTGGCGCCGCCGTGGCTGAAAATATCGGTGCGCTTGCCGCAATGCGGGCAGAGGAAATAGCTCATGTTCTCGACCAAGCCCAGCACCGGCACGTTGACGCGGCGGAACATGGCGATGCCGCGGCGCGCGTCGATGAGCGCGAGATCCTGCGGGGTCGAGACGATCACGGCACCGGCGAGCGGCACCTGCTGCGCGAGCGTCAGTTGCGCGTCGCCGGTGCCGGGCGGCATGTCGACCACGAGCACGTCGAGCGTGCCCCACTCGACCTCGCGCAGCATCTGGGTGATCGCCGACATCACCATGGGCCCGCGCCAGATCATCGGCGTCTCCTCGTCGACGAGGAAGCCGATGGACATGACTTTCATCCCGTAGGCCTCGACCGGACGCAGCGTGTGGCCGCCGATCATTTCGGGCTTGGTCTTTACCGCCAGGAGCCGCGGCATCGAGGGCCCGTAGATGTCGGCGTCGAGCACGCCGACTTTCATCCCGAGATCGCGCAAGCCGAGCGCCAGATTCACCGCGGTCGTGGACTTGCCGACGCCGCCCTTGCCGGAGGCGACCGCAATCACGAATTCGATCCCGGGCACCGCGCGCGCCTGGCCGGTGGGCGCAGCGCCGGCTTGAGCACCCGGCCGCGCCGGGGCGCCGCGCGGCGGCGGCGATCCGGCCCGCCCTGCCCGCTCCGCCGTGAGCGCCACCAGCACCGAGGC
>JAHFPN010000144.1 GCA_023269635.1 Hyphomicrobiales bacterium | reverse complement strand
GGTGATCGTGCTCGCCACCACCGACAATCTGGTCAAGGGCGCCTCCGGCCAGGCGATCCAGAACATGAACCTGATGTTCGGCTTCCCCGAGACCGAGGGCCTGACCCAGCTCGCGCTGTTTCCCTGAGCGCGGGCGATCGAGAGCCGAGCCGATGATTTCCGTTCGCACGATCTCGGCCGTTCTCCTTGCAGCGTCGTTGGGCGCCGTCTTGGCGTGGCAAGTTGCCGTATCCCAGGAGCGCGGCCCGCTGCTCACCGGCAAGGCCGCGCTCGGCGACTGGCGCGACGACAAGCCCGGCTTGCGCCGGCGCGTGACGCTCACCGATTTGCCGCCACCCTATGCCACCAATTCGGCGCGCAATCCGCCCGCCATCGACGCGAACTGGCGCGGCCGCTCGCCCATGGTGCCCGCGGGCTTCCAGGCGAGCTTGTTCGCGAGCGGGCTCGAGCGGCCGCGGCTTCTGCGCACCGCCCCGAACGGCGATATTTTCGTGGCCGAAAGCATCGCCGGCCGCATCCGCGTGCTGCGGCCTTCGGCCGACGGCACCAAGGCGGAAACGATCGAAATTTTCGCCTCCGGCCTCAATCGGCCATTCGGCATCAATTTCTATCCGCCCGGCCCGAACCCGGAGTGGGTCTATGTGGCGAATACCGACTCGGTCGTACGCTTTCCCTATCGTAGCGGCGACCTGAAGGGGCGCGGGCCGGCCGGGGTGATCGTGCCGGCGCTGCCCACCGGCGGTCACTGGACCCGCGACGTGGTGTTCTCGCGCGACGGCAGGATGATGTTCGTCTCGGTAGGTTCGGCTTCGAACGTAGCCGAGGGTCTCCGGCCTTCGGTCGGCGCCGTGATCGACGCCGTCATCGGTATGCTCTGGGGCAGCGAGACCGATCGCGCCGCCGTGCTCGCGTTCGATCCGGACGGCAACAACAAGCGCGTCTACGCCACTGGCTTGCGCAACTGCGTCGGTATGGATGTGCATCCGGTGTCCGCACAACTCTGGTGCTCGGTGAACGAGCGCGATGGGTTGGGCGACGACCTCGTGCCCGACTACCTCACGCGCGTGAAGGAGGGCGCCTTCTATGGCTGGCCCTGGTTCTATCTCGGCTCGCTCGAGGACCCGCGCCACAAGAACGCGCGGGCCGACTTGAAGGGCAAGGTCACGGTGCCGGACTTGCTCATCGCCTCGCACTCGGCGCCGCTGCAAATGGTCTTCTATGACGGCACGCAATTCCCGGCCGAATACCGCGGCGATGCGTTCGTCGCGCTGCAGGGCTCGTGGAATCGCAACCTGCGCACCGGCTACAAGATCATTCGTGTGCCGCTGAAGAACGGCATCGCCACCGGCGAGTATGAGGACTTCGCCACCGGCTTCGTGCTGAACGATTCCACGATCTGGGCGCGGCTCGTCGGCATCACCGTCGCGCGCGACGGCGCGCTGCTCTTCACCGAGGACGCCAACGGCACGATCTGGCGGATTTCTTATCGCGGGCGTTGACGCTCGCGTCTTATCGCTTCCGCTTCATCTTTCCGCGCGGCATCGCCGCGATTCGTTGGAACGTGTCGTTGCCGTACTGGATCTGGATATTGCCGGAGTTCATGTCCGGATAGGCGAGCTGCCAGGACGTGTAGATCGTCGATCCGGAGATCGAGCCGATCCATTCGGTGAGCGGGTTGCAGCTGGTCGAGGAATTCTTCCAAGTCACCACGAATACGATCTTGGCGCCGGAAGTCATGCCGGTCACGTCGAACGGCGTGCCCTGGCATTGGGTGCCGCTGGCGTAGTTCCAATAGGTGCCTTTGAAATTGTCGGAACCGTCGATCGAATTGACGACGAGATAGGAGCCTAGCTGATTTTGCCAGGTCGAGGGCACCGGCAGCGGCTGGGCGAGGGCGAAGCCGGCGCTCAGCACCAGTCCGAGGATTGCGAATAGGGCACGGCGAAACATGGAGACCTCCCGGGTAGCCGAAAGGCCAATATACAACTATAACGAGAATATGTCCAAACCCCGATACGTGCGCGCGGAGGGGCTCAGCGGCCGAGCCAGGCCACGATCGTCCGGCTCACGAGCTCGGCCGCGTCCTGCTGCACGAAATGGCCGGCGCCGGGGATGGTCACGATCGTGAGATCGCTCGCCACGTAATTCCAGACCCCGTTCAGCCCCTCGGAGAGCAACGCCTTGTCGCCGAGGCCGTGGATCAGCAGCGTCGGCACCTGCACCAGCTTGGGTGCGCCTTCGGGTGCCGCGTACGGCTCGCGCGGATAGTTCGCCTGATAATAATGCATCATGGCTTGCGGGTCGGAGCGCCGCATGGCTTCAAGATGCTTCGCCCGCGCAGCCGGGTCCATGACCCAGCCGCCGAGGCGCTCGAGCGAAATCTGCTTGTAGTATTCGGGGTTCTGGAAGTTGCGCGCGTATTGCGCGTTGGCCCGCTGCTCGGGATTTTCCGCGAGCAAGCGCGCCAGTGTCCACGGGTGCGGCATGTTGAGCACGATCAGCCGCTCCACGAGTTCCGGCCGGTGCATGGCCACGGCCCAGGCCGTGGCGCCGCCCCAGTCGTGGCCGATGATGACGGCGCGCTTCTCGCCTTCGGCCGCGATCACGGCGGCCACGGCGGCCACGAGATTGCGGGTCTTGTAGCTCTCCACGCCCTTGGGCTTGTCCGACAGATTGTAGCCGCGCATGTCGAGCGCGGCGGCGCGGTAGGGTTTCGCGAGCGCCGCCATCTGGTGCCTCCAGGTGAGCCAATAATCGGGGAAGCCGTGCAGCATCACCACGAGCGGCCCCTGACCGATCGCGGCGTAATGGATACGGACGCCGGCATTGTCGGCGTAGCGGTGCTCGGCGCGCGCCTCCAGCCTGAGCAGATCGGATTCGGAAATCGCGCCCGCGGCGCGGGCCGCGCCGTTCATTCCAGCACCGCGAGCGTGAGCCAATCCGCGATCAGCGCGGGCTTCGGCGAGCCCTCGATCTCCACGCTCACTGCAAAGCGGAACTGGACCAGGTTGCCGGCGCGCTCCGTCACCTGTTTGAGCGTGAAGCGGCCGCGCACCCGCGCGCCGCTCTTCACCGGCGCCATGAAGCGGACGCGGTCGAAGCCGTAATTGATGCCATGCTTGCGGCCGGCGATCGGCGGCACGGCCTCGCGGCCGAACACGCTCAACAGCGAGAGCGTCAGGAACCCGTGCGCAATGGTGCCGCCGAACTCGGTCTCGGCCTTGGCGCGGACCGGGTCGATGTGGATGAATTGCGGGTCGTCGGTGACCTCGGCAAAGCGGTCGATCATGCCTTGCGTGATCTCGTGCCAGGCGGAGACGCCGATCTCTTTGCCGACTTGCGCCTTCAGGGCTTCGACCGAGGCGGGCGGCTCAGCACGGACATTCATGTGGCGGCTCCAGGCTTCTGGTCGCATGATTTGGGGCCGGCGCATAGCGCCGGCTCGCCGGCAATCCGAGTCTTATAGGAATGCGGGGACAGCCGGGACAAGCCCGGCGCCGACGAGCGCGAAATTCAGGCCCTGACCTTCACATATCTGCCGGGCGCGTCTTCGATCGGCGCGAGCTTGCCGCCGCCGGGCTGGCGCGCGGGCACGCGGGTCGCGTCGAGCTTCTCGATCCACTCGAACCAATCCGGCCACCACGAGCCCGGGTGCTCCTTGGCCTTCTTGAGCCAGGTCGCGAGCTCGCCCTTCTTGGCTTCGCCGCCGGTCCAGTACTGGTATTTCGTCTTGCCCGGATGATTGACGACGCCGGCGATGTGGCCCGAGCCCGTGAGCACGAACTTGACCGGCCCGCCGAAGAAGCGCGAGCCGAGGAACACCGACTTCGCCGGCGCGATGTGGTCTTCGCGCGTCGCCAGCTGATACACCGGCAGCTTCACCTTGGAGAGATCGATCCGGACGTCGCCGATCGTCATCTTGCCCTTGGAGAGCCTGTTCTCGAGATAGCAGTTGCGGAGGTAGAACGAGTGGTTCGCCGCCGGCAGCCGCGTCGAATCCGAGTTCCAGTAGAGCAGGTCGAACGGGAAGGGCGCCTTGCCGCGCAGGTAATTGTTGACGATGTAGGGCCAGATCAGGTCGTTGGCTCGCAGCATGTTGAATGCGGCCGCCATTCGGCTCGCTTCCATGAAGCCTTGCTGCTTCATCTTGCGCTCGAGCGTCTTCAATTGCTCTTCGTCCACGAATACCTTGAGATCGCCGGCATAGGTGAAGTCCACCTGGGTCGCGAGCAAGGTGGCGCTCGCAATGCGCTCGTCGCCCTTGGCCGCCATGTAGCCGAGCGCGGCCGCCAAGAGCGTGCCGCCCACGCAATAGCCGACCGCGTGCACGCGCGGCTCGCCGGCGGCGATCGCCACCTCGTCGAGCGCCGCGAACACGCCCTCGCGCATGTAATCCTCAAAGCCTTTGTTGGCGAGCGCCGCGTCCGGATTGACCCAGGAGATCACGAATACGGTGAGCCCCCGGTCCACCATCCACTTGATCAGCGATTTTTCCGGGGTGAGATCGAGCACGTAGAACTTGTTGATCCAGGGCGGCACGATCAGCACCGGGATCTCGAGCGTGGTCTCGGTCGTGGGCGCGTACTGCAGGAGCTGGAACAGCTCGTTCTCGTACACCACCTTGCCGGGCGTGAGCGCGAGGTTGCGGCCCACTTCGAACTTGCTCGCGTCGGACTGCCGGATCTTCAGCTCGCCGCCGCCTTCCTCGATGTCCTCGGTCAGCATCTTCATGCCGCGCACGAGGTTCTCCGCGTTCGAGGACAAGGTCTCGCGCAGCAGCTCGGGGTTGGTGAGCACGAAATTCGAGGGCGAGAGCGCGCCGGCGATCTGCTTCACGTAGAATTCCGCCTTGTGGCGGGTGTGCTCGTCGAGCCCCTTGGCGTCGTGCACCATCCGGTTGGCCCAGTCGGTGGTGACGAGATAGGCTTGTTTGACGGCGTCGAAGAACGGATTCTCCGACCACTCGGCGTCGGCGAAGCGGCGATCCGCGCGCGCGGGCGCGGCCGCCGGCGCGACCGGCTCGCCCGCCATGCGTTTCATGGTGGCGGTCCAAAGGTCGAGGTAGCCCTTGACCAGGCTCGACTGCGCCTCGACCGCGCGCTGCGGGTTGGAGAGCCAGTATTCGGCGACCTGCCCCAGCGTCTTGGTCACGTCCGCGAGCTCTTCGCTCACGTCGACCTTGATCTCGCCCTGCTCGCGCGGCTTCAAGTACGCGGCCATGGCCCGGCCACCCTCTTCCATGAGCCGGGCGAGGTTGCGGGCGAAGGTCTCCGGATCGACCTGTAGGGCCTTGCCGGTCGTGGGTTCGGGCTTGCCGTGCATGGCTGCTTGCGCGCCTCCTTCGGCAGGGGCCGCGTCTAGCAAATATGTCTTAAACCGCCGTTCCGCCATAATAGAGCGCGACACCGCCGGCGGCCAGATTCACCGGCGATGTGTCGGCCGAATGACGAGGGGCGCGGTTGCGACGCAATAGGGTCCCAAACTGGTTGACCAGGCCGGCGGCGCTGATCGGCGCGCTGGCACTGCTGCTTGCCGGCTGCGCCAACGAGGGCGGGCTTCCGTTCCTCGGCCCGACCATACCGCCGAGCCCGGGGCCGCAGCCCGACTATCCGACGCTGGTGTCCCCGCCGCGAGACTCCGAGAAACCGGCGATCCTGACCGAGGCCCAGCGCAAGGACATGGAGAAGGAATTGGACAAAGCCGCGGTCGACCGGGAAGCCACCATCCGGCGCAGCCTCGAGAAGGGCCGCTGAGCCGCCGGCGCCGGAGATGCCTGCACCGCCAAGCTATTCGATGCTAAGAGAACCTCCGAATCCGCCCTGAAAGATGCCGCCCATGCACGAATTCCACCGCATCAAGCGCCTGCCGCCTTACATTTTCGAGATCGTCAACAAGGCGAAGGCCGCCGCGCGCAACCAGGGCGCCGACATCATCGATCTCGGCATGGGCAACCCGGATCTGCCGGCACCCGCCCATGTGGTCGAGAAGCTGAAGGAGACCGTCGGCAAGCCGCGCACCGACCGCTATTCCTCCTCGCGCGGCATTCCCGGCCTGCGCCGGGCGCAAGCAGCCTATTACGGCCGCCGCTTCGGCGTGAAGCTCGACCCCGAGCGCGAGGTAATCGCGACCCTCGGTTCCAAGGAAGGCTTCGCCAACATGGCGCAGGCGATCACCGCGCCTGGCGACCTCGTACTGGTGCCGAACCCGAGCTACCCGATCCACGCCTTCGGCTTTCTCATGGCCGGCGGGGTGATCCGCTCGGTGCCGTGCGAGGCGGGCCCCGAATTCTTCTATGCGCTCGAGCGCGCCGTGATTCATTCGACCCCGAAGCCGATCGCGCTCGTGCTCTGCTATCCGTCCAACCCCACGGCGTTCACGGCCGAGCTCGATTTCTATCGCGACATCGTCGCCTTCGCGCGTAAGCACGATCTCCTGGTGCTCTCGGACCTCGCCTATGCCGAGGTCTATTTCGAGAACAATCCGCCGCCGTCGATCCTGCAGGTGCCGGGCGCGATCGAGATCGCGGTCGAGTTCACCTCGATGTCGAAGACCTATTCCATGCCCGGCTGGCGCATCGGCT
>JAHFPN010000023.1 GCA_023269635.1 Hyphomicrobiales bacterium | reverse complement strand
GGAAGTGCTGGTTCAACGCCTGTATCAGCGGGTGGCCGAGCAGATCGCGCGCCTGATCGCGACCGGCGAGTACCGGCCCGGCGACCGGCTTCCGCCCGAGCGCGACCTCGCCCGTCAGCTCGGCATCAGCCGACCGACCGTGCGCGAGGCCATGGTGGCGCTCGAGCTCGCCGGCCTGGTCGAGGTGCGCACCGGCGCCGGCATCTATGTGCACGCGAAGCCCGCCGAGGCGCGCCTGCTTCCGCTTTGGTTCGGCGATTCCGGCCCCGGTCCGATCGAACTGATCGAGGCGCGGCGCGCGATCGAGCCGATCATCGCGGCCGCCGCCGCGACGCGCGCCAGCGCCGACGACATCGCCGCGATCGAGGAGACCCTCCCCGACATGCAGCAGTCGGCGGATTCGCTTTCCTTCCGCGCCGCCGACCGCCGCTTCCACCAGCGCGTCGCGCAAGCCACCGGCAACGGCGTCTTTGTCGGCATGGTGGATAGCCTCTGGTCGCAGATGTTCACCCCGCTGTTCGAGCGGCTCGGCCGGCGCACCGGGCTGTTGCCCGAACGGCGTGAGACCGCGCGCGACGAGCATACCGTGATCGTCGCCGCGATCGTCGCGCGCGACCCCGATGCGGCGCGGCGCGCCATGGACGCGCATCTCGGCAACGTGCAGACCATTCTTTCGGGCGATCGTGCCGAGCTGGCGGCGCGCCAGCCGAGCGTCGTAGGCGTTTCCAAATGACCGTCGCCCGCGCCGTCACCGGCACCGCCGCGCGCGGACTCCTGCACGAGGATCGGCTGTTCCCCGCCGATGCGGCCACGCGCGCGGTCGCGCGGCGGCTCTATGCGGGCGTGCGCGATCTCCCGATCCTCTCCCCGCACGGCCATACCGATCCGCGCTGGTTCGCGGAAGATAAGCCGTTCCCCGACCCGGCCCGGCTCCTGGTGATCCCCGACCACTACATTTTCCGGATGCTCTATTCGCAAGGGGTGCCGCTCGAGGCGCTCGGCATCGCGCGCAAGGACGCAGGCCCGGTCGAGACCGATCCGCGCGCGATCTGGCGGCGCTTCGCCGAGAACTATCACCTGTTCCGCGCCACCCCGACGCGCATGTGGCTCGACCACACGTTCGCGACCCTGTTCGATCTCGAGGTAAAGCTCTCGCGCGCGACCGCCGATCTCTACTACGACCGCATCGCCGAGCGGCTGGCGGGCCCCGCGTTCCGCCCGCGCGCCCTGTTCGAGCGCTTCAGGATCGAGGCGATCGCCACCACCGAGAGCCCGCTCGACGATCTTCGTTGGCACAAGATGATCCGCGACAGCGGCTGGAGCGGACGCGTGATCACCGCCTACCGCCCCGACCCCGTGGTCGACCCCGAATTCGAGGGCTTTCGCAAGAATCTCGAGCGCTTCGGCGAGGTCACCGGCTGCGACACCCTCGCCTTCGAGGGCTATCTCGAGGCGCACCGCAAGCGCCGCGCCTATTTCAAGAGCTTCGGCGCCACGGCCACGGATCACGGCCACCCGACCGCCCGTACCGCCGATCTCCCGCTGGCCGACAAGCACCGCCTGTTCAACAAGATCGTGCGCGGCGACTTTTCGCCCGCGGAGGCCGATCTGTTCCGCGGCCAGATGCTCACCGAGATGGCCGCGATGAGCCTCGACGACGGGCTCGTGCTGCAGATTCACCCGGGCTCGTTCCGCAACCACAACCCTGAGCTCCACGCCGCCTTCGGCCGCGACATGGGCGCCGACATCCCGACCCGCACCGACTACGTGCGCGCGCTGAAGCCCCTGCTCGACCGCTTCGGCAACGAGCGCGATCTCACACTGATCGTCTTCACCCTCGACGAGACCAGCTATTCGCGCGAGCTCGCGCCGCTCGCCGGCCACTATCCCTGCCTCAGGCTCGGGCCGGCCTGGTGGTTCTATGACAGCCCGGACGGCATGCGCCGCTTCCGCGAGCTCACCACCGAAACCGCCGGCGTCTACAACACCGTCGGCTTCAACGACGACACCCGCGCCTTTCTCTCGATCCCGGCTCGCCACGACATGGCGCGGCGCGTCGACTGCGCGTTCCTCGCCGAGCGCGTGGTCACCCACCGGCTCGACGAGGACGAGGCGCATGAACTCGCCCACGACCTCGCCTACCGGCTCGCCAAGCAAGCCTACAAACTCTGAACGGAAGACCGCAGACTGATCATCAAGGGAGGTAACGAAAATGAAGCGACGTGAATTCATCGGCCTCGGCGGCGCGGCCGTCGCGTTCGGTGCCCTGGGGCTCGCGGCCCGTACGCCGGCGCTGGCCCAGCAGAAGCTCGTGCTGAAAGCGACCGACGTGCATCCGCTCGGCTATCCGACGGTCGAGGCGGTCGTGCGCATGGGCAAGAGGCTCGAGGCGGCGTCCAACGGCCGCATCAGCGTGCAGATGTTCCCGTCGATGCAGCTCGGCGGCGAGAAGGAGATGATCGAGCAGGCCCAGGTCGGCGCGCTCGCCATGGCCCGCATCAGCGTCGGGCCGATGGGTCCGATCGTGCCCGAGCTCAACGTGTTCAACCTGCCCTTCATATTCCGCGACCAGGCGCACATGGAGAAGGTGGTCGACGGCCCGATCGGCGACGAGATGCTGGCGAAGCTCTCCAATCATCCGACCGCCAACCTGATCGGCCTGTGCTGGATGAACGCCGGCACCCGCAACGTCTACAACTCGAAGCGGCCGATCAAATCGATCGACGACCTCAAGGGCCTCAAGATCCGCATGATGGGCAACCCGGTGTTCGTCGACAGCATGAATGCGCTCGGCGGCAACGGCGTCGCCATGGGTTACGACCAGCTCATCAACGCGCTGCAGACCGGCATCGTCGACGGCGCCGAGAACAATTATCCGAGCTACGCCAGCGGCCAGCACTATCGCTACGCCAAGTACTACTCGCTGACCGAGCACCTGATCATCCCCGAGATTCTCGTGTTCTCGAAGAAGATCTGGGAGACGCTCTCCAAGGAGGACCAGGCGCTGATTCTCAAGGCCGCCAAGGAGGCGCAGAAGGAACAGCGCGGGCTCTGGTACGCGATGGAAGAGGTGTCGCTGAAGCAAATGCGCGACGCCGGCGTCGAGATCGTGAAGTTCCCGAGCAAGGA
Source organism: Hyphomicrobiales bacterium (assembly GCA_023269635.1). Lineage (GTDB taxonomy): Bacteria > Pseudomonadota > Alphaproteobacteria > Rhizobiales > Xanthobacteraceae > JAHFPN01. Next base: position 19,078 of record JAHFPN010000023.1, on the reverse strand, counting down.
GCCGTTCCAGAAGGCGGTGAAGCCGGTCTGGGACAAGTACGGCGCCAACTACGCCGCGCTGATCCAGCGTATCCAGGACGTGAAGTGACGTCGCTACTGCACTGAACTGAAACGCGGCCGGCTCGTCATCGGGCCGGCCGCTTCAACTTAATCTCGACCGGGGCGGGCAATGACAGCGCTCTACATCCGGGCCATGGACGCCCTGCACCGCGCGTGCCTGTTCGTCGCCGGCGCCTGCATCGTCATCATCACCATCATCATCCCCTGGGGCGTGTTCACCCGTTACGTGCTGAACAGCGCATCATCGTGGCCCGAGCCGATGGCCGTGCTGTTGATGATCGTGATGTCGTTCGCATCCGCGCTCGTCTGCTACCGCGAGTACCTGCACATCGGCGTCGGTATCTTGCCCGCGATGCTCGACCATCGCGGCAAGCTGATCCTCGGCGTCGTCATCGAAAGCTGCATGCTGCTCACCAATCTCTTCATGCTCTGGTACGGCATCAAGCTGGTGCAGACGACCTGGTACCAGAGCATCGCCGAGTTCCCCCTCGTTTCGGTCGGTGTCTCCTACCTGCCGATTCCGATCGGCGGGGCGATCACCGCCCTATTCGTGATCGAGCGGTTTCTCACGGGCAAGTATTTCGAGGAGCCCGCGCCGGAAGCCATCAGCACGATCTCCACCGAGTAATCCGGGCAAGCGGGCCGAGCCATGGAAGTTCTCGTCCTCATCGGCAGCTTCACCGTGCTGTGCCTGCTCGGCATGCCGGTCGCCTACGCGCTGGGCTTGGCCGCCATCCTGACGGCGATCTGGATCGATCTTCCGCTCGAGGCGATCATGCTGAAGACGTCCGACGGAATGGACGATTTTCCGCTGCTCGCGATCCCGTTCTTCATCCTCGCCGGCGCCATCATGGCCGAGGGCGGGATGGCCGAGCGCATCATCAATCTCGCCAAGGTCTTCGTCGGCTTCATCCGCGGCGGGCTGGCGCTCGTCAACATCCTCGCCTCGACCATGTTCGGCTGCATCTCGGGCTCCTCCATCGCCGACACCGCCTCGATCGGATCGGTGATGATTCCGCAGATGATCAAGAACGGCTATCCGCGCCTGTTCGCGGTCAACGTCACGATCTCGGGCTCGCTGCAACCGCTGCTGATTCCGCCGTCGCACAACGCGGTGATCTATTCACTCGCCGCCGGCGGGACCATCTCGGTGGCCCACCTGTTCATGGCCGGCGTGATTCCGGGCCTCTTGCTCGGCCTCTCGCTGATGATCCTCTGCCTGATCATCGCCCATCGTCAGAAATTCCCGAAAGGCGAGTCGGTCTCGTTCCGGCAGGCGATCTGCATCGCCTACCAGGCGTTCTGGGGCTTGGTCACGGTGGTGATCATCCTCGGCGGGATTCTTTCCGGCATCTTCACGCCGACCGAGTCGGCCGCCGTCGCCTCGGTCTATGCCTTCCTCGTCACCATGTTCATCTATCGCGACTACAAGTGGCGCGAGTTGCCGCTGATGGTCGCGCGCGTCGTGCGCACGGTCGGCATGGTCATGATCATGATCGGCTTCTCCATCGCCTTCGGCTACATGATGGCGATCTTAAGGGTGCCGGCGCGGGCCACCGAATTCTTCCTCGCGGTTTCGAGCGACAAGTACACCTTCCTGCTCTACATCAATCTTCTCCTGCTTTTCCTCGGCACCTTCATGGATCTGGCGCCGATGCTCTTGATCTGCACGCCGATTTTCCTGCCGGTGATCAAGACCTTCGGCATCGATCCGGTGCACTTCGGCATGATCATGATCCTGAACCTCGGCATCGGCCTGCTGACGCCGCCGGTCGGACCCACCATGGTGGTCGGCTGCGCCATCGGGCGCGTCAGCATGGAAGCGGTATCGCGCTCGATCCTGATCTTCTATGTCCCGATGCTGGTCGTGCTCGCGCTCGTCACCTACATCCCCGAACTCTCGCTTTGGCTGCCGCGCCTGCTGCTCGGCTGAGCCCATGCGGCGGCTTTGCGACGCGACGCTTGCTTCGGTTCCGGCCGCGGTGCCGCGCCCGCGCTACGACCGGGCGCGAGTAAAGACCGGCGTGGTCCATCTCGGCATCGGCGCCTTCTTCCGCGCCGAGCCGGCGACCTATTTCGACGACGCACTCAGCAACGGCGATCTCGCCTGGGGAATACTTGGCGCGAGCCTGCGCTCACCCGACACGCGCGATGCGCTCGCCCCGCAAGACGGCCTCTATACGCTCTTGGTCCGCGGTCCGGCCGGGGCACGCTGCCGCGTAATCGGCGCGTTGCGCGGCGTGCTGGTGGCGCCGGAGGGGCCGGACAAGCTTCTGCGCGCACTCGCCGATCCGGGCGTGCGCATCGTCTCGCTCACCGTCACCGAGAAGGGCTATTGCCACGATCCGGCGACGGGAAAACTCGACGAGACGCATCCCGATATCCGCCACGATCTCAAGGACCCGCACGCGCCGCGTTCGGCGCCGGGCTTCATCGTCGAGGCGCTCGCCCGGCGGCGCGCCGCCGGCGTCGCGCCCTTCACGGTCGTTTCTTGCGACAATCTTCCCGCCAATGGGCGCACGCTGCATGGACTGCTCGCACGCCTGGCCGAGCTGCGCGATCGCGATCTCGGCCGCTTCGTCGCGGACAAGGTCGCCTGCCCGGCGACCATGCTCGACCGCATCGTCCCGGCCACCACGCCCGCGGACCGCGCCGAGGTCGCGCGCGCGCTCGGCCTCGAGGACGCCTGGCCCGTGGTCGCCGAGCCCTATTCGCTGTCGGTGATCGAGGACCGCTTTCCCGCGGGGCGCCCGGCCTTCGCCTCCGATGAGGTGAAGCTCGTGCCCGACGTGGCCCCCTGGGAGCGGATGAAGTTTCGTTTGCTCAACGGCAGTCACTCGACGCTGGCCTATCTCGGCTATCTCGCGGGCTATGCCACGATTGCCGATACCATGACCGATCCGGCGTTCGTGGCGCTCGTGCGCGGGCTGATCGATGACGAAGTGACGCCGACGCTCGCGGTGCCCGCGGGCGCCGATCTCGCCGGCTACAAACGCTCGCTCCTGGAACGCTTCGCCAATCCCGCGCTCAAGCACCGCACCTGGCAGATCGCCATGGACGGATCGCAGAAACTGCCGCAGCGGCTGCTCGACACCGCGCGCGCGCGGCTGAAGGCGGGCGCGCCGATCGACCGCATCGCGCTCGCGGTCGCGGCCTGGATGCGCTACGTGACCGGCCGCGACGAGGCCGGCAAGGATATCGACGTGCGCGATCCGCTGGCAGATCGCTTGCGTCGGCTCGCCGACGCCGCGGGCCAACGCGCCGAACAGCTTGCGCCGACATTGCTCGCGGTCGAGGAAGTGTTCGGCAAGGACCTCGCCGCCGATCCGCGCTTCGCGCGCGCGGTGACCGCGGCGCTCGACCGGCTGCTCCGCGAAGGTGCGCGCCGCTCGGTCGGACAATTGGTCGCGGAGCTGGCCGCGCCGGTCGGGCGTTGACGGCTGGCGTCGCGGCCGGCCGCGGACTCCGCGGCGCTGCCCCCCAAGCGGGGTGGTTGCTCAATCGCGACAAAGGCTTACCGCAGTGGGCCGTTGTTGGGAAAAAACCCACAATTCCGTCAGGCTGCCCATCGAATTTCGAAGGGAATTCCGCTCGGCGGTTTGCCTCTACTATTTTTGCAATTTTTTACACGCACTTACCCATTCGCGCATTGATGGGAACCTGCCCATGAAAGTTCCCACCCAGGAATTGGGACCGGTTATTCTTGACATCGCGGGCAGCCATTGCTTTCGTCTCGACAATTCCCGGACCCACCGGCGCCAGCGCCCGCCCAGGCGCGCGCCCAAGCAACGCCAGTTCACGCCATGCACGCCGAAGAAATCCTCCGCGAAATCTCCGACTTCTGCCGCCGTAGCGGTCTTGCGGAATCCACCTTCGGCCGCCGCGCGGTCAACGACGGGAAGCTCGTCAGCCGCCTGCGCGACGGCGGGCGCATCACCACCGAGACGCTCGACCGCATCCGCAACTTCATCGCCACCGGGCCGCTCGGGTCCAACACCGGACGCACGAGCGCGATCGAGCTCGAGCGGCGGCCTGCCCCGCATTACCCGGGCATCGGCCATCCTGCCGCGCCCGCATCCGCCGACGCCCAGGACCCGCAGCGCAATTTCCGATTCTTCGATAATCGGCAGAAGTATCTGCTCTTCGTCAACACTTGCAGCGAGAAGCAGGTGGTCGCGCACCGGGTCGCGCTCGAGCTCGCCAACATCCATCCGCGCCCGCCGGCGCTGCGCCTGTTCGACGCCGGCGTCGGCGATGCCTCGGTGCTGACGCGCGTGATGCGCGCCATGCACGAGCGTTTCCCGGCCATGCCGTTCTACATCGTCGGCAAGGAAATCAGTCTCGAGGACATCCGCCTGACGCTGGAGAAGATGCCGGATCGCTTCTTCGAGCATCCCGCGACCGTGCTGGTGCTGACCAACCTCTATTATTCGGAAGCGCCCTGGCTCACCACCCATTCGCTCAGCGCGGCGTCGAGCTTTGTCTGGCACGAGCTCGCGCTCACCGGCAATTCTGCGCACCGGTTCGAGACCCAGATCGCCGAGCTGCAGCCCTTCCTCGCCGAGAACTGGAAGGCGCGGCTGAGCCCGAAGAGCGGCAACCCGATCTACGAGCGGCCGATCGTGCTCGTGATCTATCGCGAGGACCACCGCTTCCTGCTCGACTCGATCGTGCCCCGCCGCGGCGGAACCGACGCCAATTACGATCTCGTCATCGCCTCGCAGCCTTATCGCGCACGCGCCTCGCTCGAGTTCAAGGCCAAGCGCGTGATCGCGCCGCTCGCCCGCGCGCTCGGCCCCGGCGGCCGGCTGATCGCCATCCATTCTCATGGCAACGGCCCCGGCATGGAGATCATCCAGAAGGTCTGGCCGAACGACAATCCGTTCACCACCGACCGGCATCAGATCCTGAAAACGGTGAAGCAGGAGCTCGGAGCCGCCGGCCGCGACCTCAACTTCAACGCCTATGCCGACAACCGCTCGCTGTTCCGCTACGACATGCATACGCTGCCGACCGAGATCTCGACCGCGATCGGCACCTCGACCCTGTTCGCGGCCTGGAACGCGGCGATCTACGTGGCGCAGGTGGAGGACGACCGTCTCGCCGAGGTGGTGAAGGACAGCCACTATCTCGATGCCACCGGCGAAGTGCTGAAGAAGCACGGCGGCCTCTGGTTCTGGGACGAATCGTTCGTGATTTCGCGCAAGCGCGAGTAGTTGCTCACCCATTGGGTCGGCGCGCCGGCCCGCTCAAGAGAAAAATGTCGGTCACCGCCACGATGTCCGAGCAAGTCCAGCGCACCGCTGCCTTCATGCGCGGCTGGTCGCTGGAAGCGACTTTGCCGCACTCGGTCGAGATCGAAGCGCTCAAGGGAACGTTGGTGCCGGACGCGCGCATCTATTTGAGCGCGATTCCCGCCGAGCCCGTCTCGCGCATCATCGAGGCCGCGGCATTCGTACGCCATGCTGGATTCGAGCCCATCCCGCACGTCGCCGCGCGCAACTATCCCGATCGGGCAACGCTAGCAGACGTGCTCGGGCAAATGCAGCGCGGCGCCGCCGTGCGGCGGGTGATGGTGATCGGCGGCGACCGCGACCGACCCGCCGGCCCCTTCGTCGACGCGCTTTCGGTGATCGAAAGCGGCCTGCTGCAGGACAACGGCGTGCGTGAAATCGGCATCGGCGGCTATCCCGAGGGCCATCCGCGCATTTCCACGGACCAGCTCGAGCGCGCCTTCGCTGCCAAGATGGCGGCCGCGCGACGCGCCGGTCTCCAAGTCCATGCGGTGACTCAGTTCTCATTCGACGCCGAAGCCGTGCTTGCCTGGCTGCGGAAGCTGCGCGCGAGCGGGTTCGACGGCCCCGTGCGCATCGGCATCGCCGGCCCGGCCAGCATCAAGACGCTCCTGCGCTATGCCCAGCGCTGCGGGGTGCGCGCCACCGCGCGCAGCATGATGCGCAGCGCCGGGCTCGCCCTACAGGCGCTCGGCCAAGCCACCCCGGACGAGATCGTGGGCGAGCTAGCGGCGGCCGTCGCGTCCGAAAATCTCGGCGAGGTGAAACCGCACTTCTATACGTTCGGCGGCGTAGCTGCGACCGCGCGCTGGGCCCAGGCCGCCGCAGCCGGCGCGGCGCCTCAGCCGTCGTCCTGAGGTGCGAGGCGCGGAACGCGCCGAACCTCGAAGGACGACAACGCAGGCCGGCATCCTTCGAGGGCCTCGCTTCGCTCGGCCAACCCAGGATGACGGAATGAGGGAGTGCTATTCGGCGGCGACGCGAACCGCAGGCGAAGCCTTCTCCACCCGCGCCGCGCAATATTTGAATTCGGGGATTTTTCCGAACGGATCGAGCGCCGGATTGGTGAGCAGGTTCGCCGCCGCCTCGACATAGGCGAACGGAATAAACACCACGCCGTCGGGAATGGCGTCGTCCTGGCGCACAAAAAGCTCGATCGCGCCGCGCCGCGTCGACACGCGCACGCGGTCGCCGGGCTTGATTCCGAGCTTCGCGATCTCGCCCCGCGAGAGCGAGGCCACGGCCCCCGGCTCGAGCGCATCGAGCGTGGCCGCGCGCCGCGTCATCGCGCCGGTGTGCCAATGCTCGAGCTGGCGGCCGGTGGTGAGGATGAACGGGAATTCCGCGTCCGGCTGCTCGTCGGGCGGGCTGAGCTTAGCCGCCACGAGCTTGCCGAACCCGCCCGGCCGCGGGAAGCCTTTGTCGAAGACGACGGCGCGGCCCGGCTGGTCCGCCGCGTCGGAGGGATAGGTGACCGCGCTCTCGCGCGCCACCCGCTCCCAGGAAATGTTGTCGAGCGAAGGCATGAACGAGGCCATCTCGGCATAGATCTCGCTCGGGTGCTTATAGTTCCAGTCGAGCCCGATGCGGCGCGCGATCTCCTGGGTGATCCACCAATCGACCTTGGCTTCGCCCGGAAGCGGCAGCGCCTGCCGACCCATCTGCACTTGCCGGTTGGTGTTGGTCACCGTGCCGTCCTTTTCCGGCCAGGCCGAAGCCGGCAGCACCACGTCGGCGTAGACCGCCGTCTCGGTGAGGAAGAGATCCTGCACCACCAGATGCTCGAGCTCCGCCAGCGCCTCGCGCGCGTGGTTGAGGTCGGGGTCCGACATCGCCGGATTTTCGCCGAGAATGTACATGCCGCGGATCTCGCCGGCGTGAATCGCATTCACGATCTCGACGACGGTCTTCCCGCGCTTGGGATCGAGCTTGGCGCCCCAGACCTCCTCGTACTTGGCGCGCGTCTCCGGATTCTCCACCGACTTGTAGTCGGGGAAGAACATCGGGATCATGCCGGCGTCGGAGGCGCCCTGCACGTTGTTCTGCCCGCGCAGCGGATGCAGCCCGGTGCCGGGCCGCCCGACCTGCCCGCAAATCAGCGACAGCGCGATCAGGCAGCGCGCGTTGTCGGTGCCGTGCACGTGCTGCGACACGCCCATGCCCCAGAAGATGATCGCGCGCTCGGCGCGCGCATAGGTGCGGGCGACCTCGCGCAAGGTGTCGGCGGGGATGCCGCAGATCGGCGCCATCTCCTCGGGCGTGAAATCCTTGATGTGCTGGGCAAACGCCGGAAAGCCCTCGGTGTAGGTCTGCACATATTGCTGGTCGTAGAGCTTCTCGCCGACGATCACGTTCAGCATCGCATTCAGCATGGCGACGTCGGCGCCGGGCTTGAACTGCAGCATGTGGCTGGCGTGCCGCTTCAACGCCTGGCCGCGCGGGTCCATGACGATGAGCTTGGCGCCGCGCTTGGCGGCTTGCTTGAAGAAGGTGGCGGCGACCGGATGGTTCTCGGTCGGGTTGGCGCCGATCACGATGATCACGTCGGAATTCTTGCATTCGTTGAAGGTGGCGGTGACCGCCGCCGAGCCGATGCCTTCGATCAGCGCCGCCACCGACGAGGCGTGGCAGAGCCGGGTGCAATGATCGACGTTGTTGGTGCCAAAGCCGGCGCGCACGAGCTTCTGGAACAGAAAGGCCTCCTCGTTCGAAGCCTTGGCCGAGCCGAAGCCGGCCAGCGCCTTGGAGCCGTCCCGCTCGCGGATGCGCTTCAGGCCCGAGGCCGCGCGCTCCAGCGCCTCTTCCCAAGTCGCGGGCCGGAAATGGGTCCAGGGATTGCGCGGATCGATGGCCTCGTGCGGAACCTTGGACACGCCGTCCTTGCGGATCATCGGCCGCAACAGGCGCTCCGGATTGTGCACATAGTCGAAGCCGAAGCGACCCTTGACGCAGAGCCGATTCTCGTTCGCCGGGCCGTCGCGGCCGGTAACGTACAAGAGCTTGTCGTCCTTGATGTGATAGGTGAGCTGGCAGCCGACGCCGCAATAGGGACAAATGCTGTCGACCGTCCGGTCGGCGAAGCCGGTGCGCACATTGTCCTGGTCCACGACCGAAGCCGGCATCAGCGCGCCGGTGGGGCAGGCCTGCACGCACTCACCGCAGGCAACGCAGGTCGACGCGCCCATCGGGTCATCGAAGTCGAACACGATCTTTTCGAGCATGCCGCGGCCGGCCATGCCGATCACATCGTTGACCTGCACCTCGCGGCAGGCGCGGACGCAAAGATTGCACTGGATGCAGGCGTCGAGATTGACCGCCATCGCCGGGTGGCTGCGGTCGGCCGCCGGCGCGCCGTGCTTCGGGTAGCGGCTGGTCGCGATCCCCATCCGGTCGGTCCAGCGCCAGAACTTGGATTGCGGATCGTGCGCGTGCGCGCGCGCCGGCTGGTCGGCGAGCAGGAGCTCGAACACCATGCGGCGCGAGGCCTTGGCGCGCTCGGAGGCGGTCTTCACCTTCATGCCGGGCGCGGGCTTCCTGATGCAGCTCGCGGCGAGCACCCGCTCACCCTCGATCTCGACCATGCAGGCGCGGCAATTGCCGTCCGGCCGGTAGCCCGGCTCGGGCGAATAGCAGAGGTGCGGGATCTCGATGCCAAGCCGGGTCGCGACCTGCCAGAGCGTCTCGCCGGCTTGCGCCTCGACCTCGTTCCCGTCGAGGATGAATTTGATCGCGCCGCCGTTCTGCTTGCTCATCGCGCTTCCTTCGCTACCGCGACATTATAACGCCATCACCGGTAGGGTGGGCAAAGGGCGCACTCAATGAGTTGCGTCTTCGCGGTGCGTTGCGCGCCTTTGCCCACCCTACGACCTCACCATGCGCGGAGCGGCTTGGCCAGGTCCTCGGGGAAATACTTGAACACGCATTGCAGCGGATTCGGCGCCGCCTGCCCGAGGCCGCAGATCGAGGCGTCGCGCATGGCCTGCGAGAGCTCGTCGAGCAGCTTCCGGTCCCACGGCGCGCGCTGCATGAGCTTGACCGCCTTCTCGGTGCCCACCCGGCAGGGCGTGCACTGGCCGCAGGATTCGTCCTCGAAAAAGCGCATGAGATTGAGCGCCACCGCTTTGATGTCGTCCTGGTCCGAAAGCACGACGACCGCGTGCGAGCCGACGAAGCAGCCATGCGGTTCGAGCTTGCCGAAATCGAGCGGCAGATTGCTCATGCTTGCCGGCAGAATCCCGCCCGAGGCCCCACCCGGCAGATAGCCCTTGAAAGTCTGGCCGGGCAGCATGCCGCCGCAGAACTCGCCGATCAGCTCCTGCGCCGTGATACCGGCGGGCGCGAGCTTGACGCCGGGCTTCTTGACGCGGCCCGAGACCGAATAGGAGCGGAAGCCCTTGCTGCCGTGCCGACCCTGCGACGTGAACCACGACACGCCGCGCTCGACGATGTCGCGCACCCAATAGAGCGTCTCGACGTTCTGCTCGAGCGTCGGCCGACCGAACAGGCCGACCTGCGCCACGTAGGGCGGCCGGTGGCGCGGCAGGCCGCGCTTGCCCTCGATCGACTCGATCATCGCGGATTCTTCGCCGCAGATATAGGCGCCGGCGCCGCGGCGGAGATCGAGCTTGGTGTGCTTGGCGAGCCCGGCCGCTTCGACCTTCGCGAGCTCGCTCTCGAGCATCAGTCGCAGTTCGGGATATTCGTCGCGGATATAGATGTAGGTCTCCGCTGCCTCCACGACCCAGGCCGCGATCAACATGCCCTCGATGAAGCGGTGCGGGTCGAGCTCGAGGTAGTAGCGGTCCTTGAAGGTGCCGGGCTCGCCCTCGTCGGCGTTCACGGCCACCAATCGCGGCGCCGGCTCGGCCCGCACGAGCGTCCACTTGCGGCCGGTCGGAAAACCGGCGCCGCCGAGGCCGCGCAGGCCCGCCTCATCCACCGCATTGATCGTCTCCTCGCGGCCGCGCCGGCCGGCGAGACAATCGGCCAACAGCTTGTACCCGCCCGCCGCGCGATAGGCGGCAAAATCGTTGGCGGTCTTGTAGGCGTGCGCGTGTGTGCCGCGTTTCACGGCCTCGGCGACCTTGCTCGCGTCCGCACGCATCACCTGCACGTGGCCGACCGCGCAGACCGGCGCGCGGTCGCAAGCGCCCATGCACGGCGCGCGCACGACGCGGACGTTGGCGCCAAGCTTCTTCGGCAAATCCGCGAGCAAACGCTCGCCGCCCGCCATGGCGCAGGAGAGCGAATCGCACACCCGTACCGTCACCGGCGGCGGGGCTTTTTCGCCCTCCTTCACCACGTCGAAATGGGCGTAGAAGGTCGCGACCTCATAGACCTCGGTGAGCGCGAGCTTCATCTCGGCCGCGAGCGCCGCGAGATGCACCGCCGACAACTGCCCGTAGCGGTCCTGAACGAGATGCAGGTGCTCGATCAGCAGATCGCGCCGCCGCGGCCGCTCGCCGAGCAGCGCGCGCACTTCCTCGAGCGCGCGCGGATCGACCTGGCGGCCCTTCGGCGTTTTCGGCGGCCGGCGGCGGCCGCTGCCCGGCTTGTCTTGCCCGTTCATCGAACCCTTAGAACAGCCCGACGATCCTTCCGTCGGGACCGACGTCGATATTGTCGGCGGCCGGCACCTTGGGCAGGCCCGGCATGGTCATGATCTCACCGCAGATCGCCACCACGAACTCGGCCCCGGCCGAGAGCCGGACCTCGCGCACGTTGATCGTGTGATCGGCCGGCGCGCCCTTGGTGTCGGCGTTGGTGGTGAAGCTGTACTGGGTCTTGGCGATGCAGACCGGGAGTTTGCCGTAGCCCATGGCCTCGAACTGCGCGAGCTGATCGCGCACCGGCTTGTCGGCCGAGATGTCCTTGGCGCGATAGATTTCCTTGGCGATGGTGCGGATCTTCTCGAACAGCGGCATCTCGTCGGGATAGAGCAATTTCAGCTTGCTCTTGCCGCTCTCGACGACCTTTACCACGGCGCGCGCGACATCGGCCGCGCCCTTGCTGCCTTCAGCCCAGTGGTCGGCCATCAGCGCCTCGACCCCGAGCTTGGCGCAAGCCTTCTTCACGAGATCGATCTCGGCGGGCGTATCGGAGGTGAAACGGTTGATCGAAACCACCGGTACGATACCGAGCTTCTGCATGTTTTCAACGTGACGGGAGAGATTTGCCATCCCGGCTTCGAGTGCTTTCAAGTTCTCGGCCTTGAGGTCTTCCTTCTTGACCCCGCCGTGCATCTTGAGCGCGCGGATGGTGGCGACCAGCACCACGCAATCGGGGGCGAGGCCGGTCTTGCGGCATTTGATGTCGATGAATTTCTCGCCGCCGAGGTCGGCGCCGAACCCGGCTTCGGTCACCACGTAGTCGCACAGCTTGAGCGCGGTCGTGGTCGCCAGCACCGAGTTGCAGCCGTGCGCGATATTGGCGAACGGCCCGCCATGGATGAAGGCTGGCGTGCCTTCCAGCGTCTGCACCAGATTGGGCGCGAGCGCGTCCCGCAACAGCGCCGCCATCGGCCCGTGTCCCTTGATGTCGCCGGCACGCACCGCCTTGCGGTCGCGCGTATAGCCGATGACGATCTTCGACAGGCGTGCCTTGAGGTCGTCGAGGTCCTTGGCGAGACAGAAGATCGCCATCACCTCGGAGGCGACGGTGATGTCGAAGCCGTCCTCGCGCGGGAAGCCGTTGGCGACGCCGCCGAGCGAGCTCACGATCGAGCGTAGCGCGCGGTCGTTCATGTCCATCACGCGCCGCCAGGCGATCCGGCGCGTGTCGAGACCGGTCGCGTTGCCCCAGTAGACGTGATTGTCGATCAGCGCCGCCAAGAGATTGTGCGCGGTGCCGATGGCGTGGATGTCGCCGGTGAAATGCAGATTGATGTCCTCCATCGGCACCACTTGCGCGTAGCCGCCGCCCGCGGCGCCGCCTTTGACGCCGAAGCACGGCCCGAGCGAGGGCTCGCGCAGACAGAGCATCGCCTTCTTGCCGATGACGTTCAGCGCGTCGGTTAGCCCGACCGTGGTCGTGGTCTTGCCCTCGCCCGCCGGCGTCGGCGTGATCGCGGAAACCAGGATCAGCTTGCCGTTCGGCCGGTTCTTCAGCGACTTGATGAAGTCGAGCGAAACCTTGGCCTTGTAGTGGCCATAGGGCTCCAGATTCTCCGGCCCGATCCCGAGCCGCTCCTTGGCGAGCTCCATGATCGGCCGCATCTTGGCGGCCTGGGCGATTGCGATGTCGGACTTCGGGGATTGGTGTTGCGAGGCGGGCATACGCGAACCTTGGCTTTAAGACCAAACAACGATCAGGCGAAACGCGTGCCGGTCTTGAGTCCGGCCGCGGTGGCGAATTCGGCAGCGGTGACCTTGGCTCCGTCAGCGGGCCGCACACGAAGAACACGGATGCGGCCGTCGGCGCAAGCGACGGTGAAACTCTCGCCGTCGAGCTCGACCACCTCGCCCATCTTCCCACCGATGCCGTTGGGCTGGCGCGCGGGCAGCGGCTTGGCTTCGAAAATCTGCAGCTTTCGGCCTTCGTGCGTGGTCCAGGCGCCCGGCTGTGGGTTGCAGCCCCGGATCAGATTGTAGATCTGCGCCCACGGCTTGGCCCAATCGATGCGCGCATTATCGGCCGCGCACCAGCCTTCGTAGGACGCCTTAGCATCGTCCTGTTTCGTGCGCGGCGCCTTGCCGGCCTTCACGAGATCCACCGCCTCCAGCATGGCGGCGACGCCCATCGGGAACAGGCGATCGAAATAGACCGAGCCCAGCGTGTCGTCCGGGCCGATCGGCGTCTTTTTCTGCAACAGGATGTCGCCGGTATCGAGCCCGTTGTCGGGCCAGAAGATCGAGAGCCCGGTCTCGCTCTCGCCCTTGATGATCGGCCAATTGATCGAGCTTGGCCCGCGGAATTTCGGCAACAGCGACGGATGATACTGGATCGAGCCCTTGGTCGGAATCTTCAGGAATTCCTCGGGCACGAACAGCGTGACGTAAGCCATCACCTGCAGGTCGGGCTTGAGCGCGCGGAATTCCTCCCACACCTCAGGCTTCCGGTACGACGCCGGCTGAAGGACCGGGAGCTTGGCGGCGAGCGCCGCTTCCTTCAGGGGATCGATCTTCTGCCCGGGCTTTTCCGGCCCCGCATAGACCGCGATCACATTGTCACCGCGCTTCAGCAAGGCATCCAGCACCGCCTTGCCGAAGGCCTGCTGGCCGTGGACCACGATGCGCATCGAATATTTCCTCCCCATTTTCTCCCTCCCCCACTTGCGGGGGAGGGTTGGGGAGGGGGTAAACGCAGGCCCGACTATGCCCCCTGCCCCCTCCCGGCTCGCTTCGCTCGCCGACCTCCCCCGCAAGCGGGGGAGGTGAATCTCACATTACGCCGCAGCCGCCCGTACCTTTTCCGGGGGCGTCACCGCGCCGGAACTCTTGATCTCGGCCACTTCCTTGGCGGAATAGCCGAGCACTGCACCGAGGATTTCCTCGGTGTGCTCGCCCAGAAGCGGCGAGCGCTTCACTTCGGAAATGCTGTCGGAAAGCTTGATCGGATTGCCGACCGTCAGGTACTTGCCCCGCGTCGGGTGATCGACCTCGACCATGGTGCCGGTCTTCCGCAGCGACGGTTCCTCGGCGATCTCCTTCATCGACAGGATCGGACCGACCGGAATGTCGACGGCGTTGCAGATTTCCATGACCTCGAACTTGGTCTTGGTCATGGTCCACTGCTCGATCGTCGCGAAGATGTGCTTGAGCCGCGGCAACCGCGCCTTGGGCGTCGCGTAGTCCTTGTCGGTCTTCCATTCCGGTTTGCCGATGACGTCGCAGATCTTCTCCCAGACCGGCGCCTGGGTGATGAAATAGATGTAGGCGTCGGGGTCGGTCTCCCAGCCCTTGCACTTGAGAATCCAGCCGGGCTGGCCGCCGCCCGAGTCGTTGCCCGCCCGCGGCACCGATTTGCCGAACGGGATGCCTTCTCCATGCTGGCTGTATTCCGCGAGCGGTCCGCGCTGCAATCGCTGCTGGTCGCGGAGTTTAACCCGGCAGAGATTGAGCACGCCGTCCTGCATGGCGACGTTGACCCGCTGGCCCCGGCCGGTGCGGTCGCGCTGGTAGAGCGCGGTCACGATGCCGACCGCGAGGTGGAGGCCGTTCCCGGAATCGCCGATCTGCGCTCCGGTCACCAGCGGCGGGCCGTCACGAAAGCCGGTGGTCGATGCGGCGCCGCCGGCGCATTGGGCGACGTTCTCGTAGACCTTGCAATCCTCGTACGGACCCGGACCGAAGCCCTTGATCGAGGCGACGATCATGCGCGGGTTGAGCTTGTGGATGTGCTCCCAGGTGTAGCCCATGCGATCCAGCACGCCCGGTCCGAAATTCTCCACCAGCACGTCGCAGCATTTGATCAACCGTTCGAGGACTTCCTTGCCCTTCGGATGCTTGGTGTCGAGCGTGATCGAGCGCTTGTTGTGATTGAGCATCGTGAAATAGAGGCTGTCCGCGTCCGGCACGTCGCGCAACTGCCCGCGCGTAATGTCGCCGACGCCGGGCCGCTCCACCTTGATCACGTCGGCGCCGAACCAGGCCAACAGCTGCGTGCAAGTCGGCCCGGCCTGCACATGGCTCAAGTCGAGAATGCGGATGCCTTGCAGCGCCTTGCCGGCCTTGCCCCAGGGCTTGGTCGACGGCCTCGGCAGGCCGTTGTTCGCAGCCTTCGCAGATGGCTTTTTGGCTTTCAGCTTCACAATCCTTTTGGAAGCTGCCCTGGCCTTCTTTCTTTTTTTTGTCGCCATCGTCGTCTCTCCTGAACTCCGCTCATACGCGCGCAAGCGGGCAACCAGTTTCACAATCCAAATGTCATCTTGCGCTGGGTGCCATCATTGCGCGTCCATCTATTTCTTGCGAAGCACGCTTTGCGGGTTGAGATTGCCGATGCGACCGCTTTCGCTGCCGGCCGCCGGGTCGATCGCCGCGTTGATCAGGGTCGGCTTGCCGGAGCCCATGGCCGCGTCGACGGCGCGTTTCAACTCGTCGGGCGTCGTCACATGGACTCCGACACCGCCGAACGCTTCCATCATCTTGTCGTAGCGCGAGCCTTTGACGAAGACGGTTGGCGCAGGGTCCGAACCGCCCGTGGGATTGGCGTCGGTGCCGCGATAAATGCCGTTGTTGTTGAAGACGACGACGCAGATCGGCAGGTTGTACCGACAGACCGTCTCCACCTCCATGCCGGAAAAACCAAAGGCGCTATCGCCTTCGACCGCGAGCACGGGCTTGCCGGTCTCCACGGCGGCTGCGATGGCAAAGCCCATGCCGATGCCCATGATGCCCCAGGTGCCGACATCCAGGCGCTTGCGCGGCTGATACATGTCGATGACGCCGCGCGCGAGGTCGAGCGTGTTGGCGCCTTCGTTGACGAGAATGGCATCCGGCCGCTCCTTGATTACGGTGCGGAGCGCCCCGAGCGCGCCGTGGAAGTCCATCGGCGCCGAGTTCTTCATTAGCCTCGGCGCCATTTTTGCGATGTTCTCTTCCTTTTTCGCCTTGACGGCGTTGGTCCAGTCGGCCGGCGGGGCCGGCCACTTGCCTTCGATGCCCTCAAGAAGAGCCGACACGCAGGAGCCGATGTCGCCGACCACCGGAGCGACGATCTCCACGTTGCTGTCCATCTCCTTGGGTTCGATGTCGACCTGGATGAACTTCTTCGATCCGGGCTCACCCCAGGTCTTGCCCTTGCCATGCGACAGAAGCCAGTTGAGGCGGGCACCGATCAGCATCACGACGTCGGAGTCCTTCAGCACCGTCGAGCGTGCCGCGCCCGCGCACTGCGGATGCGTGTCGGGAAGCAGGCCCTTGGCCATGCTCATCGGCAAGAACGGGATGCCGCTCCTTTCAACCAGAGCGCGGATCGCGTCATCGGCCTGCGCGTAGGCCGCGCCCTTGCCGAGAATGATCAGCGGGCGCTTAGCGCTCTTCAGGACATCGAGCGCGCGCCTGACCGCGGCCGGCGCGGGAATCTGGGCCGGCGCCGCGTCGATGACCTTGACGAGCGACTTCTGTCCGGCCGCGGCGTCCATGACCTGGGAGAGCAACTTGGCCGGCAGATCGAGATAGACGCCGCCCGGACGTCCCGAGACAGCGGTGCGGATTGCGCGTGCCACGCCGATGCCGATGTCCGCGGCATGCAGCACGCGAAAGGCCGCCTTGCAGAGGGGCTTGGCGATGGCCAGCTGATCCATCTCTTCGTAGTCGCCCTGCTGCAGGTCGACGATCTCGCGCTCGGACGAGCCCGAGATCAGGATCATTGGGAAGCAGTTGGTCGTGGCGTTGGCCAGCGCCATCAGACCGTTGAGAAAGCCGGGAGCCGATACGGTGAGGCAGATGCCGGGCTTCTTCGTCAGGAAGCCGGCGATGGCAGCCGCGTTGCCGGCGTTCTGCTCGTGCCGGAACGAGATGATGCGCATGCCTGCCGCCTGTGCCATACGCCCCAGGTCCGTGATCGGGATGCCAGGCACACCGTAGATCGTGTTGATGCCGTTGAGCTTGAGCGCATCAATGACGAGGTGAAAGCCGTCCGTCAGCTCCCGCTCTGCTTCGGCAGCACTTGAATCGCGGCTCTCCGCCTTCCCCTTCACCGCTGCATCAGCCATGGCGTCCTCCCGCGAGTGCGGTTCGTTCTCCGTTGTCCTCAATCGAGATAGTCGGCGTAGCGCTCGACGTGCTCGGCGAGCCCGAGCGCGTGGTTGCGGACGAGATCTTCCGCGCGTTCGGTGTCGCGCCGCTCGAGCGCCTGGATGATGTTCATATGATCGCGGATCGAGCGGTCGGCGCGGTCCTGCTCGCCGATCGTCTTGCGACGAATCATCCGCATGTGAGTGAAGAGGTTCTCGGCCAGATCGATCAGCACCCGGTTCTTGCTCATGCGGATGATGGTCTGGTGGAACTCGATGTTCACTTCCGAATATTCGTCGAGCTTGGCGTGCAGCGTGCCATTCTCAAAGGTCGCGAACATCTTGCGGAGCTGCGCGACCTCCTCGTCGCTCGCATGCTTGGTGATGAGGCGCGCGGCCATGCTCTCGAGCGCGGCCCAGGCGGTGATCAGCTCGACCACCTCGCGCCTGGTCTTGCGCACCACATAGACGCCGCGGCGCGGCACCGAGCGCACGAAGCCCTCGCGCTCGAGCTGGGCCATGGCCTCGCGCACCGGCGTGCGCGAGATGCCGAGGTCCTGGGCGAGCCGGCGCTCATCGAGCCGCACCTCGCCCTCGCGCTCATAGATGCCGAGCCCGACGATCACGTCCTTGAGCGCGGCATAGGCGCGGTCCTTGAAGGTCGAGGTGTGCTCGAGCGGCGGCACCACGACGCGCGCATGCTCGCTCGCTCCGCTGCGGGCCCGGATATCGGTCATGGATGGGTCTCGTCGGCCGCCCGCGACGGGGCGCAAGAGCCTGCTGGTATACATAATTCCTTATACGTCATAGGGGTTCGGCCTTCAACGCGCGGTGCTTCCGGCCGCCACGGCGGCGCGGACTTGCGCCCAGGCGGTCTGGATCAGCGGCCAGAACAGAGCGATCAAGCCGAGCGCCATGATCGTGCCGACCAGGCCGTTCGACCAGAACACCGTGAGCGAGCCCTGCGAGGCCAGCAGCGACTGGCGGAACGATTCCTCGGCCCTGTCGCCGAGCACGATCGCCAGAACCATCGGCGCCAGCGGATAATTGCATTTCTTCATCACGTAGCCGACCACGCCGAACACCAGCATCATCACCACGTCGAAGGTCGAGTTGTGCACGCTGTAGGCGCCGATCGCGCAGAACACCAGGATGATCGGCGCGATGATGCTGAACGGGATGCGCAGGATCGCCGCGAAGGCCGGCACGAAGATGAGCACCACCAGCAGCCCGACGATATTGCCGAGATACATGCTGGCGATCAGGCCCCAGACGAACTCTTTCTGCTCGACGAACAGGAGCGGGCCCGGCTGCAAGCCCCAGATCAAGAGCCCGCCGAGCAGCACCGCAGCGGTCGGCGAGCCCGGCACGCCGAGCGAAAGCATCGGCAGCAGCGCCGCGGTGCCGGCCGCGTGCGCCGCGGTCTCGGGCGCGACCACGCCCTCGATTTCGCCGTTGCCGAAATTGTTTCCGCGCTTGGAGACGCGCTTGGCGATGCCGTAGCTCATGAACGACGCCGGCGTGGCGCCTGCCGGGCTGATGCCCATCCAGCATCCGATCACGCAACTACGCAGCGAGGTGAGCCAATAGCGCGGCAGTTCGACCCAGGTCTGCAGCACGACCCGCGGATTGATCCCGGCGGCCCCGCCCTTGAACGCGAGGCCCTCCTCGATGGTGAGCAGGATCTCCCCGATTCCGAACAGCCCGATCACCGCGATCAGGAAGTCGAAGCCGGTGAGCAGCTCGGTGAACCCGAAGGTCAACCGCAATTGTCCGGTCACGCTGTCGAGCCCTACTGCCGCCAGCGCGAAGCCGATCATCATCGCGGCCACGGTCTTGAACGGCGGCTCCTTGCTGAGGCCCACGAAGCTGCAAAACGCAAGGAAGTAGACGCCGAATTTCTCCGCCGGGCCGAACTGCAGCGCGAACTTGGCCACCAGCGGCGCTACCAGCGTGATCAGGATCACCGCGAACAGCGCACCGACGAACGACGAGGTGAACGCCGCCGTGAGCGCCTCGCCGGCCTTGCCCTGCTGCGCCATCGGGTGCC
>JAHFPN010000143.1 GCA_023269635.1 Hyphomicrobiales bacterium | reverse complement strand
CCAGCAACCTACGGGCTGCACAAACAGGCCGGACATATGAAAGCAACCGTCCGCATCGCATCACCCAAAAAGGCACTTGCCCATCGGGGGCGTCCACATATGAATCAATGTTGCTCGCTCGGGCACACAAAATCGTTTTGCAACACTATCGGCACTTAGCGGACTTGGCGCGATGTCCGACTTGAGTCCGCTAAGCGCCCTAACGCGGACATTGACCAGCGGCTACTGACAATCTCGATTTATAAGTACACAGCCTAGTTTCGCGGCGGCCCGAGATCGAGCGGTGGCGGCAATTCGGGCATCTGGATGTCGATCTTCACCTTGCTCGGGTCAATGCCGGTGCCGACGCCCTTGTAGTGCATGACCATGCCCGGAAACATGATCACCAACACCACCATGATCACCTGGATCACCACGAACGGCACCGCGCCCCAATAGATTTGCCCGGTGGTCACCGCCTCCATTCTCTTGCCGGTGACCCGATCGAGATATGGTTCTTTTGCCGCGACCGATCGCAGATAGAACAGCGCGAACCCGAACGGTGGATGCATGAACGAGGTCTGCATGTTCACGCCGAGGATCACGCCGAACCAGATCAGATCGATGCCGATGCGCTCGGCCGCCGGTCCGATCAGCGGGATTACGATAAACGCGATCTCGAAGAAATCCAGGAAGAAGGCGATGAGGAAGACGAACGCGTTGACGAACAGGAGGAATCCAAGCTGGCCGCCGGGGAGCGAGACCAGCATTTCCTCGACCCACTTGTGCCCGTCGACGCCGTAGAAGGTGAGCGAGAAGGTGCGGGCGCCAAGCAGGATGAAGACGACGAACGCGGATAGCTTGGCGGTGGATTCCACCGCCTGGCGGGTGAGATCGAAGGTGAGCCGCCGCTTCGCCATGGCGAGCAAGAGCGCGCCGGAGGCGCCCATGGCGCCGCCCTCGGTCGGGGTGGCCACGCCGATGAAGATGGTGCCGAGCACCAGGAAGATCAGCGCCAGCGGCGGCACCATCACGAAGGTGACCTGCTCGGCCATGGCCGAGACCAGGCGAAAGCCGGTGAACCGTTCGAGCAATCCGGCGACGAACGCATAGAACGCCCCGGCCGCGAGCGCCTCCGCGAGCAGGGCCCAGGTCGGGTGGACGTAAATGTTCAGCAGCACGTAACGGGCGGCGATGAACAGCATGATGGTGAGCGCGGTGACGACGACGAGGCGGCTCCCGAATACGCGGTTGAACACCGTACAGAGGAAGGACACGACCACGCCGACCGACATGGTCAGCACCACGAAATCCGCACTGGCGCGCACCTCCGTCTGCGTCATCACGTAGTAGGCGACGAGAGCGGAGAACACGACCAGGATGCCGAGCTGCCACACGCCGCGCGCGCCGCTCGGCTCGCGATAGACGATGTCCGCCACCGGCAATCCGGGTGCGGCCTTCGGATAGAAGGTCGAAATCAAAAACACGTAGCCGGCATAGAGCGCCGCCAGCACCAGGCCGGGGATGAACGCGCCCTCGTACATATCGCCGACCGAGCGGCCGAGCTGGTCGGCCATGACGATCAGCACCAGCGACGGCGGAATGATCTGCGCCAGCGTGCCGGAGGCCGCGATCACGCCGGTCGCGACGCGCCGATCGTAGCCGTAACGCAGCATGATCGGCAGCGAGATCAGCCCCATCGAGATCACCGAGGCCGCGACCACGCCGGTGGTCGCCGCCAGCAGCGCGCCGACGAACACGACCGCATAGGCGAGCCCGCCGCGGATGGTGCCGAACAACTGTCCGATGGTGTCGAGCAAATCCTCGGCCATGCCGCTGCGTTCGAGCACCAAGCCCATGAAGGTGAAGAACGGGATCGCCAACAGCACGTCGTTGTTCATCGTGCCGTAGATGCGCTGCGGCAGCGCCTGCAGGAAATCGGGGTTGAACAGGCCGAGCTCGATGCCGAGCAGGCCGAAGATCAGTCCGTTGGCCGCCAGAGAGAATGCCGCCGGGTAGCCGAGCAACAGGAACACGACCAGCGACGCGAACATGATCGGCGCCATGTTGTGGATCAGAAAGGCGGTCATGGCGTGCTCCGGCGCGCTCGCTACTGCTTTAAGGCTTCTTCTCGATCATCTCGATGATTTGCTCGACCTCGGCTTCGAGCGGATGGTGCGTCGCCACGTGCGGGTCCGGGATCATCCCGCGCATCACCGCGATGCGCTTGATGATCTCGGAAATTCCCTGGAACAGCAGCAGCACGAAGGCGACGGGAATCAGCAGCTTCACCGGCCACACCAGCAGGCCGCCGGCATTAGTCGACTGCTCGTTGACCGCGATCGAGGCGGTAAAGAACGGCCACCCCGTGATGACCACGATGATCGTGAACGGCAGCAGGAAAAACGCGTGACCGAGCAAGTCGACCCAATCGCGGACGCGCTTGGGGAACATGTTGTTCACGATGTCGATGCGAATGTGCTCGTTCGCCAGCAGCGTCCACGACGCGCAGATCAGAAATACCGCGGAGAACAGGTACCACTGCAATTCGAGCCAGGAATTCGAGGAGGTGGCGAACACCTTGCGCACCACCGCGTTGACCGCCGAAACCAGCACTGCGGCCAGCACCAGCCAAGCCACCCACTTGCCGAGTTTGAGATTTACCGCGTCGATCGCGCGGCTCAGCTTGATGAGCGCGTTCAACCGTTCCTCCCCGCGTGACCGGCGGTCGCCGATCGCGTTCCCCCGGCCTGCGTCGCAGGCAATCGATCTTTCGTCTTGGCCGCCGATACTCGATCCGGTGCGGCAAGTCACCTTAGCCGAACGTCGGGCGCGATCAAGCCCGCGCGTCGGCACTGCTCAGGTGCGCGGCCCGCGCTCGGCCGCGGCCGCGCTCGGTCCTGCGCGCATTTGTCCGCGCAGCATCGCCTCCCGATGCAGCATGTAGACGCCCGCGGCCGCGATCAGCGCGATGCCGACGAGCGACCAGGTGTCGGGGAATTCCCCGAACAGGAACACGCCGTAGAGCACGGCGAACACCACGAGCGAGTAGCGGAACGGCGCCACCACCGACACGTCGGCCTCGCGCAGCGCGATCACCCCGAGGATGATGGCGAACACGAAAAATGCCGCGGCCACCACCGACGCCACGAACGGCTCGAGGCCTGGAGCCCGCCAGTTGCCGGCGAACACGCCGCTGCCGCCGATCATCACCCCGAGCAGCGCGGTGACCAGCACGATCGGGGTGGTCGGAATGTCGCTCGCGAGCTTGCGCGTGGCCACGTCGCGGACCACCACCAGGAACGCGGCGAGAATGACCACCAGCGAAGTGAACTCGAATGCGCCTGTTCCGGGCTTGACCACCAGCAGCATGCCGAGGAAGCCGACCGCCACCGCGCTCCAGCGCCGCCAGCCGACCGTCTCCTTGAACAGGAGCACGCCCGCGATCGTGAGCAGGAACGGCTGGATCAATAGAATCGCGGTCACGTCCGCGATAGGCATCAGCGCGAGCGCGATGATCAGGAGCAGCCCCACGAGCGCCTCCGATCCGGATCGCAGCATCACCAGCGGAGTGAGCACCTTTCGGACCAGGCCGAACTCGCCGCGCCAGCCGATGATCAGGAGGACGAACAGCACCGTGAACCCGCCGCGGATCGCCACCACTTCGGTCGGCGGAATCGACTTGGCCGCGATCTTGGTGGCGGCGTCGTTGGCGGAGAACAGCGCGGTCGAACCGATCATCGCGACGATGCCGCGGCTGTTGTCGGACGATCGGTTCATGGCGGGTGCGGGCACCGGTTCTAAGCGTGCAAGGCAAGGGCGCCTCGCGGCGCCCGGAAATCTTCTAGCTCATATTTGCGGCGGGCGCTGCGGCTGCGCCGCCGGTCAGCCGCCGGTCACGCTCATGTGACGCGCGACTGCCGGGCGGTTGGTGCGCCGGTCGATGACGAAGTCGTGGCCCTTGGGCTTGCGCGCGATCGCTTCCTCGATCGCCGCGTGCAGGAGGTCGTCGGCTTCGGAAGCGCGCAGCGGCGCGCGCAGATCCGCGGCGTCGTCCTGGCCGAGGCACATATAGAGCGTGCCGGTGCAGGTGACGCGCACGCGGTTGCAGCCCTCGCAGAAATTGTGGGTGAGCGGCGTGATGAAGCCGAGCCGGCCGCCGGTCTCGGCCACGCGCACGCAGCTCGCCGGCCCGCCGGATTTGTAGTCGATGTCCTCGAGCGTATAGCGCGGCGCCAGCCGCGAGCGAACGAGCGAGAGCGGCAGATACTGGTCGATCCGCGCCGGCTCGATGTCGCCGAGCGGCATCACCTCGATCAGCGAGAGGTCCATCCCGCGGCCGTGCGCCCATTCCATGAGCGAAGGGATTTCCTCCTCGTTCACACCCTTGAGCGCGACCGCGTTGATCTTCACGTGCAGGCCCGCTCCTTGCGCCGCGTCGATGCCGGCGAGCACCTTGGCGAGATCGCCCCAGCGCGTGATATCGCGGAATCTCGCCGGGTCGAGCGTGTCGAGCGAGACGTTGATGCGCTTGACGCCGCAGGCCGCCAGCTCCTCGGCGTAGCGCGGCAACTGCGAGCCATTGGTGGTGACATTGAGCTCGTCGAGCGCGCCCGTCTTCAGGTGCCGCGCGAGCGAACGGAACAGCACCATGATGTCGCGCCGCACCAGCGGCTCGCCGCCGGTGAGCCGAAGCTTCCGCACCCCGCGCGCGACGAAGGCCGAGCAGAGGCGATCCAGCTCCTCGAGCGTGAGCAGGTCCTGCTTCGGCAGGAACGCCATGTTCTCCGACATGCAATAGACGCAGCGAAAATCGCAGCGGTCGGTCACCGAGACGCGCAAATAGGTGATCGCGCGCCGGAACGGATCGACCAGCGGCGCGCGGCTCGCGCCGGTCGCGGGAACGGGTGCTCGGCTCGGTGCGTTCATGGCCTATCCAATAGTGAAGCAGAGCCGTGGCGAGGTAAAGGCGCCGAATAGCTTGCGCAAGGCAATGTGAAGGCTAGGCTCTGCGCCATGGCCGATAAACCGGATCTACGCCCCTGGCCCAAGGAACTGCGGCTCGCCAAGGACCGCCGCGCGCTCACCGTCACGTTCGAGGGCGGCAGCGCCTTCACGTTGCCGGCCGAATATTTGCGGGTCGAGAGCCCGAGCGCCGAAGTGCAGGGCCACAATCCCGACGAGCGCAAGACCGTACCGGGCAAGCGCGAGGTGACGATTCTCGAAGTGCAGCCGGTCGGGAACTACGCCGTCCGCCTCGTGTTCGACGACATGCATTCGACCGGCATCTTCTCGTGGGACTATCTGCACGAGCTCGGCCGCGACCACGAGGCGCGCTTCGCGCGCTATCTTGAGGAGCTCGCCGCCAAGGGCCTCTCGCGCGAGCCGGTCATTCGTTCCCGTCGTCCCCGCGAAAGCGCGGACCCATAACCCCGGCCCGAGAAAATTCGAGCTGGCGGTGGTTATGGATTCCGGCCCTCGGCCCTGCCGGCCGATGCCGGAATGACAGTGGGGCTCACTTCAAAATCACGTGCACCGCGGTGCCCACCTTCACCCGGCCAAAGAGATCGATCACGTCTTCGTTGACCATGCGGAAACAGCCGGACGAGACCGCCTGGCCGATGGTCTCCGGCTCGTTCGAGCCGTGGATGCGATAGAGCGTGGAGCCGAGATAGATCGCGCGCGCGCCGAGCGGGTTGTTCGGGCCGCCCGGCATCCAGCGCGGCAGGTCCGGCCGGCGCTTCAGCATCTGCGGCGGCGGGGACCAATCCGGCCACTCGCGCTTCTGCGACACCGCGGTGGTGCCGGCCCAAGTGAAGCCGAGGCGGCCGACGCCGATGCCGTAGCGGATCGCCTGGCCGTTCTCGAGCACGTAATAGAGCCGGCGCTCGGCGGTGTTGATGACGATGGAGCCGGGCCTATAGCGCTTGCTGTCGAACGCGACGGTCTGGCGCGCGACCGGCGAGCCGAGAAGAATGCCGCGATATCCGCCGGGCCCGATCGGCAGCCCGGTGTCGCGATCGATCTGTTGCGCTTGCACCGCCGTCGCGCCGAAAAGCGCCGCGAGCACCAACGCCGTGAAGAAGAATCTCGGTCGCATCGTCACGCCCCTCGCACTTGGTTTCCGGATCGGCCGCGCCCGCCCCGTCCCCCTTTTCACGCCACAAAATCGGCCGCGCTGCAACCCCGTCCTGCGCTCGCGGCAAGGGAATGGTGGGCGCTGCAGGGATTGAACCTGCGACCTCTCCCGTGTGAAGGGAACGCTCTCCCGCTGAGCTAAGCGCCCGTGGCCCGATCTAGGAGCCGCCTCGCGAGGGTGTCAAGCGCGAGCCTAGAGCAGCGCCGCCACCACGGCCGGCACCTGCGCAAGCCGGTCGATCACCCGGTCGGCGCCAAGCTCGCTCGCCGGCACATCCGAATAGCCGAACGACACGGCGATCACCGGCACGCTTGCGGCCCGCGCCGCGGCCACGTCGGTTCTGGAATCCCCGACCATCACGGTGGTCGCCGGATTGCCGCCGGCGCGCTTCACCGCGTGCAGGATATGCAAGGGGTCGGGCTTCCGCGCCGCGAACGTGTCGGCGCCCGCGATCACCGAGAAGAAATGCGCGAGCCCCATGGC
>JAHFPN010000022.1 GCA_023269635.1 Hyphomicrobiales bacterium | reverse complement strand
CGCGGTGAAGGCGCTCGCCGGCGTGGCGCGCGTCGAGGAAGTCTAGCGGGATATTCACCCTCCCCTAAAAGGGGAGGGTCGGACCACCGAAGGTGGTCCGGGGAGGGGTCAACGGCGTCGCATGACCCCTCCCGGCGACGCTTCGCGTCGCCGACTTCCCCCTTTCAGGGGGAGGTAAAGCTTGCGCCATCGTTACCGCGCCCCTATAAGCGCGCCATCTCGCACGCGGACCCGCGGCCTTGATCCCCAAGGACCGCATCCGGTGTCGGCTTAGAGCCGACCAGGTCCGCGGAGGCTAACCGGAGAAGAACATGGCGCTGCCCGACTACAGCATGCGCCAGCTGCTGGAAGCTGGCGTTCATTTCGGCCATCAATCGCACCGCTGGAATCCGAAGATGGCCCCGTTCATCTTCGGCGTCCGCAACAACATCCACATCATCGACCTCGCCCAGACCGTGCCGCTCTTGGCGCGCGCGTTGCAGGCGATCGCCGACACGGTCGCGCAAGGCGGGCGAATTCTGTTCGTCGGCACCAAGCGCCAGGCCTCGGAGGCGATCGCGGATGCGGCCAAGCGCTCGGCCCAGTACTACGTGAACTCGCGCTGGCTCGGCGGCACGCTCACCAACTGGAAGACGATCTCGAACTCGATCGCGCGGCTCAAGAAGATCGAGGAAATGATCAGCACCGAGGCCGGCGCCGCCTATACCAAGAAGGAACGGCTCACGATGGCGCGCGAGAAGACCAAGCTCGAGCGCTCGCTCGGCGGCATCCGCGACATGGGCGGGCTGCCGGACCTCTTGTTCGTGATCGACACCAACAAGGAAGACATCGCGATCAAGGAGGCCAAGCGCCTCGGCATCAAGGTCGCGGCAATCGTGGACACCAACTCGAATCCGGACGGCATCGCGTTCCCGATCCCGGGCAACGACGACGCCGGCCGCGCGATCGTGCTCTATTGCGATCTGGTGGCCAAGGCCGCGATCGACGGCATCTCGCGCGCGCAAGGCGAAGCCGGCATCGACGTCGGCGCGGCCGAGAAGCCGCCGGTCGAGGAGCTGCCGGCGGAGCCGAAGACCGAATGGGAGAAGTTCGAGCCGTTGCCGGGCCCGCGCGGCGCGCCGGACGACTTGAAGAAGCTTCCGGGCATCAGCCCCGACGTCGAGAAGCAGCTCAACGATCTCGGCATTTTCCACTTCTCGCAAGTAGCGAGCCTGGGCAAGAAGGACGCGACCCATATCGGGGAGGTGGTCGGCCTGCCGGCGCGCATGGACGGCTGGATCAAGCAGGCCAAGAAGCTCGCGGCCGAAACCGAATAAGGGGATCGCACCAATATGGCCGAGATCAGCGCGAGCCTGGTCAAGGAGCTGCGCGAGAAGACCGGCGCCGGCATGATGGATTGCAAGGCGGCGCTCACCGAGAACAAGGGCGACATCGAGGCCGCGGTCGATTGGCTGCGCAAGAAGGGCCTCGCCAAGGCGGCGAAGAAAGCCGGCCGCGTCGCGGCCGAGGGCCTGATCGGCGCCGTGGTCGAGGGCGGCAAGGGCGTGCTGGTCGAAGTCAATTCGGAGACCGACTTCGTCGCGCGGAACGAGCAATTCCAGGGCCTGGTGAAAATGATCGCCCAGGTCGCGCTCTCCGCCGGCACCGACGTGGCGAAGATGAAGGCCGCGAAGGTCGGAAGCGTGAGCGTGGCCGACGCGCTCGCCACCGCGATCGCCACCATCGGCGAGAACCTCACGCTCCGCCGTGCCGCCGAGGTCCGCGTCAAGGAAGGCGCCATCGGCCTCTATGTGCACAATTCGGCGGCCGACGGGCTCGGCAAGATCGGCGCGCTGGTGGTGCTCGAATCCAAGGGCAAGCGCGAGGAGCTCGCCGAGCTCGCGCGCAAGCTCGCCATGCACGTGGCGGCGGCCAATCCGAGCGCCATCGATTCAGGCCGCCTCGAACCCGCCGCCATCGCGCGCGAGCGCGGGGTGCTCGCCGACAAGGCGCGCGCCACCGGCAAGCCCGAGAACGTGATCGAGAAGATCGTCGAGAGCGGGCTCAGGACCTTCTACAAGGAGGTCTGTCTGGCGGATCAGCCCTATATCCACGACCCGGCGAAATCGGTTTCACAGGCGATCAAGGAATCCGAGGGCAAGATCGGCGCGGCGGTCGCCATCGGCGCCTATGTGCGCTACGCTCTGGGCGAGGGAATCGAAAAGCAGGAGCAGGACTTCGCGGCCGAGGTGGCGCTGGCGGCGAAGTCCAGTTGAGCTCCCGGAACCGAGGTATGGCCAAGCCCCGCTATCGCCGCGTCCTCGTCAAGGTCTCCGGCGAGGCGCTCATGGGCAAGGAGCCGTTCGGGCTCGATCCCCCGACGCTCGCGCGCATTGCCGCCGATCTCGCCAAGGTGAAGAAGCTCGGGGTCGCGGTCGCGGTGGTGGTCGGCGGCGGCAATTTCCTGCGCGGGGCCAATTTCGCCGCCAGCGGGATCGACCGCGCCACCGCCGATCAGATGGGCATGCTCGCCACCGTCATGAACGCGCTCGCGCTCGAATCGGCGCTCGAGAAAGCGGGCGTCCCGGCGCGCGCGCTTTCGGCGATGCGGATGCCGAGCGTGTGCGAGCCCTATTCGCGCCAGCGCGCGCTCAAGCACCTTGCGCGCGGACGCGTGGTGGTGCTCGCGGGCGGCACCGGCAATCCGTATTTCACCACCGACACCGGCGCCACGCTGCGCGCGGCCGAGCTGAAATGCGAAGCGGTGTTCAAGGCGACGTTCGTGGACGGCGTCTATGACGCCGACCCGCGCCGCTACCCGAAGGCCAAGCGCTTCGAAAAGCTGAGCCACGACGAGGCCTTAGCGCGAAACCTGAAGGTCATGGACGCGGCCGCGTTCGCGCTTGCCCGCGAGGCGCGCTTGCCTATCATCGTGTTCTCGATCCGCGAAAAGGGCGCCATTGCCGCCGCCGTGCGCGGCGAAGGCAGGGCGACCACGGTCGCACCCTGACGTGTCATCAGGATCGGAGTCCGATCCGCGAGCTCGATCATGAATGCGGGAACCTTCGACCTGGCCGAACTCAAGCGCCGCATGCAGGGCGCGATCGCGGTGCTGCGCCAGGAATTCGGCGGCTTGCGCACCGGCCGCGCCTCGCCGCATCTCTTGGACCCGATCCACGTCGAGGCCTATGACCAACAGATGCCGCTCAACCAGGTGGCGACCATCAGCGTGCCGGAGTCGCGGCTGTTGTCGGTGCAGGTGTGGGACAAGTCGGTGGTGACCGCGGTGGAGAAGGCGATCCGCGCCGCCAATCTTGGGCTCAATCCGCAGACCGAAGGCCAGGTCATCAAGCTGCGCATCCCCGAGCTCAACCAGGAGCGCCGGCAGGAGCTGACCAAGATCGCGCACAAGTACGCGGAGACGGCGCGCGTCGCGGTTCGCCACGTGCGCCGCGACGGCTTCGATCTCCTGAAGAAGCTGCAGAAGGACGGCCACGTGAGCGAGGACGAGATCAAGCGCCACGAGGGCGAGGTCCAAAAGGCGACCGATGCCGCGATCACCGAGATCGACCAGGCGCTCGCGCAAAAGGAAAAGGAAATCATGTCCGTATGAGTGCGGACGGACCTGACCCGGACAGATTTGGCCCCGATGAAACCCAAAGAAGTTCCACGGCCGGTTCCGGCGGAAGCGCCAGCGCACGTCGCCGTCATCATGGACGGCAACGGCCGCTGGGCGGCCGCGCGCGGCCTGCCGCGGCGCGAGGGTCATCGCCGCGGCGTGGAAGCGCTGCGCAACGCGGTGCGGGCCGCGGGCGAGCTCGGCATCAAGGTACTCACCATCTACAGCTTCAGCGCCGAGAACTGGACCCGGCCGGCGGAAGAAATCGGCGACCTGATGGCGCTGTTGAAGCGCTTCGTGCGCAACGATCTCGCCGAGCTGCACGGAAACGGCGTGCGCGTGCGCGTGATCGGGGAGCGCAGCGGGCTCGAGCCCGAGGTGCTCGCGCTGATCACGGAGGCCGAGCAGCTCACGCGCGCGAACGACAAGCTCACGCTCGTCGTCGCCTTCAACTATGGCGGCCGGCAGGAGATCGCGGCCGCCGCCCGCAAGATCGCAGAAGCCGCGGCGGCCGGCCGGCTCGATCCGGCGAGCGTCGATGTCGCGGCCTTCGAGCGCTACCTCGACACCGCCGGATTGCCCGATCCGGATCTCATCATCCGCACCAGCGGCGAGCTGCGCATTTCCAATTTCCTGCTCTGGCAGGGCGCTTACGCGGAGTTCGTGTTCCTGCCGATGCATTGGCCCGATTTCGATCGGGCCGCGCTCGAGTCCGCCATCGACGAGTTCCGCCGCCGCGAGCGCCGCTTCGGCGGTCTCAAGGCGGGAACCGGATCGTGAGCGCGGCTGTGCCTCGGGAGATGATCCGCGCTCACGGCACACGGGTCGTCTCCGCCGTGATCCTTGGACTGCTCGCGCTCGGCGCGGCTTACGTGGGCGGCCCGCTGTTTCTGCTGTGCTGGACCATCGGCGCGCTGCTGATCTTCTGGGAGTGGTGCGCGGTGGCGGAGGTCTCGCCGCGCAACGCGGCGCTCGCGCTCGGCGGGGCCGGGCTGGTGGGCGCGGCGGTCACGATCGCGCTCGGGGCGCCCGCGGCGGCGATGCTCTGGGTGCTCGCCGGCGCGGTCGCGGCCGCGAGCTTCGCGCGGCCTTCGGTCTGGGCCGCGGCGGGCGTGCTCTATGGCGCGGCACTCCTGGTACCGATCGTGCTCCTGCGCGAGGACGCGCGGCTCGGCTTCGTCGCCGTGCTGTTCCTGTTCGCGGTAGTGTGGGCGACCGACGTGGCGGCGCTCTATGTCGGGCGCTACGTGGGCGGCGCGCGGCTCGCGCCCAGGATCAGCCCGGCCAAGACGTGGTCCGGCGCAGTCGGCGGCACCATCGCCGGCGTCGCGGCCGGAATCCTCCTCTTGTTCGCGATGCGCGTTGCGCTCGGGGCGGCTCACGTCTTGGTCGCGCTCGCGGTCACGGTCAGCGCTCAAGCCGGCGATCTCTTCGAGTCGTGGGTGAAGCGGCAGTTCGGGGTGAAGGACGCGAGCGGCATCATCCCCGGCCACGGCGGACTCATGGACCGGCTCGACGGGTTCATCGCGGCCGCCCTGTTCGCGTTCCTGTTCGGCGCCTGGCGCGCCGGGCCCGGCGCGGCGGCCGAGGGCCTGCTGCAATGGTGAGCGGCGGCAAGACGCGCGTCACCATCCTGGGCGCCACCGGCTCGATCGGTGCCAGCACGCTCGACCTCCTGCGTCACGGCCGCGACCGCTTCGAGGTCGTGGCGCTCGCGGCCAAGCGCGACGCGCGCGGGCTCGCGGCGCTGGCGCGCGAATTCGGTGCCCAATTCGCGGTGCTGGCCGACGCGAGCGGCTACAGCGAGCTGAAAGAAGCGCTCGCGGGCGAGCGCATCGAGATTGCGGCGGGCCGCGAGGGGCTGCTCGCCGCCGCCCAAGCGGACACCGACGTCGTGGTCGCCGCGATCGCCGGTGCCGCCGGGCTCGAGCCGACGATGGCGGCGCTCAGGCCCCGCCGGCGGATCGCGCTCGCGAACAAGGAATGTCTGGTGTCGGCCGGCAAGCTGTTCATGGCCACGGCGCGCGCCAAGGGCGCCGAGGTGCTGCCGCTCGATTCGGAGCACAACGCGGTGCTGCAGGCGCTCGCCGCCGGATCGCGCGCGGCGGTCGAGAAGGTGACGCTCACGGCCTCGGGCGGTCCGTTCCGCCTGCACGCCGAGGAGCGCCTCGCGCACGTGACGCCGGAGGAGGCGCTGAAGCATCCGACCTGGTCGATGGGCGCCAAGATCACGATCGATTCCGCGACGCTGATGAACAAGGGGCTCGAGCTGGTGGAGGCGCACCACCTGTTCGATCTCGCGCCCGATCGGCTCGAAGTGCTAATCCATCCGCAATCGGTCGTGCACGCCTTGGTCGCCTTCCGGGACGGCTCGGTGGTGGCCGGGCTGTCGGTACCGGACATGCGCATCCCGATCGGGGTGGCGCTTTCTTGGCCCGAGCGCCTGCATTGGGCGGCGCCGGCGCTCGACCTCGGCAGCCTCAAGGCGCTCACCTTCGAGGCGCCGGACCTCGGCCGGTTTCCGGCGCTGCGCATCGCGCAAGCCGCGCTGGCCGCCGGGGGTGCGGCCCCGACCGTGCTCAATGCCGCGAACGAGGTGGCGGTGGAGGCGTTTCTGGCCCGGCGGATCGGGTTCCCCGGCATCCCGGCGCTGGTCGAATCCGTGCTGGAACGAGCCGAATCAAGGGCTCTCAAGGAGCCGGCCACGGTTGAGGAGGCGCTCGCCGTTGACCATATTGCGCGATCTTTGGCCGCGACCCTCTTGCTCCAATTCGCCGCAAAGGCTTCTTAGAAGGTTCGGGGACGGGAAAGGGGCCTTCCATGGATCTCGTGTCGGGTTTGAGCACGTGGGGCAATTCGCTCCTCGGCTATGTGATCCCGTTCCTGTTCGTGCTCACGGTCGTGGTGTTCTTCCACGAGCTCGGGCACTTTTGGGTCGCCCGCCGCTGCGGCGTGAAGGTCGACGCCTTCTCCGTAGGCTTCGGGCCGGAATTGTTCGGCTTCAACGACCGCCGTGGAACGCGCTGGCGCCTCTCGGCGATCCCGCTCGGCGGCTATGTTCGCTTCCACGGCGATGACAGCGCGGCCAGCACGCCGGATCATTCGGCGCTCGAGCGCATGAGCGCGGAGGAGCGCCGGGTCTCGTTCTTCCACAAGTCGGTAGTGGCGCGGGCGGCGATCGTGGCCGCCGGGCCGATCGCCAATTTCATCCTGGCGATCGCGATCTTCGCCGCCGTGTTCGCGCTGTTCGGCCGCCAGGTGACGACCCCGCGGGTCGACCAGATTCAGGCCGCGAGCGCAGCCGAGCGCGCCGGTTTCAAGGCGGGCGACCTCGTGCTCTCGATCGACGGCCGCGAGATCGACAGTTTCGCCGACATGCAGCGCATCGTGTCGGGGAGCCCGGGGCGGGCGCTGGTGATCGTGGTCGATCGCGGCGGCGTGCAGGTCACGCTCACCGCGACGCCCGAGCTGCGCGAAATGCGCGACAATTTCGGCAACGTTCACCGCCTCGGCGTGCTCGGGATCTCGCGCTCGGCCACGGCGTCGGAAGTGGTGACCCAACGCCTCGGCCCGCTCGAGGCGCTGCGACTCGGCGTCGCCGAGACCTGGTTCGTGGTCGATCGCACGTTGCACTATCTCGGCGGTATCCTGCTCGGGCGGGAATCGGCGGATCAATTGGGCGGGCCGCTTCGAATCGCGCAGGTCTCAGGCCAGGTCGCGAGCGTGGGATTCGTCGCGCTCTTGCATCTCACCGCGGTGCTCTCGGTGAGCATCGGTCTATTGAACCTGTTCCCGGTGCCGCTGCTCGATGGCGGTCACCTTTTGTTCTACGCGATCGAGGCATTGCGTGGAAAACCGCTCAGCGCCCGCGCACAGGAATTCGGATTCCGGATCGGCCTTGCGATTGTCGTAATGCTGATGATCGTGGCGACCTGGAACGATCTCCTGCACCTGAAGGTGCTCTAACGCGGAATTCGGCGGCGTGGCTCGGGGGCCACGCGGGCACGAAAAGGGGGCGGTGGACGTGCGGCGGGCGGTTCCCAAGTCCATGAAAAGACTGTACAAGCGGGCGAATTCGAGAGAATCCGCGCGCCTGGCCGTGCGCGGCGTCGGATAACTACGCCCAGGCTCTCACAGGGTTGTGCGGCACATGAAGTTCTGGTTCGGGGTACTCGGGAGGCGCGCGGCCGCAGCGGCCATCGTGCTTGCCGGGTTGGTGTGCGCCAGTGCCGGGATTGTCGCGGTAACGGGGGCTGCCCAGGCGCAGACCGCCAGCGCGATCGTGGTCGAGGGCAACCGCCGGGTCGATGCCGATACGATCCGTGGCTATTTCCACCTGCGCGCGGGCGAGCGCATCGACGCGGTCAAGATCGACGAGGGCCTGAAGGCGCTCTACGCCACCGGCATGTTCCAGGACGTCCACGTGCGCCAGGCCGGCGGCCGTCTGATCGTCACCGTGGTCGAAAATCCGTTCATCAACCGGGTGGTGTTCGAGGGCAACAAGAAGGTCAAGGACGAGACGCTCAACGCCGAAGTTCAATCGAAAGCCCGCAGCCCGCTCTCGCGCGCCGTCGTGCAGGCCGACGTGCAGCGCATCATCGAGGTGTACCGGCGCAGCGGCCGCTACGACGTGCGGGTCGAGCCCAAGATCATCGAGCGGCCGAACAGCCGCGTGGATCTCGTGTTCGAGGTCAACGAGGGCGACCGCACCACGATTCGGCGCATCGTCTTCATCGGCAACAAGGCGTTCTCCGACTGGCGGCTGCGCGACGTCATCAATACCGGCCCGACCAATCTCTTGAGCTTCCTCAAGAACAACGACGTCTACGATCCCGACCGCGTCAATGCCGACCAGGAGCTCCTGCGCCGCTTCTATTTGAAGAACGGCTATGCCGACTTCCGGATCCTGTCGGCGAACGTGGTGCTCGACCGGGCCGCGAACGGCTTCGTGCTGACCTTCACGATCGAGGAAGGCGATCAATACCGCTTCGGCACCATCGAGGTGCTGTCCAACGTGCGCGGCGTGGACAGTGCCACGCTCCGGCAGCGGCTACGCGGCACGACCGGCCAAGTCTACAACGCCGAGCTGGTCGAGAAATCGATGGAAGAGATCACCATCGAGCTCTCCAAGCGCGGCTACGCCTTCGCTCAGGTGCGGCCGCGCGGCGACCGCGACTTCGCGGCGCGACGGATCAACGTCGTCTACGTGGTCGACGAGGGCGCGCGCGTCTATGTCGAGCGCATCAACATCCGGGGCAACACCCGCACCCGCGATTACGTGATCCGGCGCGAGATCGAGCTGTTCGAGGGTGACGCCTATAACCGCGTGCTCATGGACCGCGCCGAGCGGCGGCTCAAGAATCTCGGCTATTTCAAGACCGTAAAGGTCACCAACGAGCCCGGCTCGGCGGCGGACCGGGTGATCGTCAATGTGGAGGTCGAAGAGCAGCTCACCGGCGAGTTCTCGATCGCCGGCGGCTATTCGACGGCGGAAGGCTTGCTCGGCGAACTCTCGGTCGGCGAACGCAACTTCCTCGGCCGCGGGCAATTCGTGCGGCTGGCCACATCGTGGGGGCAGAGAAGCCGTGGCGCGGAATTCTCGTTCACCGAGCCGTATTTCCTGGGCTACGGGATTGTCGCCGGCTTCGACCTGTTCACCAAGCTCACGGAACAGTCGAGCTATTACAGCTACAACAGCCGGCTGATCGGCGGCACAGTGCGCGCGGCCTTCGCCCTGCGCGACGACCTGACGATGGGGATGCGCTACTCCGTCTTTCAGCGCCGAATCACGATCCCGTTCGGGTTGACGGATGGATGCACGGTTCTCACCCCTCCGCCAAATCCGGCCTGCGATTTCCCACACAACAACCAGGCCGAGGCCTCGATCGCGGTCAAGCAGTCCGCCGGCAAGACGGTCACATCGTTGATCGGCTACTCGGTGATCTACAACGCGCTCGACAACAACCAGAACCCGAATGAGGGCCTGTGGGCGGCGTTCAATCAGGACCTGGCCGGCCTCGGTGGCGATATCAAATTTATTCGCAGCACCGCTGACGCCCGTTACTACTATCCGGTCACCAATGATTTCACCGCGATGATCCGGCTCCAGGGCGGACACCTCTTGGGCTGGGGCAGTACGCCGCTGGCCATCTTCGATCACTACTTCAAAGGGCCGGACCTCGTGCGCGGCTTCGCGACCGCCGGTTTCGGACCGCGCGACCTCAATCCCGCCAACCTCTCGCAAGACGCGCTCGGCGGCACGCTCTACTGGGGTGCCAGCGCCGAACTGCTATTCCCGCTGAGCTTCGTGCCCAAGGATTTCGGCCTGCGCGCCGCCATCTTTGCCGATGCCGGCTCGCTGTGGAATTATAGCGGCGCGCTCGCCTTTGCAGGCATTCCGAGCATTCCGGCACCGGGGCTGCCCGGCGCATGTCCGGCGGCAACCACCGGTCCAAAGGTGGGCGTGGCGGTCTGCCTCGCCGATTCCGCCAAAATCCGCACCTCGGTCGGCGCCAGCCTGATCTGGGCTTCGCCGTTCGGCCCGCTGCGGTTCGACTACGCATTTCCGCTCACCAAAGAGAAGTACGACAAGACGCAGAATTTTCGCTTCGGAGGCACCACGCGGTTCTGACGCGTGGGCCACGCGTCTTCCGCGGCCGCGAGGCGGCGCGGATGCGGACCGAGTATGACCGAACCCGCCATGTTCCGTTCCCGGGAATCGATGACCCTCGGCGAGATCGTCGCGCTGACGCGCTGCGAGCCGGTCGGCGCCGTCGATCTCACGCGCCGGATCGCCGGGATCGCGCCGCTCGATCTCGCCGGTCCTTCGGATGTCGCGTTCTACGACGATCCCGGCTTTCTCGACGACCTCGGCCGCACCAGGGCCGGCGCCTGCTTCCTGAAGCGGACGCAAGTCGCCAAGGCGCCGCCCGGCGTTGCGTTGCTTGCGACCGCGCGGCCCTATCTGGCGCTGGTTACGGTGGCGCGCGAACTTTATGCCGGCGCGCTGCGTCCGGGGACGGTGTTCGGCCGGCGCGGGATCGATTCGGCCGCGTTCGTGCATCCGGAGGCGCAGCTCGAGGACGACGTCGCCGTGGATCCCGGCGCGGTGATCGGGCCGGGTGCGCAGATCGGCGCCGGCACCGCGATCGGCGCCAACGCCGTGATCGGCGCCGAGGTCTGCATCGGCCGCGATTGCTCGATCGGCCCCGGCGCCTCGGTGTTGCATGCGTTGATCGGCGACCGGGTGGTGCTGCATCCGGGCGTGCGCATCGGCCAGGACGGGTTCGGCTATGCGCCCGGCAAGGCCGGCCTCCTCAAGGTGCCGCAGGTCGGGCGCGTCATCATCCAAGACAACGTGGAGATCGGTGCGGGCTCGGCCGTGGATCGCGGCGCCAGCCGCGATACCATCATCGGCGAGGGCACCAAGATCGACAATCTCGTGCAGATCGGCCACAACGTCACCATCGGCCGGCATTGCGTCATCGTCGCGCAGACGGGGATCAGCGGTAGCGTCGTGATCGGGGATCACGCCCAGCTCGGGGGCCAGGTCGGGGTCGCCGATCACATCACGATCGGCGACGGCGCCCGGATCGCGGCCCAGAGCGGGGTGATCTACGACGTGCTGGCTGGCGCAGCCGTGGGGCTGACCCCGGCACGACCGATGCGCGACGTCGTCTTGCTGTTGCGGGTTTGGAACGAGATCATCGCCGCGAAGCGGGCGGCGGATGAGGGCGCGGCCGGGCAGCCCGCGGGAGGAAAGAGCGATGAGTAGACCGGCCGAGCAGGGGGCCGCCGCGCGGGAAGTGCCGAGGGTCCTGGAGACCGAAGACCTGTTCCGCGTGCTGCCGCACCGCTATCCCTTCCTGATGGTGGATCGCGTGATCGAGATTCGGGGCGATGAATCCTGCATCGGGATCAAGAGCATCACCGTCAATGAGCCGTTCTTCGCGGGGCATTTCCCCGGCCGGCCGGTGATGCCGGGCGTGCTCATGCTCGAGGGCATGGCGCAGACCGCGGGCGCGGTGTGCGGTCTCGCGCATGCTAAGGGCGACGGGCCGCCGGGGGTGCTCTTGCTCACCATCGACAAGGCCAAGTTCCGCCGGCCGGTGCTGCCGGGCCAGACCATCGAGTATCACATGCGCAAGATCCAGCACCGGCGGAACATGTGGTGGTTCCGCGGCGAGGCCAAGGTCGCGGGCCAGACCGTCGCCGAGGCCGAGATCGGCGCGATGATCACGGAAAGCTGAGTTGGGGCGTATCGATTCCAGTGCCCGGATCGCCGACGGCGCGCGCCTCGGCGCCGACGTCGAGGTCGGTCCCTATTGCGTGGTCGGGCCCGAGGTCACGATCGGCGACGGCTGCCGGCTGATCGCGCACGTGGTCGTGGCCGGGAATACCGCGATCGGGCCGCGCACGGTCATCTATCCGTTCGCGACGCTGGGGACGCCGCCGCAATCGGTGCACTACCGCGGCGGGCCGACGCGGCTCGTGATCGGGGCCGATTGCGTCATCCGCGAGAACGTCACCATGAACACCGGCACCGAAGACGGCGGCATGGTGACGCGCGTCGGCGACAAGTGCTTCTTCATGACCGGCTCGCACGTGGGGCACGACTGCAAGGTCGGCAACGAGGTGACGCTGGTGAACGGCGTGGCGCTGGCGGGCCATTGCGAGGTCGGCGATTTCACCGTGATCAGCGGGCTTGCGGCGCTGCATCAGTTCGTGCGCGCCGGACCTTATTGCTTCATCGGCGGTCTCACCGGGCTCACCAAGGATCTTTTGCCCTATTCGGCCGCGTTCGAGACCCCGGCCCTATACCGCGGCGTCAACGTCGTGGGCTTGCGACGGAGGGGCTTCAAGCGCGCCGAGATCGAGACCATCCGCGCGGCGCTGCGGGCGCTGTTCGCCGACACCGGCTCGATGCGCGAGCGGGCGGAGCGGCTCGCGGCTGCGTTTCCCAATGATGCCAACGTGACGCGGATCGTCGATTTCATCCGCGCCGGCGAGAAGCGGCCGTTCCTGTTGTCGGAGCGGGTCGGGGACGAGGACGAAGTAGGCGACGCGTGAGCGTGCGTGACCGCGATAGCGGCAAGATCGAAGCCGTCGCGAGCGGCGACGGCGGACTACTCACGATCCTTTGCGGTGGCGGTGCGTTTCCGGGGGCGGTGGCCGAGGCGGTGCAGCGGCGCGGCCGCCGGGTCGTGCTGTTCGGCATCCGCGGATTTGCCGAGCCGGCGATCGTCGAGCGCTATCCGCACGAGTGGGTGTACCTCGGCGCGGCCGGCCGCTTTCTTAAGCTGCTGCGGCAGCACGGATCGCGCGAGCTGGTCCTGGTCGGCAGCGTGCACCGGCCGCGCCTGACCGAAATCCGCATCGATTGGACCACGTTGCGCGAGTTGCGTCGGTATCTGCAAGCCGAGCGGCGGGGCGACGACCATTTGCTCTCCTTCTTCGCGACCGAGCTGGAGCGCGCCGGGTATCGCGTGCGCGGCGCGCACGAAGTGGCGCCGGAAATCCTGATGCCGGCCGGGGTGCTCGGGCGCCATCGGCCGGGGCCGGCCGAGGAGGGCGAGATCCGGCTCGGACGTCAGACCATCGCGGCGCTCGGCCCGCTCGACGTGGGCCAGTCTGCGGTGGTGGTCGGCGGCCGCGTGGTCGCGATCGAGGCGGCGGAAGGAACCGCGGCGATGCTGGAGCGGGTGGCCGGGCTCCGAGCGAGTGGAAGGCTGCATGCCGGCCGGCGCGCGGGCGTCCTGGTGAAGGCGCCGAAAGCGGGTCAGGACCGGCGGATCGATCTCCCGGCGATCGGCGCCGAAACCGTTCGGCAGGCGGCCGCGGCGGGGCTTGCGGGCATCGCGGTTGAAGGTGGCGGCGTCATCGCCGCGGACCCGCAAGGATTGGTGCGCGCAGCCGACGAGGCTGGGCTGTTCGTCCTGGGCTTCGAGCCGGGCGCGGGGCCGAAATCGTGAACGGTACGAAGCGCGACGGGCCGGCGGCGCTAAGCGTCTTCCTGGTCGCGGGCGAGACCTCCGGCGATTTTCTCGGTGCGCGCCTGATGCAGGCGCTCGCCCGGCGCGCGAGCGCGCGCTTCGCGGGCGTCGGCGGCGCGGCCATGGCCGGGCAGGGGCTGAATAGCCTGTTCCCGATGGAAGACCTGACCGCCATGGGCTTCGGCGCCGTGCTCGCCAAGCTGCCTTTGATCGACCGGCGATTGCGCCAGACCGTGGCCGCCGTGGTCGCGGCCAAGCCGGATGTGCTGGTGCTGATCGACAGCCCGGATTTCACCCATCACGTGGCGCGGCGGGTGCGGCGGGCGTTGCCGGAGCTGCCGATCGTGAAATACGTGGCGCCGACAGTTTGGGCCTGGCGGCCGGGGCGGGCCCGCGCCATGCGCCCGAAGTTCGACCACGTGCTCGCGCTCTATCCGTTCGAGCCGGAAGTGATGCAGCGGCTCGGCGGACCGCCCTGCACCTATGTGGGGCATCCGCTCTTGGAGCGGCTCGAGGAGTTGCGGCCCGCGGCCGCGGAAGCCGCCGCGCGCGAGCGGAAGCCGCCGCTGCTCCTGGTATTGCCCGGCAGCCGCCGGTTCGAGCTCGACCGGTTGGCCGCGATCTTCGGGCAGGCGGCGGCGCGCATCGTCGCGGCGCACGGGCCGGTTGACCTCGTGCTGCCGACGCCGCCGGCGCTCGCGACCAGGATCGAAGCGGCGATCGCGAATTGGCCGGTCAAGCCGCGCGTGGTGACCGGGGAGGCGGAGAAATACGCGGCGTTCCGCCGGGCGCGCGCGGCGCTCGCGGCCTCGGGCACGGTGACGCTCGAGCTCGCGCTCGCGCACGTGCCGATGGTCACCGCCTACCGCGTGCCGCCCCTCGAAGCGGTGGTCTGGCGGGCCATGGTGAGCGTGAACACGCCGATCCTGCCCAATCTCGTGCTCGGCGAGAACGTGGTGCCGTGCTTTCTGCAGCGCGACTGCACGCCGGAGAACCTATCCGCCGCGCTGCTGCCGCTGTTCGGAGACGGAGCGCGGAGCCGGCAGCTCGCGGCGTTCGACCGGTTGGACGAGCTGCTTGGGGCCGGCGGCGAAGCGCCGAGCGCGCGCGCCGCGCGCGTCGTGATCGAGACGTTCGAGAAGAAAACCGGGCGCAACGCGCCGCTACTCTAACTCGTCATCCCGGGCGCAGCGCAGCGCGGAGCGGTGCGCTGCAGACCCGGGATCGTAAGAGATTTGCTGCGCGGGATGACGTTCGTCATTTCCTGCGCGAGATCGGCACGTAATCCCGCTTGGTGGCGCCGGAATAGAGCTGGCGCGGCCGGCCGATCTTCTGGCTCGGGTCCTCGATCATCTCTTTCCATTGCGCGATCCAGCCGACCGTGCGCGCGAGCGCGAACAACACGGTGAACATCGTGGTCGGGAAGCTCATCGCCTTCAGCGTGATGCCCGAATAAAAGTCGATGTTCGGATAGAGCTTCTTCTCGACGAAATAGTCGTCCTGCAGCGCGATGCGCTCGAGCTCCATCGCCACTCCGAGCAGCGGATCGTCCTTGTGGCCGGTCTCCGCCAGCACCTCGTGGCAGGTCTTCTGCATGATCTTGGCGCGCGGATCGTAGTTCTTGTAGACGCGGTGGCCGAAGCCCATGAGCCGGAACGAATCCTTCGGATCCTTGGCGCGCCTGATGAATTCCGGAATGCGGTCGACGTGGCCGATCTCGGCCAGCATCTTGAGCGCCGCCTCGTTGGCGCCGCCGTGTGCCGGGCCCCACAGGCAGGCGATGCCGGCGGCGATGCAGGCGAACGGATTGGCGCCCGAGGAGCCGGCGAGCCGCACGGTCGAGGTCGAGGCGTTCTGC
This sequence comes from Hyphomicrobiales bacterium, assembly GCA_023269635.1. GTDB lineage: Bacteria > Pseudomonadota > Alphaproteobacteria > Rhizobiales > Xanthobacteraceae > JAHFPN01. The sequence goes on along the minus strand of JAHFPN010000022.1, from coordinate 6,806 downwards.
TCGTGGTCGGCGTGCAGGATGAAGATGCGGTCCATGGCGCGCGCCAGCACCGCATTCGCCTTGTAGTCCTCGGTCGGGACCGCGAAGCACATGCGCAGGAAATTCGCCGCGTAGTCGAGATCGTTCTTCGGATAGACGAACGGTTGGCCGATCGAATATTTGTACGCCATCGCCGCCAAGGTCGGCATCTTGGCGATCATGCGGATCGATGCGATCAGCCGTTGCTGCGGGTCGGCGATGTCGATGCTGTCGTGATAGAACGCCGAGAGCGCGCCGACCGAGCCCACCATCACGGCCATCGGGTGCGCGTCGCGGCGGAAACCCTGGAAGAAGCGGCTCATCTGCTCGTGCACCATGGTGTGGTGCGTGACGCGATGCATGAAATCGGCGCGCTGCGCCGCGGTCGGCAGTTCGCCGTAGATCAGCAGGTAGCAGGTCTCCAGAAAATCGCCGTGCTCGGCGAGCTGCTCGATCGGAAAGCCGCGATAGAGCAGGATGCCTTCGTCGCCGTCGATATAGGTGATCTTGGAGTCACAGCTCGCGGTCGAGGTGAAGCCGGGGTCATAGGTGAACATCCCGGTGTCGCCGTAGAACTTGCTGAGATCAACGACGTCCGGCCCGATGGTGCCGTGATGCACCGGCAGGTTCCACGACTTGTCGCCGACCTTGAGCTGTGCGGAGTTCGCCGGCGAGTGCGTCTTGGCGTCCATCCGTGTGCTCCTCAGGTTCCAGAGCGAGTGGGCCGGGCGCCGGGCTTTCGCGCCCCGGCCAAGGGCGGAACTTCGTATCCCTTATGTGGGACCCCGGCAAGTGCAGTGCAACATGGCATTGGCGGGCGTCGTGCCGGCCAACGCGGGGACCGTCATCGGTATCCTGAGCGCGGTCCCGGTTCTCGCGGTCGCGGATCGATCCGCGACCGCTCGGCCGGGAAGACGGAATCGGGCGGTCAGGCGGTGGCTGCGACCCCGACCTGGTCCTTGAGCCGGGCAAGGCTCTCGGGCTTACCCAGCACGGTCAGCACGTCGAAAATGCCGGGCGAAGTGCTGCGGCCGGTGAGCGCGGCGCGCAGCGGCTGGGCCACGGCCGCGAGCTTCACGCCCTCGCGCTCGGCGAAGGCACGCATTGCCGTCTCGGTCGCCTCCACGGTCCAGGGGTCGACCGTCTCCAGGAGCTTGATCACGCGGGCCACCAGCGCGCGCGCCTCCGGCGCGAGCAAGCCTTGCGCCTTGTCGTCGAGCTCGAGCGGGCGGTCGACCAGCAAATAGTTCGCGCTGTCGATGAGTTCCACCAGCGTCTTCGCGCGCTCCTTGAGCCCACTCATGGCCGTGTTCAGAAGTTCGCGCTTGTTGTTGATGCGGGCCGCGATCTTGCGTCCGTCGGGGAGGTGCGGCAGGAGCTGCTCGATCGCGGCCAGCGCCTCGTCGTTGCTCATGGCGCGCAGATAGATTCCGTTAAGACTTTCGAGCTTGGCGAAATCGAAGCGCGCGGCCGAGCGCCCCACGCGGTCCAAGTCGAAGAGCGCGACCATCTCCTCGGTCGTGAACACTTCCTGGTCGCCGTGGCTCCAGCCGAGGCGGACCAAGTAGTTGCGGAGCGCCGCCGGCAGAAAGCCCATGGCGCGATAGGCCTCGACGCCGAGCGCGCCGTGGCGCTTGGAGAGCTTGGAGCCGTCCGGCCCGTGGATCAGCGGGATGTGCGCCATCCTGGGGATTTCCCAGCCGAGCGCTTCGTAGATCTGGGCCTGGCGGGCGGCGTTGTTCAGATGATCGTCGCCGCGGATGACGTGGCTGATCCCGGTGTCGTGGTCGTCGACCACGACCGAGAGCATATAGGTGGGGTTGCCGTCGGAGCGTAAGAGCACGAGATCGTCGAGCTCGGCGTTCTTCCAGGCGACCCGTCCCTGCACGAGGTCCTCGACCACGGTCTCGCCGTCCTGGCGCGCTTTCAAGCGGATCGCGGGGGCGACGCCGGCCGGCGCCTCGGCCGGATCGCGGTCGCGCCAGCGGCCGTCATAGCGGAAGCTCTTGCCTTCGCGGCGCGCGGCCTCGCGCATGGCCTGGAGCTCCTCCGGCGTCGCGAAGCAGCGATAGGCGTGGCCGACCGCGAGCAGCGCTTCCGCCACCTCGCGGTGCCGGGCCGCGCGCGAAAACTGATAGAGGACCTCGCCGTCCCAGCCGATCTCGAGCCAGGAGAGCCCGTCGAGGATTGCGTCGATCGCCTCCTTGGTCGAGCGCTGGCGGTCGGTGTCCTCGATGCGCAGAAGCATCTTGCCGCCGTGGTGGCGGGCATAGAGCCAGTTGAACAGCGCGGTGCGCGCGCCGCCGATGTGCAGGAATCCGGTGGGCGAGGGCGCGAAGCGGGTGACGATTGCGGTCATGCCGCGAGCCCTTTAGCACGGCTGGGGGGAGAGGTGTCATACCCCAGCGTCTCGCTATTCCTTCTCGTCATGCCCGGGCTTGACAGCGAACCGGTTGGACCCGGCTCGCCAACTTTCATAGTGTCCGAACTCGGGAACAGCCGAGTTCGGATGGCATCCACGCGGCCACGCGGTACGTGGTGAGGCGGGATGGATTGCCGGGTCAAGCCCGGCAATGACGAAGAGAAGAGCCGCACGTCTTGCGCCCACGGGCGAATTTGGCGACATAGGCGCCGCGTCGCGCGCGGCCTAACTTAAATCGGCAACAGCGCTTGGATCGAGAGAGCTTGGACAGAGCATGACCGCAACCGAAACGGCCCCGGCGGAGGCGGCGCGCGACTTCATCCGCGACATCATCCGGGCCGATCTCGACGCCAAGCGCCATAAGACGGTGGTGACGCGATTCCCGCCGGAGCCGAACGGCTATCTGCATATCGGGCACGCCAAGTCGATCTGCCTCAATTTCGGGGTGGCGGAGGAGTTCGGCGGCCGCTGCCACTTGCGCTTCGACGACACCAATCCCACCAAGGAGGAGCAGGAATATATCGACGCCATCGAGCGCGACGTGCGCTGGCTCGGCTTCGACTGGGGCCAGCACCTCTATCACGCGTCGGACTATTTCGAGCAGCTCTATGACTGGGCCGAGCACCTGATCCGCGCCGGCAAGGCCTATGTGGACGACCAGACTCAGGAAAAATTGCGCGCGACCCGCGGCACGTTGACCGAGCCCGGCAAGAACAGCCCCTGGCGCGAGCGCAACGTCGAGGAGAACCTCGACCTGTTCCGCCGCATGCGCGCGGGCGAGTTCGAAAACGGCGCGCGCATCTTGCGCGCCAAGATCGACATGGCCGCCGGCAACATCAACCTGCGCGACCCCGCGCTCTACCGCATCCTGCACGCGAGCCACCCGCGCACCGGCGACAAGTGGTGCATCTATCCGAGCTACGACTTCGCGCACGGCCAGTCGGACGCGATCGAGGGCATCACCCACTCGATCTGCACGCTCGAGTTCGAGGATCACCGGCCGCTCTATGACTGGTTGCTCGACAACCTGCCGGTGCCGTCGCGGCCGCGGCAGTACGAATTCGCGCGGCTGAACCTGAGCTACACGGTGCTTTCCAAGCGCGTGCTGACCGAGCTCGTGCGCGGCGGCCATGTCAAGGCCTGGGACGACCCGAGGATGCCGACGCTCGCAGGTCTACGCCGCCGCGGCGTGCCGCCGGCCGCGATCCGCGATTTCGTCAAGCGCATCGGGGTCGCCAAGGCCAACAGCGTGGTCGATATGGGCCTGCTCGAATTTTCGATCCGCGAGGCGCTGAACAAGACGGCGGCAAGGCGGATGGCGGTGCTGCGTCCGCTCAAAGTGGTGATCGAGAATTACCCGGCGGGAAAGAGCGAGGAGTTAGAGGCCGCCAATCATCCGGACGATGCCGCGGCCGGCGTACGCCGCGTCCGCTTCGGCCGCGAGCTCTATGTCGAGCGCGAGGATTTCATGGAGAGCCCGCCCAAGAAATTCTTCCGGCTCTCGCCCGGCCGCGAAGTGCGGCTGCGCTACGCCTATTTCATCAAGTGCCGGGAGGCGGTGAAGAACGCGGCCGGCGAGGTAATCGAGCTGCGCTGCAGCTATGACCCCGAGACCCGCGGCGGCAACACGCCGCCCGATGGCCGAAAAGTTCAGGCGACGCTGCATTGGGTTTCGGCCGCCGACGCGGTGCCGGCGGAGGTGCGGCTCTACAATCCGCTGTTCACGCAAACCGTTCCGAACGCCGGCGACTTCGCCGCCGACCTCAATCCGAACTCGGTCGAGGTGCTGACCGATTGCCGGCTCGAGCCGGCGCTCAGCAAAGCGAAAGCCGGCGAGCCGGTGCAGTTCGAGCGGCAGGGATATTTCTGCCCGGACCCGGATTCGAAGCCCGGCCGGCTCGTGTTCAACCGCACGGTCGGCCTGCGCGACACTTGGGCCAAGGTGGCAAGCGGCAAGGACGGGTGAGCTTCCGGCCTCATCCTTCGAGACGGCCGGCTTATGCCGGCCTCCTCAGGATGAGGCGGAAATATGCGACCTCACCCTGAGGAGCCGCGTCGTGCGCGGCGCCTCGAAGGGTGAGGTCGCTCCAAAGCATCGAACTCAACACTTCTCGTTTCTGCAACTCTAAGTGTAGCATCGCCCCCGGTGCCGGTTGAACGGGGGCAGTCATGGCGCACGAGGACCCGCGGCCGCGGGCAGGGCGGCGCGCGGCCGTGCTCGGATCGCGGCGGGCGGCGAGTGCCGGCGCGATCGGCGATCTTTTTTCCGGAGCAGGCGAAGCGCTCGCGGCGCTGTTGCGCGCCGAGGCGGACGCCGCGCGGCTGGCGCCCTGGCTGCCGGTCGCGTTCGGCATCGGGATTCTAATCTACTTCGCGGCGCCGGCGGAACCCTCAAGTTTAGCCGCCGGCATCGCGCTGGTCCCGCTGCTCTTCACCGTCTGGGTGAGCCGCGAGTATCCGGCCGCCTTCGCGATCGCGCTTGCGCTCTCCTTTCTCGCCGCCGGCTTTGCCGCCGCGACGCTGCGGGCGGCCGTGGTCGCGCACCCGGTCCTGACCCGCGCCGCCAGCCCGGTCACGCTCACCGGGTTCGTGGAAAGCCGCGACGCCACCGAGCGCTCTGACAGAATAGTCCTGCGCGTGACCAAGGCGGTGGCGCGCGGCAAGCAGACCACGCCCGAGCGGGTGCGGGTCGCGCTCCGGCGCGGCACCGCGCCGATGGTGGGCGCGCACGTGGAGCTGCGCGCGCGGCTCAGGCCGCTCTTGGGCCCGACGCGGCCCGGCGGCTACGACTATGCGCGCGGCGCCTATTTCGCGCGCCTCGGCGCCACCGGCTTCGTGCTCGGAAAGCCGAAAGACGTCGCCGCCAGCGTGCCGGTGCCGTGGGACGTTCGTTTCTACGCGGCGGTCGAGGGCGCGCGCACTGCTCTGGCCGAGCGCATCAAGAAGGTGCTGCCGGGAGAGAGCGGCGCGGTCGCGATCGCGCTCGTCACCGGCATCCGCGACACGATCTCGTTCGAGGTCAACGAGGCCATGCGCATCTCCGGCCTCTATCACGTGCTGTCGATCTCCGGCCTGCACATGGCGCTGGTGGCGGGCACGATCTTCGCGATCATGCGCGGCCTGCTCGCGCTGGTCCCGGGGCTCGCGCTCCGGCGGCCGATCAAGAAATGGGCGGCGTGGGTCGCGCTCGCCGGCGCCGCCGGCTATCTGGTGTTGTCGGGCGCCGAGGTCGCGACCCAGCGCTCGTTCGTGATGATCGCGCTGGTGCTTTGCGGCGTGCTCGTCGACCGGCCGGCGCTGACGTTGCGGACGCTCGCCGCGGCCGCGCTCGCGGTGCTCGTGCTTACGCCCGAGGCGGTTCTGCACCCCTCGTTCCAGATGTCGTTCGCGGCCACGCTGGCGATCGTGGCGCTTTACGAGCGCTTCGGCCACGAGCTTGCGATCGCGCCGGGCCCGGGCCAGGGCGCCGCGATGCGCATCATCATCGGGGGCGGGCCGCTGGCTGGCCTTAGGGATCGCCACCTCGTTCGTGGCCGGGCTCGCGACCGCGCCGTTCGTGGCGTTCCACTTCCAGCGGCTCGCGCCTTATGGCGTGCTCGCCAATCTTCTCGCCATGCCGCTGATTTCGTTCGTGATGATGCCGGCGGGGCTGCTCGCGGTGCTGTTCATTCCGTTCGGCTTCGACGCGCCGCTGTGGCAGCTCATGGGCTGGAGCATCGACGGCATGCTGGCGATCGCGCGCTGGGTGGCGGCGCTGCCGGGCGCGGAGGGCAGAACGGCGGCGTTCGGCTCCGGCGCGCTGATGCTCGCGACCGCGGGGCTGCTCCTGCTTGCAATTCCGATCTCGCACCTCAAGCTCGCAGGGCTCCCGTTGCTCGCGGCGGCATTCGCGCTCGCGCTCCTGACCCCGCGGCCGGACGTCTATATCGCCGCCGAGGCCGAGGCGGTGGCGGTGCGCGGAGCCGACGGGAAGCTCACGATCTTGAACGCCAGCCGCGACCGGCTCGCCGCTTTAAGCTGGCTCGCGGCCGACGCCGATGGGCGGACCACGAAGCAGGAGCTCGCGGGCGGCTTCACCTGCGACGCCAATGGCTGCGTGGCGAAGCTCGTCGACGGCACGATCGTGGCGGTGGCGCAGCGGCGGGAGGCGTTCGCCGACGATTGCCGGACCGCGGCGCTCGTGATCAGCCGCTTTGATCTGCCGGAGCTTTGCGCGGCACCCGGCATCGACCGCCGGACGCTTGCGACCACGGGCGCGGTCTCGCTCCGTCGGGTGGACGGCAAGTGGATCGTCGAGACCGCGCGTTGGCCGCTCGCCGACCGGCCCTGGTACGGCCGCGCGGCGCCGGTCGACCTGCGCGTGCTC
>JAHFPN010000232.1 GCA_023269635.1 Hyphomicrobiales bacterium | reverse complement strand
AGGTGATCATCAGCTGCGCGATCACCGGCTCGATCCACACCCCGACCATGTCCGACGCGCTGCCGGTCACCACCGACCAGATCACCGAGCAGGCGATCGGCGCCGCCGAGGCCGGTGCCGCCATTCTTCACCTGCACGCGCGCGATCCGAAGGACGGCCGCCCGACGCCCGATCCGAAGATCTATATGCAGTTCCTGCCGCGCATCAAGCAGGCCACCGACGCGGTCATCAACATCACCACCGGCGGCAGCGTCACCATGTCGATCGACGACCGGCTCGCCGGTCCCATGCAGGCGTCGCCGGAAATGTGCTCGCTCAACATGGGCTCGATGAACTTCGCGCTCTATCCGATGGCCGATCGCTACAAGAAATGGAAATACGCCTGGGAGGAGGGATACCTGCGCGGCTCCGACCAGAACATCTTCCGCAACACCTTCCGCGACATCGAGACCATCTACCGGCGGCTCGGCGAAGGCCACGGCACCAAGTTCGAGCACGAATGCTACGACGTCGGCCACCTCTACAATCTCGCGCACATCCTGGACCGCGGCCTGTTCAAGCCGCCGGTGTTCTTGCAGCTGATCTTCGGCATTCTCGGCGGCATCGGCGTGGACGTGGAAAATCTCATGTTCATGAAGCACACCGCCGACAAGCTGTTCGGCAAGGATTATCTCTGGTCGGTGCTCGGGGCGGGGCGCGCGCAAATGCCGTTCGCGACCCAGGCCGTGATGATGGGCGGCAATGTCCGCGTCGGCCTGGAGGACAGCCTCTATATTTCGCGCGGCAAGCTCGCGCAGAGCAATGCCGAGCAGGTCGCCAAGATCCGCCGGATCATCGAGGAGCTCGGCTTCGAGACGGCGACGCCGGCCGAAGCCCGCGCGATGCTCGGCTTGAAAGGCGCCGATCGCGTGAAGTTCTAGCGGCGCTCCGCCCGCCGGCCTTCGCGCGAAATCAGAGCCCGAGCAGCCGTTTGGCGTTGCCGCCGGCGATCGCGGCGATGGTCGAGGCGTCGAAGCCGTCGACCGACGCCACGTGCCCGATCGGATCGTAATCGCCCATGTCGAAGGGGTAGTCGGTGCCCATGATGATGCGGTCAACGCCGAAATTGCGCACCAGCTCCGCGAGCTGATGCGGCGTGAACACCACGGTGTCGAAATAGATGCGCTTGAGATAGCTGGTCGGCGGGTGCGGCAGCTTGCCGTGCGAATCCGAGCGCGCTCCCCAGGCATGATCGATGCGCCCGGAATAGGCGGGAAGGTAGCCGCCGCCGTGCACCGCGAGAATCTTCAAATTGGGGTGCCGCTCCAGCACACCGTCGAAGATCAGGTAGTGCAGCGCGATCGTGGTCTCCAGCGGATTGCCGATCACGTTGTTGAAATAGAAGCGCATCAATCTGGTAGCTTCGGTGAAGCCGTTGGGGTGGATGACGACGAGCGCGCCGAGCTCCTCGGCCTTCTTCCAGAACGGGGCAAAGGCCGGGTCCGAGAGTTCCCGCCCGGCCACGTTGGTCAGAATCAGCACGCCCTTGAAGCCGAGCTGCTTGGTGCAGCGCTCGAGCTCCTGGGCGGCCTCGTTGCCGTCCGGCATCGGCACGCTGCCGAAGCCCCTGAGCCGGTCCGGCTTGCGCGCGCAGAACTCCGCGATGCCGTCGTTCACGAGTTGCGCGGCCTTGACCGCGATCTCGAGCGGCACCGTGTAGTAGCACTGCGGCGGCGGCGGCAGCACCACCTGCAGGTCGACGCCCATGGCGTCGAGATCGGCGAGCCGCCGCCCGAGGCTGGCGCGCGCGCGGATATCGGCTTCCTGCTTCTCGTTCAGCGCCTTGGTTTCGGCGTCGGCGAACTGCACGAGCGGCATGGCCGCGGCGTCGAGATGTGGCGCCACCAGCGCGGCGGCCTGCGGCACGCCCACGTGCGAGTGGATGTCGACGGTCAGGCTCTGCGGGCGCAACTCGCGGCCGGGCTTGCCGTGCTTGCGTGCCGCGGTCGGGCCGTACTTGTTCCAATGCTCGGGCATGGATGAGGTCCTGGCGGATTCGAGGATGGGCGTCGGCGGAAAGTGGCCGACGCATCGGCGAAACTCGCGCCGCTGCGGCGCGCGCCGCCGGTCCGGGATTCCGATCAGCGGTGCAGCGCCAGGCGCTGCACCGCTCTCGGATTCGTTCTTACGGCTCGATGTTTTTCGCCGGCGGATAGTCCCGCGCATAGACCGGG
>JAHFPN010000021.1:14345-22806 GCA_023269635.1 Hyphomicrobiales bacterium | reverse complement strand
CACGATATCGTAGCCCGATTGGGTCAATACTTCGCCTTCGGTCGGATCCGCGGTGACCATGTGAAGACTATAAGGCGGCTCGGCGTCGGTCGCGCCCAGGATGACCCACAGTTGCGGCGTGCCGGTCGCGAGGTTGTCGCGATAGTTCGATGTCTCCGACGGGTAGAGTTCGATCTCCGCCGATCCGGCATAGAAGGTCGAAAGCTCATCGCCGCCCTCGAGCTTCGTCCACGGCGCCGTTTCCGGCACGTCCTCGAGCACGGCGACCGGCCGCCACACGAAATCGACCCATTGGCTCTTGGCGCGCCGGCGCTCGACCACAACGCCGACCGGAATGCGCAAGAGCGGCTGCACCGGGCTCACGATACCGCCTCCAGGTGCCGGATCGGCAGGCCGGTGACCAGGTTCTGCGGCTTCATGCGCAAGACCTTGTCCGTATTGGTGGCCAGAATGAGGTAGACCGACTCGCCCTTGAGCGCCGAATTTGCGACCGCGGGGTCGCGGAAACGTAAGCGGTAGAGCGCGACCACGCGGCCGCTCGCGGCCTCGTCGAGCGCCTCGCCGTTCCACAGCTGGTCGCCGATCTTGCTGCCCTCGGCGTCGAGCCCGACGTACCAAACCAGATTGGCCTCGCGCACTTCGGTGAGCGGCTCCACTTCGACGTCGACGTTCAGCAGATGGCGCACCCAGGCCTCGATCACGCGCGCGAGCGCGCCGTGCCCGCGCCGTCCGCCGGAAAGGTCGAGCGCCATGTCGAAGCCGTCGCTGCGCCGCCAGTAGGTTTCGGCGTTCTCATCCACCATGACGTCGATCTCGGTCGAGGCCTCTAACCCGAGCATGGAGACGAGCGGCGAGACCGGAGCGGGATTGGTGCCGGCGATGCGTTCCTCGTCGGCCGCCAGCAGCGCGCCCTCATGCAGCGTCACCCGCTGCGGCCGGAAAAACAGCTCCGCCGCGCGCAGCACGAAGGGGTCGTCGGTCTGGTCGAGCGCGTTGCGCAGGATCAGGTGCACGAGCTGGTTCAGGAACAAGGGCGGCGTTCGACCTACCCCCTTGCGCACCAGCGCCAGATAAGCCGCCTCCAGCGTCGGGTGCGCCAACAGATGGTCGCGGAACGCGATCATCTGCTCCCAGTTCTCGCGCGCGTCGGCGTCCGCGATCGCGCCGATCTCGCCGCGCGATACCGGGCGCCGTGGCTCCGCGAGCAACGCCGCGTGGAGCGTCCGCTCCACCACCCCGGCGTCCTCCGGCGGCGCCAGCTCGGGCCGGGCGAAGTACGCTTTCAAGAGATCGTCGGTGACCACCAGCCCGCCGCCGTCGTGGCGATCGACCAGGTGATGCCCCGAGGCGACCCAGAAGTCGCTCATCGCCGCTTCTCCCCGGAGAGCCCGAGGAGATCGACCCGCTCCGCCGGCTCCTCGCCCTCGACATCGAGAAATGCGAACGCCCGCAACGGTTTCGGCCCGGCACGGGGATGCAGCGTGCGGAACGCCTCGCGGATCGCGCCGTCCTCGTGCGTGCGATGCACGGCGACGAGCGTGTCCTTCGGGTGATCGCAGAGCGAGGCCGCGAACGCGACCTCCTCGGCCGCCGCCGTCTTCGCGCTCTCCAGATCCGGCGCGCCGAAATGGGCGAGCAATTGCTGAGCGAGCGTCTCGATCACCTGCGCGCGGTTCTGCTCGCTCGCTTCCACGATCTGCACCAGCGTCGACCAGCCGAGCGAGGCGACGCCGAGGAATCCGCCGCGAAACGCGGCCCGCGCCTTGCCCGAAAACGCCGCCGGATCCGCCTCCCAGAACACGAACGCACCCGACACCGCCCATTCGCCCGGTTCGGCCGCCCGCTCGAACACGAAGGTGTCCGAGGGATCGAGACGGATGGTGCGCAATAACTTCATGTGAACAACCGCTTCACAACAGCATCTCCCCGGTCTTCGGGTCGCGCCAAAGCGCCCGCTCGATCGCGGGCAGCAGCTTCTTCTTCTCCACCTCGAGCTTGCCCTTGTTGCGGATCAGGAGATTGCCGATCCCGTCGATCGTGCGCTCGAAGCCCTCCTCGGCCGGCAGGCGCTGCAAATACGATTTTGCGATTTCGGGGAAGCCCTGATCCTGCCAGAGATCGACATTGACCATGAAATGCCGCGCGAAGCTCTCGATCAGCCGGCCGGCGCCGAGCTCGCCGAAGCCTTCGGCCTCGAGATCGGTTACGTCCGGATTGAAGCCGGGCTCGAGCGGCGCCAGCGTCGCGGTCCGCACCATGGCGCCGAACACGAGCCAGTCGGGCCGCTGCTCCTCAGATCCGTTCTCCGGCCAGCCGAGCTCGGCGCCGCCCACCAGCGCGCCGTCGACGAAAATCACCGCCGGCCATTCGAACGCGATCAGTTTTTCCGGCGGCGCGTGCGAGGCGAGCGCGTCGGCGAGCGCCGCGAGCCCCGCATAGATCGTCCGCCGCGCCGCTTGCAGCGGCTCATCCGGCTCCAGCACCAGCGCGAACTCGACCAGATCGAAGCGCCGCACCCAGACGATCGCGCCCGCTCCTTCCTTGGCCGCGATCTCTTTCGCATGGGCGAAAGCGTGGCCGGCCTCGCGCAGCGCGATCGCGCGGAACGGCGGCGGCAGGTCGAGCGTCGGCGCTCTCGGCGTGAGCACGCGCGTCCGCGTCTGCGCCATTCTCCAAGCCTTTCCGAGCACTTACTTTTTCACTGGTATCATTATAGCTTGCCGGCGCCGACGCCAATGCCGCGCCCGGCGCGGGCCGCCGCACGCCGCCAGAGGACTCATGGCCGAGAAGCCCCGCATTGTCTTCGTTTGCTCGTGCGAGAAAACGATGCCGCTCGACGCCGAAGCATTGCGGCGCGGCAGCCGCGGCGCCAACGTCGAGACCGTGAACCACCTGTGCCGCGCCGAGCTCGAGCGCTTCCGCGCGGCCGCCGCCGCCGGCGCGCCGCTCACGATCGGCTGCACCCAAGAGGCACCGCTGTTCTCCGAGGTGGCGGGCGAGAACGCCGCGATCGCCTTCGCCAATGTGCGCGAGACCGCGGGCTGGTCGAAGGACGCGGCTGCCGCCGGCCCCAAGATGGCGGCGCTGCTCGCCGCGGCGGCCGAGCCGCTGCCCGAAACGCCGCTGGTCTCGGTCGCGAGCGAGGGCGTCACGCTCGTCTATGGCCGCGACGAGCGCGCGATCGAGGCCGCGAGCCTGGTCAAGGACAAGCTCGACGTCACCGTGCTGCTCTCGAAGCCGCGCGAGGTCGCGCCGCCGCGCCTCACCGAGTTCCCGGTGGTGAAAGGCACGATCCGCGCCGCCAAAGGCCGTTTCGGCGCCTTCGAGCTCGCGGTCGACGACTACGCGGCACCGCTCCCGTCTTCGCGCGGCAAGCTCGAATGGGCCGCGGCGCGCGACGGCGCCACCTCGCGCTGCGATCTCGTGATCGATCTTTCCGGCGGCACGCCGCTGTTTCCCGCCCACGACCTGCGCGACGGGTACTTGCGCGCCGATCCGGGCGACCCGGCCGCGGTGATGCGCGCGCTGCTGAAAGCGAGCGAGCTCGTCGGCCAGTTCGACAAGCCGCGCTACATCACCTTCAGCGACCATCTCTGCGCCCATTCGCGCTCGAAGATCGTCGGCTGCCGGCGCTGCCTCGATCTCTGCCCGACCGGCGCGATCGCGCCCGCGGGCGATCACGTGAAGATCGACGAATATATTTGCGCGGGCTGCGGCGCCTGCGCCGCCGTCTGCCCGACCGGGGCCGCGTCCTACGCATTGCCGACCGCGGACGCGCTGATGCGGAAGCTGCGCACGCTGCTCTCCACCTATCGGGAGGCGGGCGGTAGGCAACCGATCCTGCTGCTGCACGACGCGCCGCACGGCGAGGAATTGATCGACGCGCTCTCGCGCCACGGCGACGGCTTGCCGGCGAACGTGCTCCCGCTCGCCGTGAACGAGCTCACTCAAGTAGGCCTTGAGACCGTCGCCGCCGCATTTTCCTTTGGCGCGACCGCGCTCCGCTTTCTCCTGCGTGCAAAGCCGCGCCACGACATCGCCGGGCTCAGCAAGACGATCGCGCTCGCCGAGCCGATCCTGGCCGGGCTCGGCTTCGGCGCCGGTCGCCTCGGCACCATCGAGACCGACGATCCCGACGCGCTCGGCGCGGCGCTCGCCGCGATCGAGCTCGCCCGCGGCGCGGACACGCCCGCGACCTTCCAACCCTTGGGCGCCAAGCGCGACGTGCTCCGGCTTTCGTTGCGCGAGCTGCACCGGGTCGCGCCGGCGCCGGTCGACGTGATCGCGCTGCCCGCGGGCTCGCCCTTCGGCGCGGTTCAGGTCAATGTCGAGGGCTGCACGCTTTGTCTTTCCTGCGTCTCCGCCTGCCCGACCGGCGCGCTCAAGGACGACCCCGAGCGGCCGATGCTGAAGTTCGCCGAGGACGCCTGCGTGCAATGCGGCTTGTGCCAGGCCACCTGCCCCGAGAAGGTGATCTCGCTGGTGCCGCAGCTCGATTTCCGCGCCGCCACCGCCGCCGCGCGCGTCATCAAGGAAGAAGAGCCGTTCCACTGCATAAAATGCGGCAAGCCGTTCGGCACCAAGAGCACGATCGAGCGCATCTCGGCCAAGCTCGAAGGCAAGCACTGGATGTTCAAGGGCCAGGCGCAGCGGCTCGAGGTCCTCAAGATGTGCGAGGACTGCCGCGTGATCGCGATGACCGAGGCCTCGTTCGACCCGCACGGCGCGCCCGAGCGCCCGCGCATGCGCACCACCGACGATTACCTGCGCGAGCGCGAGGAGCGCGAGCGCGAGGGGAAGGCGTAAACCGATTTCCTGTCATCCCGGGTTTCGCGCTGCTGACGCAGCGCTCGCCCGGGATGACAGAGTGTTACCTGCTGATCGCTATTTCGGCCGCGTCGCTTTCTCCAGGAAATCCACCAGCGCCTGCCGATCCTCGGTCGAGGAGATCTTCTGCTCCGGCATTTTGGTGCCGGGCGTATAGGTCATCGGCCCGAGCTCGAACAATTTCGCCACCGTCTCCGGCGTCCACACGATGTCGAGACGCTTGAGCGCGGGCGAGAAATTGTAGCCCGAGAGCGTCGCGATCCGGCGCCCGAAGATTCCGGCGAGCGTCGGCCCGGCGCGGTTGCCCTCGTCGGGCGTCAGCGTGTGGCAGGCGACGCAGGCGCGGAACACCTCGGCGCCGCGGTCGCCCGCGAAGGCCGCGAGCGGGTCTTCGATTCCGCCGAGCGCGACGGTGCCGACATGGTCGCCGGTCGCGGCGTTCCAGCGCCGCACCATGCGGTCGGTGCCGCCGGTGATCAACGTCCTGCTGTCGGGCAGGAACACGACCGCCCAGACCGGCAGCCCCGGGCCCACCAGCGTGCGCGCGAGCGTGCGGCTCGCCCGCTCCACGATGCCGACCGAGCCGCGGATGCCGGCCGCCGCCACCAGCGCGCCGTCGCCCGAGATCGCCACCGCGATGATCGGCGTCGGCCCGACCTCGACCTCGCCGCGCAACTCCCCGGTCGGCGAGAGAAAATAGACCTTGCCGTCGGCTCCGGCGGTGGCGATCTCGCCGTCGGGCGCGACCGCCACGGAATTGAGCGGGGTCGGCAGCGTGCGGATCACCGGCGCGCCGTCGGCGAGCGGCCAGATGCGCAACGTGGCATCGTAGCCCGCGCTCACCAGCGTGCGGCCATCGCGCGCGAATGCGACGCCGTTCACGCTCTGCTGATGGCCCGCGAGCACGCGCGCGGGCCCGCCGGCGAGCGGCCACAGCCGGATCGAATGATCCCAGGATGCGGAGGCCAACGTATGACCGTCCGGCGATACCGCGAGCGCCACGATCGGCGCCGTGTGCTCTTCGAGCACTTGCGCCGGCTGCGCCTCGCCCGGGCGCCAGATCGCGATCTTGCCGTCCTCCCCGCCGGTGACCAGCCGGCCGTCGGGCAGGATCGCGACCGCGTTCACCGCGCTCTCGTGAAAGCGCAGCACCTGCTCGGCGGAATTCTTTGCGAGCGACCAGCGGATCGCCGAGGAATCGAAGCTGCCGGAGAGCGCAATCGTGCCGTCGGCGGAAATCGCGATCGCCCGCACCGGACCGCCATGACCGCGCAGTTGTGCGTTTGCCGCATGAAACGCAAAGGGCAGCGCCGCAAGCGCCAAGATCATTGCTGGCACGAAACGCTTCATGATTCGCCACCGGTCCTCTGGCCGTCATCCTGAGGTACGAGCGCGCAGCGCGAGCCTCGAAGGATGACGGCGCCGCACCCTTCGAGGCTCGCACGGCTGCGCCGTGCTCGCACCTCAGGGTGACGGCGCTGGATCCCTATGTCGATGGATTCAGGCATCGGCGGGGCGCATGCCGAGCGCCGCGATGCGCTCGCGCGTGGCCGGCTCTTTCAGCGCCGCGAGGAATGCCTGCACCGCCGGACGATTGCGCCGGCTCTCGACCAGGAGGAAATCGTAGCGCTCGGGCGCGATCGGCAGGAAGCTGAGCCCGTACATCGCTGCGACCGGCGCGATCGTGACCCCCCAATCCGCGCGCCCCTGCGCCACCGCGGCCGCCACCGCGTTGTGCGAACGCGGCTGGTTGGCATAGCCCGCGGGCCGCGCGCCATCGAGCAGCCGATCGACCAGAATCCGCGTGCCGGCGCCGGCATTGCGGTTGACCATGAGCGCGCTCGGGTCGGCGAGCGCGGCCTTCAGCGCGTCCGCGGCCTTGCGGCCCTCGAAACGCAGGTCGCCGGGTCGGAAAACGATCCCTTGCATGCGCTCCCAACCGCGCACGAGCGCGAGCCCGGGCGCGAGCAGGTGCTTGTTGTATTCGCCGGTTTCGGGATCGAGCAGATGCACCGGCGCGAGATCGCATTCGCCCCGCCGCGCCGCCGCTACGCCGCCGAGGCTGCCAACCGCGATGGTGCGCGCCAAAATATTGCGATCCGCAAGCGCGCCCAGCACCGCGTCGAGCGCGATGCAATGGCTGCCGGTGATCACCAGATCGGGCGCGCGCGCCGCCGAGCCCAGGAGCGTCACCCGCGCGCGGGTGCCGGCGTCGAGACTGGTCGCGAGCGCGTCGATCTCGAGAAAACCGTCGGCCTGCGAGAAGCTCGTGACCGAGCCCGAACCCTTGCCCGTGGGCAGCGCGACCGCCCCCGCCTCGCCCTCGACCAGCGCCACCAGCACGAATTCCCGGCGGCCGAGCTCGGAGGGCACGCGCACCGGCACCGTCGCTTCCACCGTCCGCGCCGCTTCTGGCGGCAGGCCGGCGCGCGCGCGGATGACGGGTGCCACGAAGGCGTGGAACGTGAAGATCGCGGAAGTCGGAAAACCCGGCAGCACCGCGATCGGTTTTCCGTCCGCGACCGCGAGGCAGAGCGGCTTGCCCGGCTTGAGCGCGACCCCGTGCACGATCACGCCGGGGAGCCCAAGCCTGGACACCACCTCGTGCGAGAGATCGCCGGCGCCCTTCGAGGTGCCGCCGCTCAGCACCACGAGATCGCAGCCCGCGAGCGCCTGGCGCACGGCTTTCTCGAGCGCGGTGACGTCGTCGGGAAAAGCGCCGAGCGCGACCGGCTCACCGCCTGTTTCCGCGACGGCAGCGGCAAGGATCGCGGCGTTCGAGTCGAAGACCTCGCCTGCCCGCAAGTCCTTGCCCGGCGCGACCAATTCGCTCCCGGTCGAGAGCACCGCGACCTTGGGCCGCCGCACCGCCTCGATCTCAGCGAGCCCGCACGCGGCGAGCATGCCGATCTCGCGCGAGCCGAGCATCGCGCCGCGCCGCAACAGCGTCTCCCCGCGCGCGATATCGGAGCCGGCAAACGCGATGAATTGTCCCGCCGCCGCGGCGCGGCGCACGTCGATCGCCGGGCCGTGGCCGGTCTCCAGCAGCTCCGTGTGCTCGATCATCACGATCGCATCGGCGCCGCGCGGCACCATGCCGCCGGTGGCGATCGCGGTCGCGGTGCCGGGCGCGACCGATCGCTCCGGCACCACGCCGCAGGCGAGCACCTCGTCGTTGAGGCCGAGCCGGCGCGGCGTGGCGTCGTTCGCGCCCGCGATGTCGGCGGCGCGCACCGCGAAGCCGTCGACGTTGGAGCGATCGAACGGCGGCACGTCGATCGGCGCCTTCACGTCGGCCGCGAGCACGCGGCCGAGCGCCGCCCCGAGCGCGACCCGCTCGGCCGCGAGCGGCTTGAGGTCGAGATGGCGGTGGAAGCGGGCACGCGCCTCCTCCGGCGCGACCACTTCCAGGAACTGCTCCTGCCGCGCCGCGCGGCGCACCGCCTCGAGCAGCGCCTGCTCCGGTTTCGACTTGCGCTCACGGCTCATGGCAGCGCCCGCATTTCGACGCTCGCCCCCGCCGGATAGCCTTCGCTCTCCGGCGGCACGAGCACCCAGCCGTGGGCCTCGGCGAGCGCCGCCAGCCCGAGCGGCGCCGAGGCAAGCGGCTCGACGCCGTTCTTGCCGCGGCGCA
>JAHFPN010000021.1:0-14335 GCA_023269635.1 Hyphomicrobiales bacterium | reverse complement strand
GCGCGAGCTTCACGAATTCGCCGCGGTCCGCCTCGATCGAGCCGGCGAGCCGGGACAGGAGTCGCGTGCCGACGAGCAGCCAGACCGCGAGCGCCGCATCCATTCTTCCGGGAAGCAGCAAGGCCGGCCGCCCTTTCGCCTCGCCGAGCGCGCCGGTTTCGCCCGGCGCAATGCCGAAGCCGTGGATCGCCACCCGCCCGACCCGCGCCAGCGCCGCGACGCTCGCGTCGCGCCGGCCTTGGCCGGTGCCGCCAACCACGAACACCGCATCCGCGTTTCCGGCCAGCAGTGCGCGCTCGAGCGGCACCGAGGATTCGATCGCCGCAACCGCGCCCGCGGCCGCGATCGCGCGCGCGAGCAACTCGGCGACCGCCGCATGTCCGAGCTTCGGATTGGTGACCGCGATCCGGATAATGGGCCGGCGGACCAGCACGCTTTCGATTCCGAGCGCCGCCAATGCGGCAACATCGATCGCGCGCAACCGCTCGCCCGCACGGCGCAAGCTGGCGCCCTTCTCCGCCTGCCCGCCCGCAGCGAGCACGCCTTCGCCCGGCGTCGCCGCGGCCACCGCCTCGAACAGATTTCCGCGCGCCGTAATCGCGTCCGGCGGCAGCACGGCGTCGGTGTCCGCGGGCATTTCGTCGCCCACGTCGACCCACACCGGCGCCGACGAAAGCAGCACCGGCGAATAGGGTCCTGCGTCCGCGACGCGATCGGCGCGCACCGCCCAACCGTCCGCGAGCGCGACCGCTCGCGCAGGGTTACGCGCCGGCGCGATCGCGTCAGCCGCGAGCACCGCGCCGAGCGCCTGATCGAGACGCGACTCGCGCGGCACGACCGGCTTCGCCAGCGCGTCCACGCGGGCGAGCACGTCGCCGAGCGGCGCCAGCCGCGCGATGCGCTGCGAGGTTTCGGCCGGCGGGTTCATCCCCTTTCTCTAGCCGAACCTCCGCCGGGCGGGTAGCGATGCCGGCTGCATCCGGCCCGGCCTTCTCTGATATAGACAAAGGCTATGAGCGAGACTCGCCTCGATTTGCGCGGGCTGAAATGCCCGCTGCCCGCGCTCAAGACCAAGAAGGCGCTCTCGCGCCTGCGCGCGGGCGAGGCGCTCGTGGTCGAATGCACCGACCCGCTCGCCGGCATCGACATTCCGAACCTCTTGCGCGAAACCGGCGACGCGCTCGTCGATTCCAGGAACAGTCCCGGGCTCTTGGTGTTCCATATTCGAAAGAAGTGAGGCTCCCGTGCGCCCCATTCGCCTGCTTGCGATCTCGCTCTTCGCCGCGATCGCCGCATCCGCGCCGGCGCAGGAACGCATCCCGATCTTCGACGCGCACATGCACTACAACTGGGAGCCGACGCCGTTCTATCCGCTGGAGAAGTTGCTCGAAGTCTTCCGCCGCAACAACGTGACCGGCGTCCTTTCAACGAGCCGCCCGAACACCGGCACCCATGCGCTGGTCGATGCCAAGCCGGCGGGCCTGTGGGTCGTGCCGTTCATCCGGCCGTATCGAGTCCGCGCCGATATTCAGACCTGGTTCAAGGATCCCTCGATCCTCGAGCTGGTCGAGACCGAATACAAGCGCGGCTACTACCGCGGCGTCGGCGAGTTTCATCTTTATGACCCGGAATCGGCCAAGACCGAGATCGTCGCGAAAATCGTCCGCTTCGCCGTCGAGCGCGATCTCTATCTCCACGCCCATTGCGGCCCGGAGGCGGTCGAGATTCTTTTCGCGCACAACCGGCGCGCCAAGATCATCTGGGCGCACACCGGCTTCTCGACCTCGACGGCCCAAGTGAAGGAGCTGTTGGCGCGCTATCCGGCGCTCTGGGGCGAGCTCTCGTATCGCGGCGGCATCACCGACGGCTCCGGCAAGCTCACGCCCGAATGGCGCGAACTGTTCGCGCAGCACTCCGACCGCTTCCTGCTCGGCGCCGACACCTGGATCAACGAGCGCTGGTTCGGCTACGACAACATCATGAACGAGTATCGCGGCTGGCTCGCGCAGTTGCCGCGCGAGCAGGCGATCCGCATCGCGCACGGCAACGCCGAGCGCCTGTTCGGCCCGCGCAAAGTGGATTGATTGCCCCCACCCTACCCTCCCCCGCAAGCGGGGAGGGAAAGGGAGGGGGCTTACTTCTCGTCCTCGATCGGATTGCGCAAGGTTCCGATGCCGCCGATTTCGATCTCGGCCACGTCGCCGTGCTTCATCCAGACCGGCGGCTTGCGCGCGAAGCCGACGCCCGAGGGCGTGCCGGTGACGATGACGTCGCCGGGCTCGAGCGTCATGCCCTGGCTGATATAGGCGAGCGTCTCCGCCACCGGGAACATCATGTTGTCGGTGTTGTCGGACTGCATGACCTGGCCGTTGAGCCGGGTTTCGATCTTCACGCCCTTGCCGCCCGCCGGCAGCTCGTCGGCGGTGACCAGCCACGGGCCGAAGCCGCCGGTGCGGTCGAAGTTCTTGCCCATGTCCCATTGCGTGGTCTTGCGCTGGAACTCGCGCACCGAGCCCTCGTTGAAGCACGAGTAGCCGGCGATGCAGGAGATTGCGTTGGCGAGCGTGAGGTGCTTCGCGCGCTTGCCGATCACCACCACCATCTCGGCCTCGTAGTCGAAGGTCTCCGTCACCCGCGGCCGTATCATCGCCGACAGATGGGGCACCAACGACGTATTGCAGCGCATGAAGATGGTCGGGAACTTCGGGATGTTGTCGCGCTGCGCACCTTCCTTGACGTGCTCGAGGTAGTTCAAGCCGAGGCAGACGACCTTGCCCGGCCGCGCCACCGGCAGCCCGAACTTGATGTCCTTGAGCGGACGCCGCGCCGAGGCCGGCGCGCGCTTGGCCAGATCCGCGAGCGGCTTGAAGTCGCCGCTGCTCGCCGCGAGGTAATCCGCAAGGTTGGCGGGAACCTTCGCATCGACCGCCTGCACGTCGATCACCTGATCGCCGTCGACCACCCCCAGCCGCAGTCCCTGCCCACCATCGAAGCCGACGATCTTCATGACGCCCGTTCTCCCTGTTCGAAGCCGGCGGTTTCTAGGCTGCCGCTACAATGCTGTCCATCCAAAGCGTCTTCTCCCCCCCGGCTCGGTACCGAAGGCGTCGAATACGCGGACGTCCAGAAGATCATCAGGAAGCAGGAGGGCGCCCGAGCAAGCGTGACCTCGGTGCCCGGCTCACCTGCCGGCGGCCGTGCGCCACCCTTGATGATAGGTCTCGCGCGCCTGCTGGGCGTAGGGCGTCGGCGCGACTGTCACGCGCAGCTCCGTCTGCTTGTGCCGCTCGACCGTCGTCTTCTTCGTGCCGCCGTTTTCCTCGCCCCAGACCAGCGTGAGCTGAGTGCCCGGTTTGGCGTACTGCTCCTCGACGAAGCCGAGCGACAGCATCTTGCGCTCATTGAAGGTGTAGCCGGAGAACATCGAGGCGCCGACCACTTTTCCGCCGCTCATCACGGCGTCGAACGAGCTCGACGCGTAATTCGACAGCGGCAAGTCGATGACCTTGTAGTTCTCGCCCGGGGGCGCGAACATCGACTGCAAGACCTTGACGACATCCTGGTCGTTCCAGGCAAACGTCACTTTCTTGCGGTGCACCTTGCCTTCCATCTTCTGCAGGGCTTCCTTGCCGATGAAGTCGTGGTCGAACTTCGTGAACGATGCGTAGCCCAGCTCGTGCGGCGAAGTGTAATAGTCCTCGATGTTTTTCGAGACGAAGCTGCCGCCGAGCGAGGCATTGGCTTCGTAACTGGTCCCCGGCAACCACTGCCGATAGGCCCTCATCTTGTCGCCGGTGTAGACGGCCGGCACCGGCGAGGGAATCCAGCCGGATTCGAGCGTGTTGGTCGCGTACGCTCTCGCGCCGACCTGGACGAGGCCGAAGTCCTTGCCCGCCTCGATGATGGCGGCCCGGATCTCCTCGCCCTCCGCGTACGGTCCCCAGACCTCAAGGCCCGGCGCGCCTGCCATGCCATGGCGTAGCGCGCGGACCTTCCGTCCCGCGATCTTGATGTAGTCCATATTGAAGAACTTGATGTCCGCGAACGGCCCGCCATTGAGCTTCTGGATCACCTGCTCGGCGTTCGGACCCTGGATCTGATAGCGGTAATACTTGCGAAAGACCGGCTTGCCCATCGGGCGCGACGGCGAGCGGTCGTCGTATTCGGTCTTGACGTTGTATCCGCCGGTCTGCGCGTGGAAATGAATCCAATTGGCGGCCGGATTGCGCCCGACGAAGACGAAATCGTTCTCCGCCAGATAAAACAGAATCCCGTCGCCGATCACGTACCCGTCGTAGCTGCAAGGGGCGAGTTGCTTGGCCTTGTTGACGGAGAAATTCTTGAAGGAGTTGGTCCCGAGATAGGAGAACAATTTGAGCGCGTCCGGACCCTGGACGAACAGGTTCACCATATGGTGGGTTTGATCGTAGAGGACGCAGGTTTCTTTCCACCCGCGCTGCTCGTCGCGCCAGTTCGAGAACTCGGGGGCGACCACGGGATAGACATAGGCGCCGATCTGCGAATTGCGCAGCATCTTGACCGGATCGCCGACGGACTGAAGCTTCTCTTCCAGGTTCTTGAAACTCATTGCTGCTCGTAGCCTCCCAGATACTTTAAGTGTCGCCCCACTTCTTCTTGGTAGCGTAGAATTCTTGGTGGCATAGATAGACGGGTCCGTTCAAGCCCCCGGCGCCCGCAAGAACTGGCCAAGCGTAACTTGCGTCCATCGGAGCCCTCAATGAAGCGATCTGTCACATGGTGAGACCGCTCGAAAAGGACGCGGATATCCGGCCGGGTTCGTTGCGCAACGGGCATTTGCCCACCGAGCGCAAGGGAATGAGTTCAATGGCCCACGCCACGCCGCCGTTTCGCGCCGACCAGGTCGGTAGTCTGTTGCGCTCGAGGAAGCTGGCTGAAGCGCGCGCCAAGCGCGAAAAGAACGAGATCACGGCGCTTGAGCTCAAGGCGGTCGAGGATGAAGAGATCCCCCTCCTGATCAAGAAGCAGGAGGAAGTCGGCCTGCACGCGATCACCGACGGCGAATATCGCCGCTCCTGGTGGCACTTCGACTTCCTGGCGAAGCTCGACGGGGTGGAACAGTACACGGCCGACCAGGGCATCCAATTCCAGGGCGTGACGACCAAAGCGCATGGCATCCGGGTCGTCGGCAAGGTCGACTTCTCCAATCACCCGTTCATCGAGCACTTCAAGTTCCTGGATACGCACACCAAGTAGACGCCGAAAATGACGATCCCTTCGCCGGCGGTGCTGCACTTCCGCGGCGGGCGCAACAGCATCAGCAGCAAGGCTTACCCTGCGCTCGACGCCTTCTTCGACGACCTCGGAAAAGCCTATCGCAAGGCGGTGAAAGCCTTCTACGACGCCGGCTGCCGCTATCTGCAGCTCGACGACACGGTGTGGGCCTATCTCTGTTCGAAAACCGAGCTGCGGAAGGTGCGCGAGCGCGGCGAGGACGTTGACCGGCTGCCCGGGATCTATGCTCGCGTCATCAACTACGCGATCGCCGAGAAGCCGGCGGACATGGTGATCACCACCCACGTCTGCCGCGGCAATTTCCGCTCGACCTGGATCTCGGAAGGCGGTTACGAGCCGGTCGCCGAACTCCTGTTTGGCAAAGTGAACTACGACGGCTACTTTCTCGAGTACGATACCGACCGCGCCGGCGGCTTCGAACCGCTGCGCTTCGTGCCGAAGGGGAATAAGCAGATCGTGCTCGGGCTGGTCACCTCGAAAAGCGGCACGCTGGAGAAGAAGGACGACATCAAGCGCCGCATCAACGAAGCCAGCAAGTATTTGGCGCTCGAGCAGCTCTGCCTGAGCCCGCAATGCGGCTTCGCCTCGACCGAGGAGGGCAACCTCCTCACCGAGGAGCAGCAGTGGGCGAAGCTCAGGATGATCGTCGAGATTTCGAAGGAAGTGTGGGGCTGAAATGGCTCGCGTCGCGAACTTTCCGGTCGGGCGAAGCCGCGCGACCGCCGACAATGCGGCGGCAGCCGCGCGCAACGACGCGCGCCAGCTTCCGGCGATCGACTACGGCCACCTACCGCAGCTCATCGGCTATGTGCTGCGCCGCGCGCAGCTCGCCGCGTTCCAGGACTTCATGCGCGCGTTCGGCGAGGTCGGCATTCGGCCTGCGCAATACGCGGTGCTCACCATCATCGAGCGCAATCCGGGCCTCAAGCAGTCGCAGGTGAGCGCGGCGCTCGGCATCAAGCGCACCAACCTGGTTTCGCTCCTCGACACGCTCGAGGAGCGCGGGCTCGCCACGCGCGAGCCGGTCGCCGCCGACCGCCGCTCCTACGCGCTGCATCTCACCGAGAAAGGCGCCTTGCTCATGCACCGGCTGCGCGAGATCAGCGCCGTGCACGAAAAGCGCCTGATGACCCACATCGGCGAAGACGGGCGCGACCGGCTGCTCGAACTTCTGCGCGGCGTTCTGAATGCGGTGGGCCCGCCGACCGAGGAAGACGACGACGCTTGAACGCGCCGGCGCGTCTCACGCCTGCTCGCGCACCGGCGCGCCGAACAGCGCGATAATCTCCTCCGGGATCGGCTTCGACTTCATGCGCGACGGATCGTCCGGGTGGCTGCCGACCCAGATCCGCGTCTCGAAACCCTCCACCGCAAGCTGGCCGTCCTTGAGCAGCCGGTGTTCGACCTCGAAGCGCGAACGGCCGAATTCCACGATCTTCGACTCGGCCACGAGGTCTTCGCCGTAGCGCGCCGGGATGTAGAACCGCCCCCGCACGTCCACCATCGGCATGCCGGTGAAGTCGTACTTCTTCTGCATTTCGTACTTGGTGATGCCGGTCGCGCGCTCGAACAGGTACGAGGTGCAATTGTCCATGATCACGAAATAGCGCGGGAAATACACGATCCCCGCGGGGTCGCAGTCGCCCCACTCGATGCGTACGGTACGGGTATTGACGAGCATCGTTCAGCGCGGCGCCATGCGCAGCGCGCCGTCGAGGCGGATCACCTCGCCGTTCAGGTAGCGGTTCTCGACGATGTGCAGGACGAGATCGGCGAACTGCGACGGCTTGCCGAGCAATTTCGGGAACGGCACCGAGGCGGCGAGGCTGTTGCGCGCTTCCTCGGGCAGGCCCATCAGCATCGGCGTCAGGAAAATCCCCGGGGCAATCGCGTTGACGCGGATGCCGAACTGGGCGAGCTCGCGCGCCGCCGGCAGCGTCAGCGCCACCACGCCGCCCTTGGACGCCGAGTAGGCGGCCTGTCCGATCTGGCCGTCGAAGGCGGCGACCGAGGCGGTGGAGACGATCACCCCGCGCTCGCCGTCTTCGAGCGGCGCGAGTTCCTGCATGCCCGCGGCGACGAGCCGCATCAGGTTGAAGGTGCCGATGAGATTGATCTTGACCACCCGCTCGAAATCGGCGAGCGGCTGCGGCCCGTCCTTGCCGACGATGCGCTTGGCGGTGCCGATGCCGGCGCAATTGATCAGAATCCGCGCGGCGCCGTGCTGCTCGCGCGCCTGTTTGACTGCGGCGACCGCGGCGTCGGAAATGGTGACGTCGCACTGGATCGCGAGCCCGCCGATCTTCTCGGCGACGGCGCGCATCCCGTCCGCGTTCACGTCGAGGACAGCGACCTTGGCGCCGCGCGCCGCAAGCAGTGCCGCGGTTTCGGCGCCGAGGCCGGAGCCGCCGCCGGTAACGATCGCCGCGTGACCTTTGGGATTCATCGGATCAATTCTTTCGTTGGGCGGCTTGCGCCGCATTGGGATTTTCCACGAGCAACGCGATCCCCTGCCCGCCGCCGATACAGGCCGAGGCGATGCCGTAGCGCAAGCCCGCCCGCTTCAGCTCGCGCGCGAGCGTGAGCGCGAGCCGGATCCCGGTCGCGCCCAGCGGATGGCCGATGGCGATGGCGCCGCCGTTCACGTTCAGCTTGTTCTCGTCGAGTCCGAGCTCGCGCGCGCAGGCCATGACCTGGGCGCCGAACGCCTCGTTGATCTCGAAGCGGTCGATGTCGGAGAGCTTGAGGCCGGTCCGTGCGAGCAGCGCCTTGATCGCCGGCACCGGGCCGATCCCCATGACTTCCGGTGGCACGCCGAGCGTGACCCCGGCCGCGATGCGCCCGAGCGGCGTCTTGCCGTTTTTCTTGGCGTAGGCCGAGGAAGCGACGAGCGCGGCGGCCGCGCCGTCGACGACGCCCGAACTGTTGCCGCCGGTCTGCACCCCGCCGAAGGCGGGGCGGATCTTGCCGAGCGCCTCGAGCGGCGAGGGCCGCACGTGGGTGTCGGCGGAAAGTTCCTTCTCGCCCCTGAGCTTGAAGCCGCGCGGCTTGTAGCCGTCGCGCTCGAAAGTTTCGTTCTGCACCTTGGCGATCTCGCCGGCGACGAAGCCGCTTTTCTGCGCCGCGATCGCGCGCTCGAAGCTCTGGGCGGCGAATGCGTCCACTTCCGGCCGGGTGATCTGGTACTGGCGCGCCAGATTCTCGGCGGTGTCGCCCATGGTCATGTGCGGCGCCGGGTCCATGAGCGCTTCCCACAGGAAATCCTTGAAATTCACCTCGCCCATGCGGAAGCCGCGCATGGTGTAGGAGGCGACCGGATTGCGGCTCATGGATTCGGCGCCGACACAGAGCACCAGGCCGGCGTCGCGGTGCGTGACGGTGTCGGCGGCCTGCATCAGCACTTCGATGCCGGTGCCGCACACCCGCTGCACCATGTGCGCCGGAACTTCGATCGGAACGCCGGAATAGAGCCCGACATGGCGCGGCAGGCAGTAGGTGTCGAAGCTCGCCTGGCACATGCTGCCGGTGATGACCGCGCCCACGTCCTCCGGCGACACCTTGGCGCGCGCGAACACTTCACGCGCGGCCTTGATGCCGAGGTCGGTGGGCGACACCGGCGATAGCACCCCGGCATAGTCGGCGAACGGCGTACGCACGCCGTCGAGGATCCAGGCGTCGCTCCAGGTGGCGCCGAGGCCCGCTTTCTCCGCCATGATTCAGTTCCCCTTGCCGATCGCGATCACCTTCGGCGAAGGCGAGTTGGCGTAGAGCTCCTCGACCAGCGTCTTGCGCCGGGTCAAGACGGCGCGCTGGTTGATCGAGCCCTTGTCGGTCATCTCGCCGGCGTCGAGCGACGGCAGTTCGGCGAGCAAGATCGCACGGGTGACGCGATTGGAGCTGCCGGTCGCCGTTTTCGCGAATGCGTTCAGGAGAAAGCGGAATTCCTGCATCACTCGCGCATCGCCGACCAGAACCTCCGGCGCCGCGTCCGCCGGCAAGCCGGGAGCCAGTCGGCGGCAGGCGTCGACGTTGGGAAAGATCAGCGCCGCGACCTCGTCGCGATCGCCGCCGGCGATCACCACGTCGCGCACATAGGGCTCGAAGTGGGCGAGGAAACGCGCGCGCAGCGGCCCGACGCTGACCCAGGTGCCGGTCGCGAGCTTGAAGTCCTCGGCCGTGCGGCCATCGAACAGGAGCCCGGCGCCCGGATCGGCCGGATCCTCGAACTTGAGCGCATCGCCGAGCCGGTAGAAACCCTCCTCGTCGAACGCCTTGGCGGTGAGCTCGGGCTGGCGCCAATAGCCCGGTGTGATGTTGGGGCCGCGCAGCCGCGCATCGAGCTTGCCGCCAAAGGGCACGAGCTTCAGCTCCACGCCCGGCACCGGCAGGCCCATATTGGTCGAATCCTTGCTGTGCCACATGCGCGCGAGCGCCATCGGCGCGGTCTCGGTCGAGCCGAGCCCGGTGAGGAACAGGATTCCCTCGCCGGTGGTGGCGTAGGCGAGCTCCTGCATCTCGTCGTACACCGACTGCGAGAGCGCCGCGCCCGCGAACCAGAGCACCTTGAGGCGGCTGAAGAAGGTCTTGCACAGCTCGCGGTCGGACCGGAAATACGGAAGCAGCGCCTCGAACCCCTTGGGCACGGTGAAGTACCAAGTGGTCGGAATTTCGCGCAAATTCTTGACCGTGGTTTCGATCGCGCCCGGGAGCGGCTTGCCCTCGTCGATATAGAAGGTGCCGCCGTTATGGAGCACGAAGCCGAAATTGTGGTTGCCGCCGGCGGTGTGATGCCAGGGCGCCCATTCGAGGACGACCGGCGGCTCGTCTTCGAAGAAGGCGAGCTGCGAGACGATCATCGCCTGGTTCGAGCACCACATGCGCTGGGTGTTGATGACGCCCTTAGGGAGTCCGGTGGAGCCGGAGGTGAACAGGAACTTGGCGATGGTGTCGGGCCCGACCTTGGCATGGGCGGCATCGATTGCCGCGGTCGGCGCCGTCGCGGTCAGTTCCTGGAACAATGTCATCGGCCGGTTCGGGAATTGGTTGCGGCCGACCACCACCTCGACGTCCGGCGGCACCACCGCCTCGATCGCCTTGCCGAAGGCGGCGCCGTCCGCGGCATAGACCAGGCCGGGGGTGAGCAGATTGAAGATGTGGCGGAGCTTGCCGAAATCCTGCGAGATCAGGGAATAGGCCGGCGAGATCGGCACATAGGGCACGCCGGCAACCATGGCGCCGAGCCCGAGCAGCGCGTGCTCGATGTCGTTGCCCGAGAGGATCGCGACCGGCCGTTCGGCCGAGAGATTCCGCTTCAGCAGGGATTCGCCGATCGCACGCACGGCCTTCAGCGCCTCGGCATAGGTGACCTTCCGCCAGCCGCCGTGGCCGTCGCGCTGCGCGAGATAGACGCGCTCCGGCGCCTTGTTCGCCCAAAATTCCAGCCGCTCCGTGAGCTTCTTCGGATAGGGGCCGAGCTGGTGCGGCGAGCGGATATAGATGGTGCCGTCGGCTTTGCGATCGAGCACGAAGTCGCGCGGGCCGAGACGGACCGGCCGGAACCGCCTGGCGGCGGCCGGCTGCGATCTCGCATCCCGCATCGGCTTCGACATGCGTCCACTCCCGCGCCCGCGGCGCGCTCCGGCGCTAGCGTTTCTGTACCACCTTCGGCGCCCGCTTTTCGAGAAACGCCTTGAGCCGTTCCTTGGCCTCGCCTTCCCCCTGCACGATCGAGGAGACCAGCGCCTCGGTCAAAAAGCCCGCGGCCGGATCCGACTCGGCGATGCGCGGCAGCGCGTGCATGACCGCGAAGTTCGTGAGCGGAGCGTTCTTCGCCACGCGGCGAGCGATCTCGATTCCCTTGGCGAGTCCCTGGCCGTTGTCGACCAGATAGTGCGAGATGCCGATGGCCTGGCCTTCCTCGGCGCTGTAGGTGCGGCCGGTCAGGATCATGTCCATCACCCGCGCGGTGCCGATCAGCCGCGGCAGCCGCACCGAGCCGCCGCCGCCGACGAAAATGCCGCGCACGCCCTCGGGCAGCGCGTAATAAGCGGAGCGTTCGGCGACGCGAATATGGGTGGCGCTGGCGAGCTCGAGCCCGCCGCCGACCACGGCGCCGTGCATCACCGTCACCACCGGCACCCGGCCGAACTGAATCTTCTCGAAGATGCGGTGCCAGTTCTGCGAGTGGCTGACGCCGTCGGCGACGCTGCGCTCGGTGAGCTCGGTGAGATCGAGGCCGGCGGAGAAATGCTGGCCTTCGCCGTGCAGCACCACCGCCTTCACGCTCTCGGGCAGCCGCGTGAAGAACTCTTCCAGCGCCAGCACGACCGGATCGTTGAGCGCGTTGCGCTTTTCCGGGCGCGCGAGCCGCACCAGCGCGATCTCGCCTTGCAGCTCGGAAGCGATCAATGGCGGCGCGCGGTCGGAGGCCGAAACACTCACGGGCATGCCCTCGGCTTGTGCAGATTGTTATGGAATATCACGGTATCCGGAAACCCGGTCAAGCGCAGGGCATAATGTAGCAAGCGCGCGCCCGGCTGCGCGAGCCCCGCGCCGGCTTGCGCTTCACAGCACTTCATAGACGTCGAGCGTCACATTGAGCCGCTCCCGCGCGCCGCGCGCGAGCGCGATGATGCGGTTGAGCCAGGCGGTCGCCGGGTCGGCAGTTTCGAACCGCAGCACGGTGCGGAAATAGTAGCGGCCCGGATCGACCGTCTCGCCGCGCGCGATGGCGTCCAGCACCTCGCGCGGCCCGTGCCTTAAGCCGTCGCTCCGCACCAGGATGCGGCCGCCGGCATCGGTCTCCAGCGTGTAGCGCGCCTGGATATCGGCGACGCCGTCGGCGCGGATGATCTGCCAATCGGCCCCGCCGGGCAGGAGCTTGCCCTTCAGCTTCGGCCCTTCGAACGTTCCGCCGAGAATCTGGATGATGCGCCGCTCGCCATAGGGCGTCGCGCCGAGCGAGAGGATCTCGGCGAGATCGGCGTGGATGCGGAAGATCGGCTCGCGCGAGAGCATGCTGAATTTGCGTCCGGGCATCGACCGGGGCTCGGCTGAGGGGAACGCAATTCAGTGGACTTGTCTAGCGCGGCGGAATTGGGGAACGTGGCTCTTCTTATCGGGGGTCCCATCATGCCGCGCCGCCTGGTCGATATTTCCGTCGTGCTCGACAACGACACGATCGCCGATCCGCCGCCGATGCGGCCGAAGATCGTCTACCGCGCGCACAAGGAAACCGCGCCCGAGGTCTGCCAGTTCTTCCCCGGCCTCAAGCCCGAGGACCTGCCCGACGGCGAGGGCTGGGCAATCGAGCAGGTGGCGTTCACGACCCACAACGGCACGCACGTGGACGCGCCCTGGCACTATCACTCGACCATGGACCGCGGCAGCCGCGCCATCACCATCGACGAGGTGCCGCTCGAATGGTGCTTCCAGCCCGGCGTCAAGCTCGACTTCCGCCGCTTCCCCGACGGCTATGTGGTGAGCGTGCGCGACATCGAGGCCGAGCTCGAACGCATCGGCCACGCGCTGCGACCGCTCGAGATCGTGCTGGTGAACACCAGCGCCGGCGTGGCCTACGGCAAGCCCGAATACGTCAATACCGGATGCGGCATGGGCTACGAGGCGACCATGTTCCTGACCGAGCGCGGCGCCCGCGTGGTCGGCACCGACGCCTGGAGCTGGGACGCGCCCTTCGTGCACACTGCCGAGCGCTACAAGAAGACCCACGACGCCAGCATCATCTGGGAAGGCCACAAGGCCGGCCGCCACCGCGGCTATTGCCAGATCGAGAAGCTGCACAACCTCGAAGCCTTGCCGCCCACCGGATTCATGGTCGCCTGCTTCCCGGTCAAGGTACGCGGCGCCTCCGCCGGCTGGACGCGCGCGGTCGCGATCCTGGAAGCCTAGCAATGCCCCGAATCCGATCCTTGTTCGTAGCCTCGCTTGCCGTATTCGCGCTGGCGGCGCTCGCCTCGGCCGCGGAAGAGCCGCGGCCGCAGATCCACACCAATCAGTCCTATGTGGAGGAGGCGACGCGCGCGACCGCGCTGCCGGTCACCGACGTGCTCGCCATGTTCGGCTACGTGCTCGGCAGCTTGCCGGAGCGCGTGAAGGTCTATCCGACCGAGAATTATTACTACTTCGACTTTCTCCATAACGGCGTGCGCTATTCCGGCAACATCCGCCTCGATCGTTCCGACCGAGACGAGGGCAAGGTGCATTTTGCCTATTACCAGGACCGCGGCGAGTTGCAGGACGAGCCGGGCACCTACAAGCTCCTCGGCAAATCGGACGGGGTCACGGTCGAGAAGCTCGAGCGCTTCCTCTATCGTGTCGCCTTCGGCGACAAGAGCGTGCTGTTCGAGCTGAACGATCTCTCCGGCGTGCGCCCACCGCCCGGCACGCTCGGCCCGGACGAAAAATTCCTCGGGCCGGTGTTCGACGAATCCGCGATCCGCTTCTTCCTGATCTTCAATCCGCGGCTCAAGATCTTCCTTTACGTGCTCGACGAGACGGTCCAGGTGGCCGATGACTTCGTCGCCGCGAAAGCGACCGACCGGATTCTCATCGGCAAGCGCACCGCCTTCGCCTTCTATCGGGACCACCGCCTCGACCGCAAAATCCTGATCGGCGTGTTCGAGGGCAATTCGCTCGCCAACAATTATCTCGACGGGCCGTTCGACCAATTGCCCGACAATTTCATCGAGGGCGAGGAGCTGCGCGAGGCGATCCTCGCGGTCGATCCGAGCTACCGCGGAAAGATCGACCGCCTCGGCGGCTCGCCCGACGGCAGCGAGCGTTTCCTGATCGCGCCCTATGCGAACTATCGCACCGAAGGCGACCTGCTCCCGTTCCACGCCTGCGCCACCAGCACGCGCATCCCCCGCGACCGCTACTACGCATGCTTCGTGAACGTCGAGGATGCGGCCGCCGGCACCCGCGCCCGGCCGGAGGCGATGCGCAGCCTGAACGTGCGCAAGACCACCAAGGGCAAGCCGGTTCCCTGAGCGCGCACGCCGGCGACCACCGATCTCGGCTGCCGGCAACCCCGCTTTTCACA
>JAHFPN010000142.1 GCA_023269635.1 Hyphomicrobiales bacterium | reverse complement strand
GCCCCTAGCGGGAAGCTTTCGCCTCCCTCGCCTTGTCCCCGTCCAGCCATCGAAGGCAGTGCGTCTGTCAATGCGCACGGACGGTTACCCGAGGCCTCCCGGTGCATTGCTTGCGAGGCAACACAGCGGGCGCCGATCCCGATCCCACATGGTTTCGCGTGGCCACGCGCCCCTCGCTGGATCGAGACGGCGGCCAGGTTAAGGCCGCCCGCGCGGGCGGGGATAGATTTTTTGCAAACCTGTGAATGAATTCCTGTAAGCCCCTGCCCGCCCGTCGGATTTCTATCCCCGCCATGGCCGCCATTGTTGCGCTCCGTCATGCCCGGGCTTGCCCCGGCGCTCCTTCCCTCTCCTCGTTTACCGGGAGAGGGTGGTTCCGAGCGCAGCGAGGAACCGGGTGAGGGGCATTTCGCCGGTCAGCGAAATCACACGCCCGCCCCTCACCCGGCTCGGACCTTCGGTCCTCGCCACCCTCTCCCCGCAAGCGGGGAGAGGGATTCCTCGGGGGCGCGTCATTGCCCCGCCCTACCCCCGTCCCTATAGTCCGCCCGCTTTCGGAAGCCGCACCGCGGACCAGACCCATGTTGATGAGCAAATTGCGCGAAGGCGCCG
This sequence comes from Hyphomicrobiales bacterium, assembly GCA_023269635.1. Lineage (GTDB taxonomy): Bacteria > Pseudomonadota > Alphaproteobacteria > Rhizobiales > Xanthobacteraceae > JAHFPN01. The sequence continues at coordinate 6,229 of JAHFPN010000142.1, read as the reverse complement.
GCGGCTGGATCGCCAAGGTCCTGCTCGGCATGCTGATCGTCGCCTTCGGCATTTGGGGCATCGCCGACGTGTTCCGCGGCTTCGGCGCGCAGGACGTGGCCGTCATCGGCTCCACCAAAATCGGCATCGAGGAGTTCCGCCGCATCTATACCGATCGGCTGCAGCAGCTCTCGCGCCAGTTCGGCCGCGGCATCACGCCCGATCAGGCGCGCACGCTCGGCTTCGATCGCCAGATCCTCGGCGAGCTGATCTCCGAGGCCGCGTTCGACGAGAAGGCACGCCGCCTCGGCCTCAATCTCGACGACGCCGCGCTCGCGCGCCACATCCAGACCAACCCCGCGTTTCGCGGGCCGGGCGGCACCTTCGACCCGGTCTATTTCGAGCAGGTCCTGCGCTCCAACAACTTGACCGAGGCGCGTTTCATCGACGCCGAGCGCCGGCTCATGCTGCGCCAGCAGATCGCGCGCGCGCTCGCCGGCGAGATGACCGCGCCCGCCGTGCTGCGCAACGCCGTGGACCGCTACGAGCGCGAGCAGCGCGCGGCCGAGTTCGTGACGCTCGGGCGCAGCGACGTCGGCGAAATCGCCGCCCCCACGCCCGAGCAGCTCGCCGCCTACTTCGAAGCCAACAAGGCCATGTTCCGCGCGCCCGAGTTCCGCAAGGTTTCGATCCTGGCGCTGTCCCCGGATACGCTGCTCCCCTGGGTGCAAGTTTCCGAGGACGACGTGCGCAAGGCCTATGAGGCGCGCAAAGAGCGCTTCGCCACGCCGGAGAAGCGCGAGATCGAGCAGATCGTCTTTCCCAATCTCGACCAGGCCAAGGCCGCGGCCGAGCGCATCGCCAAGGGCGAGAAATTCGAGACCATCGTGGCCGAGCGCAAGCTCGACAAGAAAGACGTGGCGCTCGGCCTCGTAACCAAGCGCGAGCTCGTGGACCCGGCGATCGCCGAGGCCGCGTTTGCGCTCGCCGCGAATGCGGTGAGCGCCCCGGTCAGCGGGCGCTTCGGCCCGGCGATCGTGCGCGTCGTGAAGATCGAGCCCGGCAAGGAGCCGCCGTTCGCCGAGGTCGAGCCGGTCCTCCGGCGCGAGCTCGCCATCGACCGTGCCCGGCGCAACATGCTCGACCTGCACGACAAGATCGAAGACGAACGCGCGGCCGGATCGACCATCGTGGAGACCGCGCGCAAGCTCGGCCTCACCGCCTCGACCGTCGACGCCATCGACCGCAGCGGCCGCGAGCCGGACGGCGCGCTGATTCCGAACCTGCCGGCCTCCGACCAGTTGCTGGCCGGCGTGTTCGTTTCGAAGGTGGGGGTCGAGGCCGACCCCATCGAGTTGCGCGTGCCGGGCGGCGTCGCCGGCTATGTCTGGTACGAGGTGCTCGCCATCACGCCTTCGCGCGACCGCACGCTCGAGGAGGCGAAGGCAACCATCGAGGCCCGCTGGCGCGACGAGCAGATCGGCAAGAAGCTCGCCGAACGCGCGGCCGCGATCCGCATCAAGCTCGACGCCGGGGAGACCTTTGCCGCCGCCGCGCCGGGTCTCAAAGTGGAAACCCGCGACAAGCTCAAGCGCGGCCGCGGCGTGGACGGCCTCGACGCGCGCGTGATCGCCAGCATGTTCGAGACGCCGCAGGGCAAGACCGGAATCGGCGTGGCCGAGGACGGGATCACCCGCGTCGTGTTCCGGGTGACCGCGGTGACCATGCCGGCGGACCCGGCCCCGAAGGATTCCCAGGCCGAGGCGCTGTTGCGCGCCATCGAGGACGACCTCGTCACTCAATATCTCTACCGCCTGCAGACCGAGATCGGAGTCCGCATCAACGACGCCGCGCTCCGGCAGGTGATCGGCGGCGAACGGAACTGATGGAAGTGAGTCCCGAGTCCTCGGCGTTCGCCGCCCGCTATGCCGCGGGCGCGGCCCAGCTCGTGTCGACGACGCTGGTCGCCGACCTGGAGACCCCGGTCTCGGCGTTCCTGAAGCTCGCGGGCGGCAAGGCGAACGCGTTCCTGCTCGAGTCGGTGGAAGGCGGCGCGGTGCGCGGCCGCTATTCGGTGATCGGGCTCGACCCGGATCTGGTCTGGCGCACCAACGGCAGGCGGGCCGAGATCAATCGCGCGGCCGCGACCACGCCGGATACGTTCTCGCCCTGCCCCGAGCCGCCGCTCGCCGCGCTGCGCGCGCTGATCGCCGAAAGCCGGATCGAGATTCCCGCGAAACTGCCGCCCATGGCCGCCGGCCTGTTCGGCTATCTCGGCTACGACATGGTGCGACTGATGGAGCGCTTGGCCGATCCGAAGCCCGACCCGATCCGGATTCCCGACGCGGTGCTGATCCGGCCGATGCTGGTGGTGGTGTTCGACGCGGTGCAGGATTCGATCACGCTGGTGACTCCGGTGCGGCCGGATCCGACCGCAACCGCCAAGGCCGCCTATGCGCGCGCGATCGAGCGGCTTTCGGCCGCGGTCGATGCGCTGGAGCAGCCGCTCGAGCGCCAATCGCCGCCCGCGGAAGCAGGCCCGATCGCGGCCGCCGCGAGCTCGAACACCACGCCCGCCGAATTCGAGGCCATGGTGCGGCGCGCGAAGGAATACGTCTATGCCGGCGATATCTTCCAGGTGGTGCTGTCGCAACGCTTCGAGGCGCCGTTCCACTTGCCACCCTTTTCCTTGTATCGCGCATTACGCCGCGTGAACCCGGCGCCGTTTCTCTATTACCTCGATTTCGGCGGCTATGCGGTGGCGGGCTCGAGCCCGGAAATCCTCGTGCGCGTGCGCGACGGCAAGGTGATCGTGCGCCCGATCGCCGGCACCAAGCCGCGCGGCGCCACCCCGCACGAGGACAAGGCGCTGGGGGAGGAATTGCTGTCCGACCCCAAGGAGCGCGCCGAGCATCTGATGCTTCTCGACCTCGGCCGCAACGACGCCGGCCGGGTGTCGAAAATGGCGACGGTCAAGGTCACCGACCAGTTCTTCGTCGAGCGCTACAGCCAAGTCATGCACATCGTTTCCAACGTCGAGGGCGAGCTCGACCCGAAGTACGACGCGCTCGACGCGCTGATCGCCGGCTTCCCGGCCGGCACCGTCTCCGGCGCCCCCAAAGTGCGCGCGATGCAGATCATCGACGAGCTCGAGCAGGAGAAGCGCGGCATCTATGCCGGCGCGGTCGGCTATTTCTCCGCCGCCGGCGAGATGGACACCTGCATCGTGCTGCGCACCGCGCTGGTGAAAGACGGCGTCATGTACGTGCAGGCCGGCGCCGGGATCGTCGCGGATTCGGTGCCGCGCTCCGAGCAGATCGAGTGCGAGAACAAGGCGCGTGCGCTGTTCCGCGCCGCCGAGGAGGCCCGCCGCTTCGCGAGCGCGGCCGGAAGGGGGCAGTGAGACCGATTCCGAGTTGTGATAATATTTGTACGGGACGACTTCATATATTCGATCAGAGAGCTTGCCGTGAAGAAGACCAAGGCACAGAGACGTCGCCAAGCCCGAGATCGAATGCGAAGATTTCGCGCGCGCATGCGCGCGAAGGGATATCGCTTAGTCCAGATGTGGCTGCCGGACACTCGAACACCCGAATTCGAGGCCGAAGCACACCGGCAATCGCTCTTAATTAGTCAAAGCGAAAGCGAGAAAGAATTTGAGGAATTCATGCGCGCGATTTGGTGCTCGCCCAGTGACCAGAGCCAAGTCGAAAGCAAGAACCAATAGCCGCTGCGAGCCCCTCCCTCGCGCTGCCGCTTGACGCCTTCCGACGCGAATGGCACGCACTTCGCCGGGAACGAACCCATGCCCACCGTCGCGCTGATCGACAACTACGACAGCTTCACCTGGAACCTGGTGCACGCGCTCGGTGCGCTCGGGGCCGCGGTCGAGGTGCATCGCAATGACGCGATCAGCGTGGACGCGCTCGCGGCCAAGCGCCCGGACGCGATCGTGATCTCGCCCGGGCCCTGCACCCCGAACGAGGCCGGTATCTCGCTCGAACTCGTGCGCCGGCTCGGCGGCTCGACGCCGATCTTGGGCGTCTGCCTCGGCCACCAGGCGATCGGCCAGGCCTATGGCGGCGAGATCGTGCGCGCGCATCCGGTGCACGGCAAGCTCTCGACCATCCGCCACCACGGCGAAGGCGTGCTGCGCGGCATCAACGGCCCGTTCGCGGCCACGCGCTACCACTCGCTTGTGGTCAAGCGCGAGACCATGCCGAAGGAGCTTGCGGTCACCGCCGAGACCGACGACGGCCTGGTGATGGCGGTCTCGCACCAGCGCCACCCGGTGCACGGCGTGCAGTTCCACCCGGAGAGCATCGCCTCCGAGCACGGCCAGACCATCCTGAAGAATTTCCTCGAGCTCGCCGCCGCGTTCCGCGCGGGCAAGCGCGCGTGATGCCATGGAACGCTTCCGCGCGTTGATCGGCAAGGTGGCGACCGGCGCCACGCTCAGCCGCGAGGAATCCGCCCACGCCTTCGACAAGATGATGTCGGGCGAGGCCACGCCCGCGCAAATGGGCGCGCTGCTCATGGGCCTCCGCATCCGCGGCGAGACCGTGGACGAGATCGCCGGCGCGGTTTCGGCCATGCGCGCGAAAATGCTGACCGTCGAGGCGCCGAAAGGCGCGATCGACGTGGTCGGCACCGGCGGCGACGCCGCCGGCTCCTACAATATTTCCACCACCGCCGCCTTCATCGTGGCCGGCGCCGGCGTGCCGGTGGCCAAGCACGGCAACCGCGCGCTTTCTTCCAAGTCCGGCGCCGCCGACGTGCTCCTGGCGCTCGGGGTCAAGATCGATCTCGATCCGCTGGCGATCGCCCGCTGCATCCGCGAGGCCGGCATCGGCTTCATGTTCGCGCCCGCGCACCATCCGGCGATGAAGCACGTGGGCCCGACCCGGGTCGAGCTCGGCACCCGCACGATCTTCAACCTGCTCGGGCCGCTTTCCAACCCGGCCGGGGTCAAGCGCCAGATGGTCGGCGTGTTCGCGCGGCCCTGGATCGAGCCGCTCGCGGCCGTGCTCGGCGCTCTCGGCTCCGAGCGGGCGATGGTGGTGCACGGCTCCGACGGCCTCGACGAGATCACGACCACGGGCCCCACCTACGTGGCCGAGCTCATCAACGGCCAGGTCCGAACTTACGAGATCGAGCCCGAGGCGCTCGGCCTGAAGCGCGCGAAATCGGAAGCGCTGCGCGGCGGCGACGCGGCGCAGAACGCGGCCGCGCTCCGCGCCGTGCTCGCGGCCAAGCCCGGGCCCTATCGCGACGTGGCGCTCCTGAACGCGGCGGCCGCGCTGCAAATCGCCGACCAGGCCAAGACGCTGAAACAAGGCCTTGAGCTGGCCGCGAAATCGGTCGATACCGGCGCCGCCAGGGAACGCCTCGACCGCCTGGTCAAGATTTCCAACGCCTGAAGCGACATTCGCCATGAGCGACGTTCTGGAGCGGATCGGCGCCTATAAGCGCGCCGAGATCGCCAAAGCCAAGCGCGAGCGCCCGCTCGCCAAGCTCGCGGCCGAGGCCGAGCGTGCCTCAGCCCCGCGCGGCTTCGTGGCCGCACTCGAGGCCGCGATCGCGCACGGCCGCTATGCGCTGGTGGCCGAGATCAAGAAGGCGAGTCCATCGAAAGGCCTGATCCGCGCCGATTTCGATCCGCCCGCGCTCGCGCGCGCCTTCGCCGCCGGCGGGGCGAGTTGCCTGTCCGTGCTCACCGACGCGCCTTCGTTCCAGGGCGCGCCCGAGCATCTGGTGGCCGCGCGCGCCGCCACCGCGCTGCCGGTGCTGCGCAAGGATTTCCTCTACGATCATTATCAGGTCGCGGAATCGCGCGCGCTCGGCGCCGACTGCGTGCTCATCATCATGGCCGCGGTCGACGACAAGACCGCGCGCGAGCTGTTTTCCGCGGCCATTCACTGGAACATGGACGCGCTCGTGGAAGTTCATGACGAGCGCGAGCTCGACCGCGCGCTCGCGCTCGGCTCACGGCTGATCGGCATCAACAATCGCGACTTGAAGACGTTCGAGACTACGCTGGCGGTGACCGAACGGCTCGCGCCGCGGGTGCCGCGGGACAAGATCGTGATCGGCGAGAGCGGCATCGTCGCGCCCGCGGATCTGGCGCGGCTGGCGGCCGTGGGCGTGCGCGCGTTCCTGGTGGGCGAGAGCCTGATGCGCGAGCCCGACGTGACCGCGGCGACGCGGGCGCTGCTCGGAATGGACAAACCCAAGGCGAAGAGTGCGTGAG
>JAHFPN010000141.1 GCA_023269635.1 Hyphomicrobiales bacterium | reverse complement strand
GCAATTGGGCAGGGGGCGGCCGGACAGTAGCGCCTCTATGTTATCGACCACGACATTCGCCATCTGATCGCGCACTTCCCGTACGGCACTGCCAAGGTGCGGCGTCATCGCCACGTTGGGAAGCCTCAATAGCTCGGGCTCGACAAAAGGCTCGCGCTCGAACACATCGAGCCCCGCGCCCGCAATGCGGCCACTCATCAGCGCCTTGACGAGCGCCTTCTCGTCGATCACGGCCCCGCGCGACGTATTGATCAGATAGGCGGTCGGTTTCATTCGATTCAGCTCACGCTCGCCGATCAGGTGAAAAGTCTCGGGCGTCAAGTTCGGATGGAGCGAGACGAAGTCCGATTGCTCGAGCAGTTCGTCGAGCGACACATAGGTTGCACCGAGCTCCTGCTCCGGCGTCATGCGTTGGCGGCTCTGGTAGAGGATGCGCATGTCGAAGCCGCGGGCGCGGCGCGCGACCGCCCGTGCGATTCTTCCGCGCCCGCCGACCAGGCCGAGCGTCTTGCTCCAGACGAAGCTCCCGGCGAGGTAGTTCGATTGCCCGCCCGGAAAACCGCCTGCACGCACCAGCTTGTCGCCTTCCACCACGCGGCGCGCGACCGCCAAGATGAGCGCCCAGCAGATGTCGGCGGTCGTCTCCACCGCCAGCGCCGGAACAACCGTGACCGGAAGCTTCCGCTGCGTCGCCGCTGCCACATCGATGTTGTCGGGCGTGATCGACATCGACGTGATCGCGCGCAGCCTAGGATTGGCGTCCAACACCTCGCGGCCGATCACGTCATGCAGCAGTGGAAATAGAATGTCGCAGCCGCGCACGCCTTCGATCATCCGCTCCTTGGAGATGATCTTGGTGGCGTCGGGAATCATCTCGACATCGGCGATTTTCTTCAGCCGTTCCAGCGCGGTCGGCCCGATCGGCTGGGAGATGAAGATCTTCGGCCGCATTAGGTCATCCAGCGCACGATGCCGGCGACGCCGTCGACGGCGACCCGCGCACCGTCGGGGATGCGGCGGGTTGCATCGAGCACGCCGAGGACCATGGGGATGCCGCGCTCGCGGGCGAGCGAGGCGAGGTGGGAAGTCGAGCCGCCGAGCTCCGCGACCACGCCGGCCACGCGCGGCAGGACATGGCTCAACGCCGGCCCGGCGACGCGCGTCACCAGCACGTCGCCCGGTCCAACGCGGGCGAGCTCGCACTCGCAGTTGACCACCACGGCGCGGCCGCTGCCCCAGCCGATGCCGGCCGGATGGCCGTTGAGCCGCGGGTGCTGCAGCCAGATTTCGTCCGGCACCGTGGCGGGCTCGACATGCAGCGGACGGGCCTGCAGCAGCTTGAATCCGGCATCGTCGAGCGCCCATTCGATCTCGACGGGGCCGCCCAGGATATCCTCCACCTCGCGCAGGATTCGCCCGAGCGTCACCGCCTGCCCCGCGTCGAGACACGGAGTGCCGATGAGTTCTTGCGGGACGGCCTCCGGCATCGCGCCAGCCCAGTGACCGCAAGTCTCGCGATGATGCTTGCGGCCGGGATCCATCTTTTGCAGGAAGCCCCGGCGGCTGAGCACGATGCGATCAGGAACGACTTCGCCCTGGGCAATCGCGGAGCCGAGGCCCCAGGTCGCGCTGATCAGCATCTGGCCCTCCGCGGTCTCGCTCAGGCCGCCGCCCGAGGCGCGGGCATTGACGAGCGGCTGGATCAGCACGGCCATGGCCGTGCCGGCCGGGCTCAGGCCGTGATTGTCCATGTAACGTCGCGCATTGGTCGTCCACAGCGCTGCCCAGCAGGCGCGCACCGCAGTGAGAAAAGCCGCCTCGTCGTCGATTCCGAGGAAGCTCTCGAATTGACCGGCGAAGTTCGCGCCCTTGCGGTCCTCGATCAGCGCAGAGGAGCGCACTGCACCGGAGGTCTTCGTATCCTCCCGCTGCGCTCGCCAGGCGGCGAGCAGCGGCTCGCGGATGCGCGGGTCGATGGGCTGAGCGTAGAGCCCAAGCCGAATTTCCACCGAGAGTCGGCGCGCTTCGATCGGATCGGCATCGGCGAAGCGCCGGACCTTTGCCTCGAGTCCGAGCGATACGATCTGCTGGCGATAGGCATCGGCGGCAAGACAAAAACCGCCGGGCGTCAGCAAGCCGGCGCGGGCGATCGTCGCCAGATTCGCAGTCTTCGGTCCGACGCGGTCGGCATCGGTGGCGTGCAAGGAGTCGATCTGAATGATGAACATCGACTTTGGCACTGGTTGCGCCTCACTCTCAGTTCGTCGTGGCCGGGATCGTCCCGGCCATCCCGATGAGGCAGGCACGATCGTACCCACCTCATTGAGATCACCGGGACTGGGCGCTGCCCGCCGGCCCGGTGATGACGCCGCCCAAAGGCGACGTCATTTCACATGGTCCGCATAGCCCGGGATCGGATCGACGACGGTAATCTGCTTCACCGGGAAGTTGGAGACGATCTCGATTCCCTCCTTATGGACGATCAACATCTCCTCGATGCGCACGCCATAACGGAAACGCTTGCCGTGTTGGGTTTCAAGTGCGAACGTCATCCCTTCCTTGATTTCGACCGGATGGTCGAGCGACCAGATCCGCGAAATCACCGGCGGATCGTATTGCGCGAGTCCAAGGCCGTGGCCCCACAAGTTCGCGGCCGCTTGGTCTTCCTCCTGGTAGCCCCAGGCGTCCTTGGCGGAGGGCCATTTGAGCGCGATCTCGCGGGTCGTGGTGCCGACCTTCACCGCGCCGATCGAATCGTAGAGCCATTCGAGCGCGGTCGCGTAGGTATCCTTCTGCTCCTTTGAGGGCTCCTTGCCGACGCAATAAGTGCGATAATAACAGGACTTGTAGCCGTTCCAGGTGAGCGCGGCCAAATCCATGAACACGATGTCGCCCGGCTGGATGATGCGGTCGGAGAAATTGCGCCAGTTCGGCCAGGTATTGGGGCCGGATGACACGATCACATCCTCGACGTCCTCCATGCCGGGGATCGAGTAGAGATACTTCATCAGGTGCGCGGTGACCTGGTTCTCGGTGATGCCCGGACGCAGGAACTTCATGCACTCCCAGTGAGTGGCGTCGCCAATGGCACCGACGATGCGCATGCATTCCTGCTCGTCCTCACTCTTGACCGCGCGCGCCTCCATCATCGGCGTCATGCCGTCGACCCAATTGATTTTTTTGTCCTTGAAGATCTGCAGCATGTTGATGTCGATGAAATCCACCCCGAGCTTCTGGCCGGCGACGCCGTGGCGCTTCATCTCGTAGAGAATGGCGTCGGTGAACTTGGTCACCTGCTGCAGCGAGGCGGGACCGGCCGCGCCCTTGATCCAGGCGTAGGAATACCGGATGTTTTCCTTCGGGATCCACGGCGAGTGGCGCTCGATCTGGAAGCCGATGTCGCCCTGCTCGAACAGCACTGGCGCGCCGTCGCCGCACAGCAGCGCGTAGCGCAAGCCCGGCTTGAGCCGGTTCCAGCCCGGCGTGAGCGTGCCGGTAAGGTAGCGGACGTTCTCGTCGTACATGCAGAGCATGGCGCCGAGGCCATGTTTTTTCATGTGCTCGCGCGCGCGCTCGGTCCGGTATTTCTTCAACCGGTCCCAGTTGATGCGCTGCTGCCAATCCACTCCGGTGATGCCGAAATTCGCGCCCATAGGTGAGCCCTCCGGCTGCGCGCTGGGCCCGCCTTAAGCATTGAACGGCCCAGACCATCGAACCGGAAGAATCTAGGGGACTGGCGTCCACAGAAGAAATAATATATTTTCGATCAACTTATAAGATTTACTTATGACTGCGAACGTCTCTCTCCGACAGATCCGCGCCGTGATCGCCGTGTGCGAGGAGGGCTCGTTCACGCGCGCGGCCGTACGCGAGAACGCGACCCAGTCGGGCGTCTCGCAGCACATCGCCGCGGTCGAGGAGGAACTCGGCGTGCGGCTGTTCGAGCGCTCGACCGCGGGCGTCAAGCCGACGCCGGCGGGCTCGCGCTACTATCGCCGCTGCGTCGAGGCGGTCGGCACGCTGGAAGCGGCGGGCGAGGAAATGCGCGCGCTCGCCGGCCGCGTCACCGGGCATCTGCGCGTCGGATTGATGCCGACGTTTACCCGCGCAGCGCTCGCGCCCGCGCTCAAGGACTATGTGCACGAGCACCCCGAGGTGACGCTGCGCATCGTCGAAGGTTACAGCGGCGTTCTGACCGACATGGTGCTTGCGGAGGAACTCGACTTTGCCGTGGTGCCGACCTTCGAGGGCCGGGTCGGGCTGAAGTCGCGGCTGCTCGCGCGCGACCGCGAGATGCTGCTGTCGGGGAACAAGCGCGGTCTGAAGCGGCTGAAGCCCGTGCGGCTCGCCGACTGCGCGCCGCTCAAGCTTGTCGTGCCTGGATTGCACAATGTCCGGCGCCGCAACCTTGATACCTATTTTCAGACCAACGGCGTCGCAGTCGCCGAACTGATCGAGATGGACGCCATGACCGGCACACTGGAATTTGTCGCGGCGTCCGATTGGGTGACCGTGCTGCCGGCGCTGATCTGCGTGAACGACCTCGCCGATGGCGACATCGTGGTAAACCCGATCATCGATCCGCCGCTGCACGCCGAATTCATCTTAATCGAGCCGGCGCGGCGTTCGCTCAGCGTTCAAGCGCGGCTGTTCGTCGAGCGGCTCGAGGCCGAGGTCGCGCGCATCCGTAGCGTGTGGAGCCGGAAGTTGAAGTCGCGCGGCTTGCTCGCTTCGCAAAGCGGGAAGAGATGAGGCCCGCGCCTGCCGCCACTGAGGCCGCCATCCGCCGGGGTTGCGCTCGCCGAACATCGGATTGGTGAGCAGTGTTCGGCGGGCGGATTCGGGCATATCAGCCTCCCTCGACGACGTGCCCCGGACAGTGGAATAGGACTAGTCGGGGGAAGCTTTGGCTTGCTTCTCTGGCGTCACACAGCGACACTTGGCCGGTTTGTTGCGACGAACAGATGAGCGAGATTACTCTTCATCAGCGGGTCACAGGTTCGAGTCCCAGTGCGCCCGCCACTTTCAGCCAATCCTGAACAAGAATCAGCTCGAGCGACGCGCGGTCGCGGGCGACCGCCTGATCGACGCGGCCACGCCAATGTGGACCTGCGCTTCTAGCGTGCGGCGTTCGGGTGCGGTCGCGCCAGCCCCGCCGCGGTGCCCACCTTCGTCCCACCGGCCCCAAAAGCGGCGGTATCGCCGCTTGACGAGCGCAATCCTTGAATTGCGGCGCACCCGCCTTAGAACCAGCTTGCCAGCCGCGGGCGGCCGGGGTGAAATCGCCGCGCGGTGCGGGCCGATTGGCGGGGGAAGACCGGCATGCTGCGGGTGAAGAGTCCTCAAGATTTCGGCGCCGGCATCGTGTTCGTGCTGATCGGTCTCGCCGGCATCTATTTCGGCAAGGACCTCGCGTTCGGCAGCGCCGCGCGCATGGGTCCGGGCTACTTCCCGACCTATATCAGCTATCTGATCGTCGCCCTCGGCCTGGTCGTCGGCGCCAAGGGCCTGACCATCGACGGGCCGCCGATCGAGATGCCGCAGCTGCGCCCGATCCTATTCGTCAACGCCGCGATCCTGGTCTTCGGTCTGCTGATCGAGCAGATCGGTTTGGCGCTAACGACGGTGGCGCTCACGATCGTCGCGGCCTATGCGCGCCGGGAAGTGAACTTGAAGGAAAACGTGCTGCTCGGCGTCGGCCTCGCGATTTTCTGCGTCGCCGCGTTCGTCTACGGCCTCAATCAGCCGCTCCCTCCCTGGTGGGGTCGCTGAGATGGAATTCGACATCATCAACAATCTGATCACCGGCTTCGGCGCGGCGGGGTCGCTGAAGAACATCGGCTTCGCGTTGCTCGGCTGTCTGCTCGGCACGTTTATCGGCGTGCTGCCCGGGATCGGGCCGATCCCGACGATCGCGATCCTGATGCCGATCACGTTCGGGCTCGATCCGCTCGGCTCGCTCGTGATGCTCGCGGGGATCTATTACGGCGCGCAATATGGAGGATCGACCACGTCGATCCTGGTGAACATGCCCGGCGAGGCGTCGTCGATCGTCACCTGCATCGACGGCTACCAGATGGCCCGCCAGGGGCGCGCGGGCGCGGCGCTCGGGGTCGCCGCGCTCGGATCCTTCTTCGCCGGCTGCGTGGGCACGGTTTTCATCGCGGCGTTCGGGCCGCCGCTGGCGGCATTCGCGCAAGAGTTCAATTCGCCGGACTATTTTTCGTTGATGGTTCTCGGTCTGATCACTGCGGTGGTGCTCGCGCACGGCTCGGTGATCAACGCGATCGGGATGGTGCTGATCGGGCTTCTGTTCGGCCTGGTCGGCACCGACGTGAACAGCGGCGTCACGCGCTACACGTTCGGCGTCTCGATTCTTTGGGACGGGGTCGACTTCCTGCCGCTCGTGATCGGGCTGTTCGGCGTGGTCGAGATCATCCGCAATCTGGAACAGCCGGAGCTGCCGCGAATACCGGTGAGCACCAAGATCAGGGACCTGTGGCCGAGCATGAAGGATTTCAAGGAGTCTTGGCGCGCGGTCTTGCGCGGCACCGGGTTGGGCTCGCTGCTCGGGGTGCTGCCGGGCGGCGGCGTGGTGCTCGCCTAGTTTGCGAGCTACACGCTGGAAAAGAAGGTCGCCGCCGATCCGAGCCGGTTCGGCAAGGGCGCGATCGAAGGCGTGGCGGGACCGGAGTCCGCCAACAACGCGGCGGCGCAGACCTCGTTCATCCCGCTTCTGACCCTTGGCCTGCCCTCAAACGCCGTGATGGCGCTGATGATGGGCGCGATGATCATCCAGGGCATCGAGCCGGGCGCCGCGGTCATGACCAAGCGGCCCGAC
>JAHFPN010000140.1 GCA_023269635.1 Hyphomicrobiales bacterium | reverse complement strand
ATCCCGCCGCGGTGCCCTGCCCGCTCGCCCTCGGCGAGGCTTTGAAGAAGCTCCTCGCCTCGCCCGATCTCTGCTCGCGGCGCTGGGTATGGGAGCAATACGACCACATCATTCTCGGCAACACGCTGCAGCGGCCGGGCGGCGACGCCGCGGTGGTGCGCATCGATGACGGCCCCAAGGCGCTTGCGTTCACCACCGACGTGACCCCGCGTTATTGCGAGGCGGATCCTTATCAAGGCGGCAAGCAGGCGGTGGCCGAGGCCTGGCGCAATCTGACCGCGGTCGGCGCGCGGCCGCTCGCGCTCACCGACAATCTGAATTTCGGGAGCCCCGAACGGCCGGAGATCATGGGCCAGTTCGTGCATTGCGTGCGCGGGATCGCCGAGGCCTGCAAGGCGCTCGCGTTCCCGGTCGTGTCCGGCAATGTCTCGCTCTATAACGAGACCAACGGGCGGGCGATCCTACCGACGCCGACGATCGGCGGCGTCGGCCTGCTCGCCGACTTCTCGAAGATGGCGACGCTCCGCTTCAAGGCCGCGGGCGAGGCGATCCTGCTCGTGGGCGCGACCCAAGGCTGGCTCGGCCGGTCGGCCTACCTCGCGACCGTGCTGGGCCGCGAGGAAGGCGCGCCGCCGCCGGTCGATCTCGTGGCCGAAAAGCGGAACGGCGACTTCGTGCGCGCGCTGATCGAGGACGGGACCCTCACCGCGGTTCACGACCTCTCCGACGGCGGCCTCCTGGTGGCGCTGGCCGAAATGGCGATCGCCTCCGGCATCGGCGCGGAGCTCGAATCGCCGCCGCCCGGCCTCCCGGCCCACGCATTCTGGTTCGGCGAGGATCAGGCGCGCTACGTGGTGACCGTTCCGGCCGCACGCCAGCCGAAAATCGAGGCGGCCGCGGCAAGATCGGGCGTTCCGTTGCGGCATCTCGGCCGCACCGGCGGTGACCGATTGACGCTGCCCGGCGAGAACCCATATTTGGTATCGGCTTTGCACGCGCTGCATGAGTCGTGGCTTCCCGCCTACATGGCGGGCGGCCCTGGCTGATTGGCGGGAGGCGGCCATGCCCATGGATGCGCACGACATCGAGCGCCTGATCAAGATCGCAATCCCGGACGCGGAAGTAACCATCCGCGACCTCGCCGGCGACGGCGATCATTATGCCGCCATGGTCGTAGCCGAGAGCTTCCGCGGAAAAAGCCGGGTGCAGCAGCACCAAATGGTCTATGCTGCGCTGAAAGGCTCCATGGGCGGCGCGCTGCACGCGCTCGCCCTGCAAACTGCGACCCCGGAAGGGCACTGAGGAAATCATGAGCATCCAGCAGTTCATCGCGAACGAGGTGAAGTCGAACGACGTGATCCTGTTCATGAAGGGCACGCCGCAATTTCCGCAGTGCGGCTTCTCCGGACAGGTCGTCCAGATCCTCGATTATCTCGGCGTCCCCTATAAGGGCCTGAACGTGCTGGAGTCCGACGAGTTGCGGCAGGGCATCAAGGCCTATTCCAACTGGCCTACGGTTCCGCAGCTTTACGTGAAGGGCGAGTTCGTCGGCGGCTGCGATATCGTGCGCGAGATGTTCCAGGCCGGCGAGCTGCAGACTCTGCTGAAAGAGAAAGGCCTCGCCGTGCGCGAGGCCGCGCGGGCCTGAACGCACGCGCCTGCACCCGCTCGCTCTCTCCACAAACTTGGAAGACAACGGCTTTGCCGTGGTGTCCGGCTAGGCAGGCGAGGATTCGGCACTATACCGTTATTTGAGGTATTCCATAATACTATCTGAACTTGTATCCTGACCGGCGCTTCAATGCGCGCGGAAGGAGGAAAAGATGCGCCATAGGAAACAATCACGTGCAACTTCGATCCTTGGTCTCGTCCCGATCGGGCTTGCAGCCGTTACACTCGCGAACAGTTCGGCTCCGGCGCAGACCGCCCTGAAAAACCCCAACGAAACCAGCGCGTATTTGATTCATCAGGACTTCTCGGATTGCACGAACCAGAATGTGCGCAACGGCGATTCGCCCTTGCAAAGGGGCTACATCTCGCTGGTACGGACGCCCGACGGAAATACCACCGTGAAGGTGGGGATCACGGCCCAGGCGCTGACGACTTATCATTTTTTCCTGAAATGCGTCCGGCTGCTCGGCGACCTCAGCACCGACGACGAGGGCACGGCGACCGCAATCTTCGTCTTCCCCACCAATTCGGTCGGGTCGGTGTATGCGTTTGACATGTACCGGGATGGAGCGCCGCTGGGAAACAAGATCCAGAGCACCCAGGTCAACTTTCAATAATTGGGTGACGAGCACTCGCCGCGGCTCGGCGCCGCGTTGGACGCGGGCGCCGGGGTAGCGAGCGTCATAAGGCCGCCCGGGCGGCCTTTCGCTTTCCGGATGAGGGGCCGAGACGAGCTCAGCGCCAGCGTTGCACGATCAGGAACACCAGCGCGAGCACGATCGCCAGACCCACTAGCGCCTGCGGCTGCAGGCCGTTGGCGAACTTCATGACGTTGTCCGCCACTTGCGTGACGAACGGTCCCGAGTTCGGACCCACGAGCAGATGGATCAGGATGATCGAAAGGACCGCGAGGAAACCGAGCTCGACGAAACTCCAGAGGAAGCGTCTGGCTTTTTCGAGGAAATTCATCATGGCCCGCCCAGGATGAGCGGGTGGGGGCGCCGCCCCCACCCGAAAGTAGCGGTCAATGCCGGCGCGCTGGCCGGTCGCGCGCGATCAGGCGATCGAGCGTTTCGAGAACAGCCAGAGAATGAAGCCGAGCACGATCAGGCCGATCAGGCCGTTGGCGCCCAGGTCCTTCACCAGCGCGATGATGTTGGCGACCACGCTGCCGAAGAATGGAAGGGTCGGGCCGACGAGGAGCGCCGCGACGATGGCCAATGCGATGAGCATGAGGCCTATTTCCGTCAACGCACCAATCCAGCCTTTCAACGTGTTCATCAGGTCCATGTGCGATTCTCCCCTTTGGGTTCTTGTGCGTAACGCGCCTACGACTTTCGGCGGGGAAGCTACTAAATCTTGCCCAATTGGCAAGCAGCGTACCTAGGTATGGTGCGGAGATCGGGCCGCCGGTAGCGGCGCCGCGTTCCGGCGCAAGGCGCCAAGCGGCCGAGGCAAGATTCCTTCGCAGTGCACAATAAGAGCGCCACGCACGGCCGGAGGCCCCGCACCCGTGCAAAATTGATTCGTTTCCGGGAGCCTTGAGTCGCGCTCGCCGGCAACTCAGCGCGAATAAAACTCGACCACGAGGTGCGGCTCCATCTGCACCGGGTACGGCACCTCGCCGAGCGTCGGCACCCGCGTCATCTTCGCGGTCATCTTCTTGTGGTCGACCTCTAGATAGTCGGGCACGTCGCGCTCGGTGGACTGGCTCGCCTCGAGCGCGAGCGCGAGTTCCTTGGAGCTATCCTTGAGCTCCACGACGTCGCCGACCTTGACCCGGAAGCTCGGGATGGAGACGCGCTTGCCGTTCACCTTGACGTGCCCGTGCGAGACGAACTGGCGCGCCGCGAACACGGTCGGCACGAACTTGGCGCGGTAAATGACCGCGTCGAGCCGCCGCTCCAAGAGCCCGATCATGTGCGCGCCGGTATCGCCCTTGAGGCGCCGCGCCATCTGGTAGATGCCGCGGAATTGGCGCTCGGAGATATTGGCGTAATAGCCCTTCAGCTTCTGCTTGGCGCGCAGCTGCACGCCGAAGTCCGAGAGCTTGCCTTTGCGGCGCTGGCCATGCTGGCCGGGACCGTATTCCCGGCGGTTCACGGGGCTCTTGGGGCGGCCCCAGATGTTCTCGCCCATGCGGCGATCGAGCTTGTGTTTCGCCGATAAACGCTTCGTCATCGCGTGATCCCTCAAATCCATCCGGGTCGCGCGCCCTCCTCTGCCGGAACGTCCGGCCGACAGGCGGCGGCCAATGAACAGCCGCTGCCGCGGGTGCGGAAAACTCCACGCGGACCCGAAGGTCCGCGTGACGAGGGTGAGATAGCGGCAAGCGCCGGGGCTGTCAAACCGCAGGCAGCGCCGCGTCAAACGCGGTGACGCCGAAGGCCGCGAGCGCATGGGCGAGTGCCGGCGAAGGCGCCTGGCCGCTCGTGAACAGGGCTCGGACGGCCAAGTTCGCCGCCGGCCCCGGCGCGCCCAAGAGGCTTGAGGCGCGCCGCGCGATGGCCGGCGCAGGGTCGATCCACTCCACCGGCCAGGGCGCAAGGTGCTTAAGCCGCTCGATCAGCAACGGATAATGGGTGCAGGCGAGCACGACCGTGTCGGTGCGGGCGCCGTCATCCACGAAGCAAGGGGCGATCTCAGTCGCGATCGCCGCGTCCGCGACCGGCTCGCCGTGCAGCGCGGCTTCGGCGAGCGAGGCCAGCCGCTCGCTGCCGACCAGGGTTACGCGGCAGTCGCCGGCGAATTCCCGGATCAAATCCTGGGTGTAGTCACGGCGCACCGTGGCCGGGGTTGCCAGCACGCTCACGCGCTTGCTGCGCGAACGCTCGCACGCCGGCTTGATCGCCGGCACCGTGCCCACGAACGAGATCGGAAAGCGCGCGCGCAGCACGGGCAGCGCCAACGTCGAAGCCGTGTTGCAGGCGATCACCACGAGATTGGGCTGCAGGTCGGCGATCAGCCGCCCGACCACGGAGCCGACGCGCTCCACCAGCGCGCTATCGTCGAGCCGGCCATAGGGAAAGGCTGCGTCGTCGGCCGCATAGATCAGGGCGAGATCGGGCCGCGCGCGCTTCAACTCGCGCAGCACCGTGAGCCCGCCGAGGCCGGAGTCGAATACCAGTACTTTCGGCGCGTGCGGGCCGCCGCTCGCGGATGCGGACATGGAAGTCGCGCTCGTCCCTTCTGCGCTCAAGGCTTTCCCTGCTCCTCGCGGCGGGAGTGTGGCGGAAAATCCTGAACGGGAGGTGAGCGGCGCGCGGATCTCAAGCCGGCATCAACCTATTGGCCTCGCACGACCCCGGCGATCCGTCCGAGCACCTGGTCCAGTGTCGCGCCCACTTCGCGGGCATGCACATCGATCACCTGGTAGCCGCGCGCAATAAGCCAGGCGCGCTTTTCGGCGCGTGCCCGCGCCCCGGCTTCCGGCTCATCGTCGGGCACCAGGTCGATCACCGCGCGCAGCGGAAACGACACGAAATCGACGATATGCGGCCCGACCGGCACCTGCCGTTTGAAGCCGCTGCCGGCGAAGCGGCGATCGTTCACCAGCGCATCCCAGAGCTGCCGTTCGGCGTCAGTCGGGTTGCGGCGCAGCAGCCGCGCCAGCCCGCGCACCGGCGTGCGCTCCGAGGGCACGATGCCGGAACCGTGCTCGGCCAGCAGCGCGCGCAGCATCTCGGCCTCGGCGCCGTCGAGCACGCCGCCGCGCGCCGGACCCTTGCGCCCTTCGGCGAGCGCGCGGATCACGCCGTGCAGCGTCTGGATATCCTGCCGCGTCGGCTGCATGCGGTGGATGATGTTGCGCAAGTTCACCACCATGGTCTCGTGCTTCTCCGGCGGTCGGAAATACTCGATTCGTTCGAGCTCGCGTTCGAGATCGGTGAACAGCGCGAGCAGTTGCTCGCGCGGCGCGGCTTCGGACTTTCTCGGCATGGCGAACGGGAGCTTTTCGCCGCTCGCGAGCTTGAACCATTCATAGGCGAGAATCGCCACTGCCTGCGCCAAGTTGAGCGAGGCGAAGGCCGGGTTCACCGGCAGCGTCACGATCCGGTCCGCGAGCGCGACCTCGTCGTTCTCGAGCCCGTTGCGCTCGCGGCCGAACAGGAAGCCCACGGTCTCGCCGGCCGCGATTCGCTCGGCCGAGATGCGGGCCGCTTCGCCGGCGCCGATCACCGGCTTGGCCTGGTCGTGGGCGCGCGCGGTGGTGGCGAAGACGAAAGTACAATCCGAGATCGCCGCCGCCGCGGTGTCGAACAGGCCGGCCTCGTCGAGGATGCGGTCGGCACCGGAGGCCGAGCGCTGCGCCTGCACGCTCGGCCAGCCGTCGCGCGGCTTGATCAAGCGGAGCCGCGACAGGCCGAAATTCGCCATGGCGCGCGCGGCCGCACCGATGTTCTCGCCGAGCTGCGGCTCGACCAGCACGATGACCGGCCCGCCTTCGATCCACTCCCTGGTCCGGTCGGTGCCCGCGCCCGGCATCATCGCCTCTCGCGGCAGGAGCGCCGCCTGCGGCAAAGGTCGGCTTTCTCTGCCACCGCCGCAATGCTATAGCGGCGCCGGCCGCAGCGAGAAACGGGCTTGGTTCCGCAAGCTCGCGCGGTCCCGCCGCTCCATCACCCCACCGCCGCGCCGGTCAAGAGAGCCTTCGCCCCCATGGCAAAGATCAAGGTCGCCAACCCCGTCGTCGAGCTCGACGGCGACGAGATGACGCGCATTATCTGGAAGCTGATCAAGGAAAAGCTGATCCGACCCTATCTCGACGTCGAACTCCTGTATTTCGACCTCGGGATCGAGAATCGCGACAAGACCGACGATCAGGTGACGATCGAGGCAGCGAACGCGATCCGGCGCGTGGGCGTGGGCGTGAAATGCGCGACCATCACCCCTGACGAGGCGCGGGTGAAGGAGTTCGGCCTCAAGGCGATGTATCGCTCGCCGAACGGCACCATCCGCAACATCCTGGGCGGCGTCATCTTCCGCGAGCCGATCATCTGCAAGAACATCCCCCGGCTGGTGCCCGGCTGGACCAAGCCGATCATCATCGGCCGCCACGCCTATGGCGACCAGTACCGCGCCACCAACTTCAAGGTCCCGGGCAAGGGCAAGCTCTATCTCACCTTCATCGGCGAGGACGGAAACAAGATCGAGCGCGAGGTGTTCGAGTTTCCC
>JAHFPN010000139.1 GCA_023269635.1 Hyphomicrobiales bacterium | reverse complement strand
CCGTTCTCCCTCGTGTTCGACAGCCGCTCGCGCGGATTGACGGTGCTGTACGCGCGGTTCCTGCTCCGACACCGCGGCTTCTACGCTTGCCTGCCCGGCTATCTCTTCACCGACGGCCGCAAGCCCGCAGGCGGACGGCCGCGCCGCGTGGCCCAGCGCATGCTGAGCCTGATCGAGATGGCGACCGGCAAGGCGGCCGACTGGCGCGGAACCATGGAGGTGTCGCCCGCCGCCGCCGCGGTCGCGGCCGCGCGCCTGCCGGCGGGACCGCGCTACGTGGGACTGGCACCCGGCAGCCGGGAAGGGCGCAAGAACTGGCCGCTCGCGAGCTTCGTTGCGCTCGCGCGCGCGCTCGCCGCCGCCGGCCATGCGCCGGTTTTCCTGATCGGCCCGCAGGAGCAGGAGGCGATCGCAATGCTACGCGCCGGCGTGCCCGGCGCGCTGTTTCCGGAAGCTGAGCCGCTCGATCCGAAGCTCGGCGTCGAGCGGCTCGAGTTCGCGGTGGCGCTGGCGCATCGGCTCGCCGCCGCGGTCGCCAACGACAGCGGCATCGGCCACCTGCTCGGCGCCGTGGGCACGCCGCTGGTCAGCCTGTTCGGACCGTCCGATCCCTTGCGCTGGGCGCCGTTCACCGAGCGCGGCATCGTGGTACGGGCGCAGGAGTTCGGCGCCACGGAGATGAGCGCGATCCCGGTCGACGCGGTGGTGCGCGCCGCCGAGCGCATGCTCATGGCTCAGTCATAGGCGGTGTAGGACTTTTCCTCGACGATTTCCGATTTCGCCCGCTCGTTGATCGCGCGCTTGATCGCGGCGCGCCGGTCGTTCGCGCGATAGACGCTGCGCGCGAGCTCGACGAAGCCGGGGCCGAAGTCGCCTTTCCGGTCGCAGTCGCGGATGTCGTCCTCGATCCGCCACAGGGTCTCGTTCACCGCGCGCAGGTCCGATTTCAGCGGCGCCAGCCCGGGGTCCGCGGCGATCAGCGGCTGCAGCACGCGGTGCAAGACGGCAAGCTCGTGCCGCACATTGGCGGCCTTGCGCGCGTCGGCGATGCGGTCGGCCTTGATCTCGAGGATGGTGACCTTGTCCACCAGCTCGCCGACGGAAATCGCGGCTTCGATCCGCATCGACGATGTCCGCGTCCCGGCGGCGCCGTCAGCGCCACTCCAGCTTGGTGATCTCGTAGCCCTTGGCGCCCTTGGGCGTCATGACCTCGACCGACGCGCCCTTCTTCTTGCCGATCAGCGCGCGCGCCAGCGGCGAGGTGATCGAGATGCGGCCGGCCTTGGCGTCGGCTTCGTTCTCGCCCACGATCTGCCAGACCCGCTTCTCGTCGGTGTCCTCGTCCACCAGCGTCACCGTGGCGCCGAAGGTGACGATATCGCCCTTGAGCTTCGACACGTCGATCACCTCGGCGCGCGCGAGCTTGTCCTCGAGGTCCGCGATGCGGCCCTCGTTCAGCGACTGGGTCTCCTTGGCGGCGTGGTATTCGGCGTTCTCGGCGAGATCGCCGTGGCCGCGCGCCTCGGTGATTTGCTGGATGATGCGCGGCCGCTCGACCGACTGCCGGTGGCGCAGTTCGGCCTCGATAGCGGCATAGCCGGCCGCGGTCATCGGGATCTTTTCCATCGGTCCCTGCTCCTTGACCCGGACTCTCCTGGCCCGGGCCGACTCACAAAAGTCCGCCGACCGCGCGCCGGTCCCTCCCGGCCGCCGCGATCACGGAACGGATCACGAACTCCACCGTCGCCGCCCCGGCTCGCCCGGCAGAATTCGCCGGGCTGCCTTAGGCCCTGTCGCCAAAATAGCTTTGCAGCGCGCGCACTTCGAGATCGCCGCCCAGATAGGCCTTGATTCCCTGCGCTGCGGCGACGGCTCCCGAAAGAGTGGTGTAATAAGGCACTTTATGCAAGAGGGCGGCCCGCCGCATTGCGCGTGAATCCGCAAGCGCTTGCGTGCCGTCGGTAGTATTGAAGACGAGCTGCACCTCGCCGTTCTTGATCTTGTCCACGATGTGCGGCCGGCCCTCGTGCACCTTGTTCACCGGGTCCACCGCCACCCCTTTGGCGGCCAGAAACCGCTGGGTTCCGCCGGTCGCGATCAGCTGGAAGCCGAGGCCCTTCAGGAGCCGCATGGCCTCCAGAATCCGCGGCTTGTCCTCGTCCTTCACCGACACGAACACGGTGCCGGCGCGCGGCAGCTGGCTGCCGCCCCCCATCTGGCTCTTGGCGAAGGCGACCGCGTAGTCGAAGTCGAGGCCCATGACCTCGCCGGTCGACTTCATCTCCGGCCCGAGCACGGTATCGACATTGGGGAAGCGGGCGAACGGAAACACCGCCTCCTTCACCGCGATGTGGCGGATGTTCGGCCGCGTCAGTCCGAAGGAGGCGAGCGTTTCGCCCGCCATGATGCGCGCCGCGATCTTGGCCACCGGAATGCCGATGGTCTTGGCCACGAACGGCACCGTGCGCGAGGCGCGCGGGTTCACCTCCAGCACGTAGATGTCGCCGTCCTTGATCGCATATTGCACGTTCATCAGCCCGCCCACGTTGAGCGCGAGCGCGAGCACGCGGGTCTGGCGCTCCAGCTCCTCGATCGTCTTCTGGTTCAGCGAATGCGGCGGCAGCGAGCAGGCCGAATCGCCGGAATGGATGCCGGCCTCCTCGATGTGCTCCATGATGCCGCAGACGAACACGTCCTTGCCGTCGGCGAGCGCGTCGACGTCGACCTCGATCGCGTCCGAGAGGTAGCGGTCGATCAGCACCGGGCTCTTGCCGGAGACGACGACGGCCTCCTTCATGTAGCGCTCGAGCGAGGCCGCGTCGTACACGATCTCCATGGCGCGGCCGCCGAGCACGTAGGACGGCCGGATTATCAAGGGGTAGCCGATGCGCTCGGCCACCCGCCGCGCTTCGGCGACGCTCTTGGCGACGCCGCTCTCGGCCTGGCGCAGCGCGAGCTTTTCCAGGAACGTCTTGAAGCGGTCGCGGTCCTCGGCCAGGTCGATCCTATCGGGCGAGGTGCCGAGGATCGGGATTTTCGCCTTCTCCAGCGCATCGGCGAGCTTGAGCGGCGTCTGCCCGCCGAACTGCACGATGGCGCCGTGCAGCTTTCCGTTGTCCTGCTCGCGGGCGAGGATTTCGAGCACGTCCTCGGCGGTGAGCGGCTCGAAATAGAGCCGGTCCGAGGTGTCGTAGTCGGTCGAGACCGTCTCCGGGTTGCAGTTGATCATGATGGTCTCGAACCCGGCCTCGGACAGCGCGAACGCCGCGTGGCAGCAGCAATAGTCGAACTCGATGCCCTGGCCGATACGGTTCGGCCCGCCGCCGAGGATGGCGATCTTGTTTTTCGCCGAGGGCCGCGCCTCGTCGGCGGCCTTGCCCGCGAACGGCGGCTCGTAGGTCGAGTACATATAAGCGGTGGGGCTCGCGAACTCGGCGGCGCAGGTGTCGATGCGCTTGTAGATCGGGCGGACGCCGAGCGCGCGCCGGCGCTTGGCGACGTCGGCCTCGGAGACGCCGGTGAGCGCGCCGAGCCGCTCGTCGGAGAATCCTTGCGCCTTCAGGCGGCGGAATGCGCCCGCGCTCGCGGGCAGGCCCTTGGCCCTCACGTCGGCTTCGGTTTCCACCAGCGCGCGGATTTCGGCCAGGAACCATTTGTCGATCCGGCAGCTCGCGTGGATCTCGTCGTCGGAGAGCCCGAGCCGCATCGCCTGCGCCAGCTTCAGCACGCGGTCCGGCGTGGGCGTGCCGAGCGCGGCGCGGATCGCGCTCTTGTCGTCGCCCTGGCCGAGGCCCCCGATCGCCACCTCGTCGAGGCCGCAAAGCCCGGTCTCGAGCGAGCGCAGCGCCTTTTGCAGGCTCTCACGGAAGGTGCGGCCGATGGCCATGGCCTCGCCCACGGATTTCATCGAGGTGGTGAGCACCGGCTCCGCGCCCGGGAATTTCTCGAACGCGAAGCGGGGGATTTTGGTCACCACGTAGTCGATACTGGGCTCGAACGAGGCCGGCGTGGCGCCGCCGGTGATGTCGTTGGCGATCTCATCGAGCGTGTAGCCGACCGCGAGCCGCGCCGCGACCTTGGCGATCGGGAACCCGGTCGCCTTGGAGGCCAGCGCCGAGGAGCGCGACACCCGCGGGTTCATCTCGATGATGACCAGCCGCCCGGTCTCCGGCTCGACCGCGAACTGCACGTTGGAGCCGCCGGTCTCGACCCCGATCTCGCGCAGCACCGCGATCGCGGCGTCGCGCATCAGCTGGTATTCCTTGTCGGTGAGGGTGAGGGCGGGGGCCACCGTGATCGAGTCCCCGGTATGCACGCCCATGGGATCGAGATTCTCGATCGAGCACACGATGATGCAGTTGTCGCGTCTGTCGCGCACCACCTCCATCTCGAATTCCTTCCAGCCCAGCACCGATTGCTCGATCAGCACCTCGCTGGTGGGGGAGGCGTCGAGCCCGCGCTCGACGATGTCGATGAACTCCTCCTTGTTGAAGGCGGCGCCGCCGCCGGTGCCGCCCAGCGTGAAGGACGGGCGGATGATGGCCGGCAGCCCGATGTCGTCGAGCGCATGAAGCGCGTCGACCAGCGTCTTCACCTGCTGCGAGCGCGGGGTCTCGAGCCCGATCCGCTGCATCGCCTCGCGGAACAGCTCGCGGTCCTCGGCCTTGTCGATGGCTTCGGCGGTGGCGCCGATCAGCTCCACGTCGAACCGCTTGAGCACGCCCATCTTGCGAAGCGAGAGCGCGGTGTTGAGCGCGGTCTGCCCGCCCATGGTCGGCAGCAGCGCGAAGCCGCCGGGCAGCACGTTCCGCTCCTTCTCGATGATCTTGGCCACGATCTCCGGCGTGATCGGCTCGATGTAGGTGGCGTCGGCCAGCTCCGGGTCGGTCATGATCGTGGCCGGGTTCGAGTTGATCAGCACGATCCGGTAGCCCTCGGACTTCAGCGTCTTGCAGGCCTGGGTGCCGGAATAGTCGAACTCGCAGGCCTGGCCGATCACGATCGGCCCGGCGCCGATGATCAGGATGGTCTTGATGTCGGTGCGTTTGGGCATCGGCGACCAATATCCCTCTCCCCATTGGGGAGAGGGCAGGGTGAGGGGGCTCTTCGAGCTTCAGTCGTGTTTGCCCCCTCACCCCAACCCTCTCCCCGGCGGGGAGAGGGAGCAGAAAGAGGGCACAAAAAAAGGCCGCGCGAGCAGCGCGTCCTTGGTCCCACGCGGACGAAGGAACCCGTAGGCCCGCCGCGGCGCGGGCGTCTTAGCCGAGATTCGGCCCGGCGGGAAGGGTCGCTGGCGGTCCTCATCCTGAGGAGGCCGGCGTAGCCGGCCGTCTCGAAGGATGCGGCGAGCGACTAACTCGCCTTGGTCCCGCGGAACGCCATGCGCGACTGGTTGTGGCCGAGATTGGGCCGGGTCCGCTCGGCATTGAAGCCGGAGGAGCGCAAGAGCTCGAGCATCTCTTCCTCGGTGTAGTGGGTGAGGCCGAGGCGCGCGCGCAGGCCGCGGTAGGGCGAGAACATCGTGCGCACCAGGCCCGCGAGCGCCGCCAACAGAAACCCGTTCCCGGCCGCGAACTTGAGCAGCGAGAACGCTTCGCCGAGCGCGCTCTGGTTGGGGGCGATCACGTCGGCGATCACGATCTGGCCGCCCATGCGCAGCCGCCGCCGGACCAGCCAGAGCAGGCGCGCTAGCTCCTCGCGCGGGAGATATTGCACCACCGAGTTCGCGATCACGAGGTCGAGGCTGGCCGGCAGCAGCCGCTCGACCTCCTCCGGCGCCAGCACCTTGATCTTCGGGTTCTTGGCGAAGCGCTGCTTCAGGCGCGCGCGCAGCTTGGGCGCGGCCTCGCACAAGTAGAGCTCCCAGGCCGCCTCGGCGACGCGGTGCGCCTGCAATGCCTCGCCGCAGCCGAAATCGAGCACGCGCGCGCCGCGCGCCGGCAGCAGCGCCAGCATGTCGTCGGCGAGCTTCCGGTAGTGCACGTCGAGGTGACGCGCGTTGACGTAGATCGGATGCGCCGAGTCCCAGAAGCTCACCCAGTCGCGCGTAGCGGCCATGCGCCACTATAGCGTCATGGCGCGGGCCGCGCCGCATCTGCCCCCTCTCCCCGTTGGGGAGAGGGATGGGGTGAGGGGGCTCGGCGCCTGAATTGAAACGAAGAACCCCCTCACCCGGCGCCTTGGGCTTCTCGCGTCAATCCGGGCGAGCGTCGCGTAACGGCGCGAGGCCCGGAATCCAATTCCGCCAGCCATGAGGTCTGAGCGGAATCTGTAGATCGGTGGTTATGGATTCCGGGTTCGCGCCTTTGGCGCGCCCCGGAATGACGCTTTACTTCTTCCTCGCCTTCATCATCCCCACGAACCGCTCGAACAGGTAGCGGCTGTCGCGCGGGCCGGGCGAGGCCTCGGGATGGTACTGCACCGAGAACACCGGCTTGTCCTTGAGCGCGAGCCCGCAATTGGAGCCGTCGAACAGCGACACGTGCGTCTCCTGCGCGTTCGGCGGCAGCGTGGCGCGGTCCACGGCGAAGCCGTGGTTCATCGAGGTGATCTCCACCTTGCCGGTGGTCAGGTCCTTCACCGGATGATTGGCGCCGTGGTGACCCTGATGCATCTTGATCGTCTTGGCGCCGACCGCGAGCCCGAGCATCTGGTGGCCGAGGCAAATCCCGAACGTGGGCGTGCCGCTCGCGACGATCTTCTGGATCACCGGCACCGCGTATTCGCCGGTGGCGGCCGGGTCGCCGGGGCCGTTCGACAGGAACACGCCGTCGGGCTTGAGCGCCAAGATGTCCTCGGCCGAGGTCTTGGCCGGCACCACCGTGACCTTGCAGCCGTTCGCCGCCAAGAGCCGCAGGATGTTGCGCTTGATGCCGTAGTCGATGGCGACCACGTGCAGCTCGCCGT
>JAHFPN010000138.1 GCA_023269635.1 Hyphomicrobiales bacterium | reverse complement strand
GGGATGCGGCGTTGCTCGCGGAAACGCTCGTCGGCTTTGACGCGGAAGACGTTGATACCCGCCCGGTGGCGCGGCCGCCGTTCGCCTCCGTCGCTGCGAGCGAGCCGCCGCTGCCGCCGCGCTTCGCGTTCGTCAAATCGCCGGCCTGGAAACATGCCGAGCCGGTGGCCCGGGAAGCGTTCGCCCAGCTTGTTGAGACGCTCGGCGATCAGGCTGCCGAGGTCGAGCTCGGCTCGAGCTTCGGTCGCGCCATCGACCTGCACGCCACCATCATGGCCGTGGACATGGCGCACAATCTCCACCGCGACTACGAGAAGGGCCGCGATCATCTCAGCGCGCAGCTGCGCGAGATCATCGAGCGCGGGCGGAGCCGATCCGCGGTCGAATACCTGGCGGCGGTGGCAGGAATCGCACCGCTTAACGAGATTCTCGGGTCGGTATTCGACGAATACGACGCGATCCTCACCCCGGCCGCGCCGGGCGAGGCGCCGCGCGGGCTCGACACCACGGGCAATCCGATCTTCTGCACGATCTGGACCTATTTGGGCACGCCGGCGATCACTTTGCCGCTCCTGCAATCCGAATCGGGCATGCCAATCGGGGTCCAACTCGTGGGCCGGCGCGGCAACGACGCGCGCCTCTTGCGCACCGCCCGCTGGCTGGTCAAGACTGTGGGCAGCGGGCGGCGGCGTGCCCGCAAGCAAACTGCGGGGGCCCTAGCTGGGCGTCCCCCCAAGGAAAGAGCGCAAAAATGATTTTCGTCACCGGTTTGATCGGCATCGCCGGATTTCTCACGTTCACCGGCTTCATGCTGTGGTGGGTCAAAGCGCTGCCGCTCATCATCATCGTCGCCGTGGCGGCCGTGCTCATGATCTATGATTACGTGCAGACCCTGCGCCTCGGCGACAATTGGGGAAGCCGCTGACGCGCGGCCCGCGCCTGCCGGCGCGACGAGTTCAGCGCAGATTTTCCTTGAAGAACGTGATCGTGCGCTGCCAGGCGAGGTCGGAGGCGGCCTTGTCATAGCGGCTGCCGGTATCGTTGTTGAAGGCGTGGTTGACGCCGGGATACATATAGATCGTGTAACGCTTGCCGTTGGCTTTGAGCGCCGCCTCGTAGGCCGCGATCCCGGCATTCACGCGCTCGTCGAGCGCCGCATAGTGCAGCAACAATGCGGCGCGGATCGCCGGAACCTGATCCGCCGGCACCTGCAGCCCGTAATAGGAGACGGCGGCCTTGATCTCGGGGGCTAGCACCGCGACGCGATTGATGATGCCGCCGCCCCAACAGAAGCCGACGATGCCGATGTTGCCGGTGCACTCGGCATGCTTTTGCAAAAACGGCACCGCGGGCGCGATCTGCCTCGCCGTCTCTTCGGGCTTGAGGGCGCCGAACATGTCGCGCGCCTTGTCCTCGTCGGCCGGCGTGCCGCCGAACGGCGAGAGCATGTCGACGGCATAGGCGAGGAAGCCTTCGAGTGCGATGCGCCGCGCCACATCCCGGATATGCGGATTGAGCCCGCGGTTCTCGTGGATGACGATGACGGCCGGCCGCTTGCTCCTGTCGTTGAGCCGGGCGAGATAACCGCTGATCGTGGCGCCCGGCGCTTCATAGGAAACCGTATCGATCGCGAGCCGCGGATCTGCGGGATCGACGATCGCCGCCTTCGCGTAATCGTTCTGCAAGAGAGGCAAGAGCGCGACCGCCGCCGCGGTCGAGCCCGCGAGGCCCGCGAGCCGGTCGAGGAATTCGCGGCGGCTGATCCCGCCGTGGGTGAAACGGTCGTAGAGGTCGATGATGCGCTGATCCATGGCGTGCACTCTCGGACTAAGGCGCCCGGATACTAGCGCAGGAAGCCGTGCGGCCGCACGGCCGGCTGTTCAATTCGGTGTCATTGCACGCGGTTGCCGGTGATCGTGAGCTGGGCGAAGCGGGCGGCGCCGTCGCGCGTGAGATCGCCGGTCACGGGCTTGAGCCCGTCCATGCCCACGACTGCGCCGAGCGTCGCGCCGGCGATCAGGTTATCGGCCACGAGCGCCGAGCCGGCCCCGGGCGCGACCGAGACCGCAATCCCCATCTGCGATTTGCGCACGAGGTTGCTGGTGACGGTGACGTCGCGCAGGTACTGCTTCCATCCGAGCCAGATGCCGGCGAGCGGCGCGCCCTCGATCACGTTACCGGTGACCGCGGTGTCGGCCTCGACCGCGATGCCGACGCCGCGCGCCTCGGTGTCGAGCTTCGGGTCGCCGCGGGTGAAGAGATTGCGCACCAGATTGCCCTGGCACACCGCGAGCCGGCCGCCCTCGTTGAAGTTGGTGATCGAGACGCCGAGCGCGGCGCCGTCGATGACGTTGGCCGCGATCAGCGCGCCTTCGAAGCCGAATTCGGAATAGATCGCGACCTCGCCGAGTTGGGTCGCGGTGTTGCCGCGCACCTGCAAGTTCGCGGCCGCATTGCCGCGCACCGCCGAGAACGCGCACGCGTGGATTCGGTTGTCGGCCACGATCACGTTGCCGGCGCGGAACACGTTGACGCCGTTGCCGTTCTGGCCGGAGCCGCCGTCCTTGGCGCCGATCTCCTCGATCCGGTTGGCCAGCACCAGCGTGCCGTCGTCGCCTTTTGCCGAGCGCCAGACCAGGATTCCGTTGTTCGCCGCCTCGCGCACGACGTTGCCGCGGATCACGAGCCCGCGCGCGTCGAGCGAGAAGATCGCGGCCTTGGCGACATTGACGATCGTGTTGCCGGAAATTTCGCCGACGGCGCGCTCGAGATGGAGCCCATTGCCGCCGCTGGCCATGAGCGTGCAGTCGAAGATGCGGAGTCCTTGCGTGTCGCGGAGCGTGAGCAGCCCGCGGTTGTCGGGCAACTGGCGGCCGCTGCCGTCGAAGGTCAAACCCTGAAGCGTAATGTCGTGGGCGCCGGAGGCCGCGATCAGCGACGCGCCATAGCCGAGCTGGAGCCTGGTCGCACCGCGCACCCCGAGCAACTGACTGCCCGTGGGCAGCACGAGATCGGCGGCCCGGTACACGCCGGGCGGAAACATCAGCGGCACGCGGTTGCGCGCCGCGGCCTCGATCGCGCGCTGCAGCAGCATCGACTGGTCTTCGAGCGCGTCCGGCCGCACCCCGAAGATGGTGGCGTCCACGCCGAACGCCCCGATCGCGCTCGGCGCCGCGTGCACGATCTTGCCGCCGAGCGGGATCGCGACGCCGGCAGCCGAGAAGCCCAGAAGGGTCCGACGATCGATGGCCACGTCCTGCTCCCTCGAAATCCGAGCAGTCCGATCCAAGACTCGTGCCGTGCGTCTGTGCCGTTTCGGGACGCTAGGGGCGCCGCGCCTCGGCCACGAGTGCGCGGAGGATCGCCTCGGCGGCGCGCGCAAGCGCCGCCGCGCTCAGGCGCTTGCGGCCCGGTCGCGTCCGCGGGCGGGGCTCCGAAGGCTGAGGAATGTGGATAAAGGTTACCAGCCGCGGCCGCTTCCGCCGCGCCGGATCGAGACAGAAATAGAGGCTCGCGTTGCATACATAGCGGCCGGCGTCGCGTGAGAGGCGAGCCGGCACCCGGGCATCGCGTACCGCGCCGATCAGTCGTCGCATGGCCGGTCGGACCAGGCGTTCGCGCGGCGCCTTGGCCACGAGTTCGCGTCCGGGCGGCAGCGCCCGCGCCGCATCGGGATGGATGGCGGAAGCCGCGTTCACGGCGCGGGTCTCCACGCACAAGTGATCGCTCTGGCCCGCAAGGCCGAACAAGAGCACCGCGTCCGGGTCTAATCGTTTCAGCAGCCGGGAGAGTTCCGTCCCCATGACCTGGTAAACGGTGGGAAAGACCACCGCATGGATTTCCACGTCAACGAGCGCCGGGCGGCGCAGCCGGCCGAGCGCGCGCGCGAGCTCGCCGGAAGGATTCCTCGGCGCGCCCGGAAACGGCCCGAAGCCGGCGACGAGCAGCTTCACGTCAGAGGCCCATTCACTTCATAAACCCAGGAGCCGCGTGATCTCGTCCGCGGCCTGGGCCGGCGGCACCTTGCCGGCGGCGACGCCTGCTTCCAGCGCTGGGAGCTTCGCCTTTACCTTGGCGTCGGTGCGGAGCCGCTCGCGCAGGCGCTCGTCGATCAGCGCCCACATGGCGCGCACCTGCTGGGCGCGGCGCTTGGCCGCGATCCCGGCCCCCAGCCGCTCGCGATGCGCGAGCACCGCGCTCCACAGCGCCGGGATTCCCTCGCCGGTGAGCGAGGAGATCGTCAGCACCGGCGGCGGCTCCCCGTTGCCGCCGGCGGCAAGAATATTGAGTGCGGCTTTGAGCGCGGCTGCGGCCGCGGTGGCGCGCGCGAGATTGTCGGCCTCGGCCTTGTTCACCGCCACCACGTCGGCGAGCTCGAGGACGCCCTTCTTCAGTCCCTGCAGTTCGTCGCCGGCCCCCGGCAACATCAGCAGCAGGAATGTGTCGGTCATTTCAGCGACTTCAGTTTCCGATTGGCCCGCGCCCACGGTCTCGACCAGCACCACGTCGTAGCCCGCGGCCTCGCACAGCAGCAGCGTCTCGCGCGTGCGCGCGGCGACGCCGCCGAGCGTGCCGGCGGCCGGCGAGGGGCGCACGAACGCGCGCTCGTCGACCGCGAGGCGCGCCATCCGCGTCTTGTCGCCGAGGATCGAGCCGCCGGTGCGTTTCGACGACGGATCGACCGCCAGCACCGCGACGCGGTGGCCCTGATCCATGAGGTAGCTCCCGAGCGTGTCGATCATCGTCGACTTGCCAACGCCGGGCACGCCGCTCACTCCCACGCGCAACGAGGTCCCGGTATGCGGCAGCAGCTTGCGCAACAGCTCCTGCGCGCGGGCGCGGTGCTCGGGCTTCTTCGATTCCACGAGCGTGATCGCGCGCGCGAGCGCGGCGCGGTCGCCCGCACGCACGGCGCCGGCAAGTGCGGCGGGACTTTGCGACGATGCCGCCATGTTACGGAATGTTGTGCTCGATCATGGGTTGGCGCCGGGGCCGGCCGTTTTCTATTCCGCCGCCGCCTTGGCGTGGCCGAGCCGGCGGGCGAGCTTCTTCAAGAGCTCCTCCGCCGCACCGGCGATCACGGTGCCGGGCGGGAAGATCGCCTCGGCTCCGGCTTGCTTCAGCACGTCGAAGTCCTGCTGCGGGATCACGCCGCCGACCACGATCATGATATCGCCGCGGCCCTGTTTCGTGAGCTCGGCCTTGAGCTCGGGCACCAGCGTGAGATGCGCGGCCGCGAGCGAGGAAACCCCGATGATGTGCACGTCGTTCTCGACCGCTTGACGCGCTGCTTCCGCCGGGGTGGCAAAGAGCGGGCCGATATCCACGTCGAAGCCGAGATCGGCGAAGGCCGACGCGATCACCTTCTGGCCGCGGTCATGGCCGTCCTGGCCGACCTTGGCCACGAGCATGCGCGGCCTTCGGCCTTCCTCGGCCTCGAACGCCTCGACCAGCCGCTGCACGCGCGCCATCGCGTCGCCCATGGCGCCGACCTCCCGGCGATAGACGCCGGATATAGCACGGGTCTCGGCGCGGTGACGGCCCCAGACCTTCTCGAGCGCCGATGAGATTTCGCCCACGGTCGCCTTGGCGCGCGCGGCCTCGACCGCCAGCGCGAGCAGGTTCTCCTGGCCGCCGGCGCCGCGGGTGAGCGCGGCGAGTGCGGCTTCCACCGCCTTGGGATCGCGCTCGGCGCGGAGCCGCTTGAGCTTCTCGATCTGCAGCGCGCGCACCGCGGAATTGTCGACCTTCAGGATCTCGATCTTTTCCTCGCGCTCCGGCCGGTAGCGGTTGACCCCGACCACGGTCTGCGCGCCGGCGTCGATCCGCGCCTGGGTCTTGGCCGCGGCCTCCTCGATCCTGAGCTTCGGGATGCCGGCCTCGAGCGCCTTGGCCATGCCGCCGAGTCGCTCGATCTCCTCGATGTGCTCCCAGGCTTTTTTCGCCAATTCGTAGGTGAGCCGCTCCACGTAGTACGAGCCGCCCCAGGGATCGACCATGCGCGTAGTGCCGCTCTCCTGTTGCAGGAAAAGCTGGGTGTTGCGCGCGATGCGGGCGGAGAAATCGGTCGGCAGCGCCAGCGCCTCGTCGAGCGCGTTGGTATGCAGCGACTGGGTATGGCCTTGCGTCGCCGCCATCGCCTCGATGCAGGTGCGGATCACGTTGTTGAACACGTCCTGCGAGGTGAGCGACCAGCCCGAGGTCTGCGTGTGCGCGCGCAGCATCAGCGACTTGTCGGACTTCGGCTTGAACGGCTTCAAGAGCTTCGCCCACAGCATGCGCGCGGCGCGCTGCTTTGCCGTCTCCATGAAGAAGTTCATGCCCGCGTTCCAGAAGAACGAGATGCGCGGCGCGAACGCGTCGATGTCGAGCCCGGCCTTGATCCCGGCGCGCACGTACTCGACGCCGTCGGCGAGCGTATAGGCGAGCTCGAGGTCGAGCGTCGCCCCGGCCTCCTGGATGTGATAGCCGGAAACCGAGATCGAGTTGAACTTCGGCATATGCGCCGAGGTATAGGTGAAGATGTCGGAGATGATCCGCATCGAGGGCACGGGCGGATAGATGTAGGTGTTCCGCACCATGAACTCTTTCAGAATGTCGTTCTGGATGGTGCCCGTGAGCTTCTCGGGCGCCACGCCCTGTTCCTCGGCGGCGACGATATAGAGCGCAAGCACGGGCAGCACCGCGCCGTTCATGGTCATGGATACGCTGATCTCGCCGAGCGGGATGCCGGCGAACAGCCTGCGCATGTCGTAGATCGAGTCGATGGCGACGCCGGCCATGCCGACGTCGCCGGCGACGCGCGGATGGTCGGAGTCGTAGCCGCGGTGCGTCGCTAGATCAAAGGCGACGGAGAGGCCCTTCTGCCCGCCGGCGAGATTGCGGCGATAGAAGGCGTTGGAATCCTCAGCCGTCGAGAAGCCC
>JAHFPN010000231.1 GCA_023269635.1 Hyphomicrobiales bacterium | reverse complement strand
GCGAGCGCGTGCTTGCGCTGGCGCGCGCGTTCGAGGCGCCGGCACCGCGCGCGCCGAGCCAGCGACCGGAACCGCGGCCGCCGCTTGCCGCGCGGCCGGCGCGGCTCAGCGTCACCGAGATCGAGGCGCTGATCCGCGACCCCTATACGATCTATGCGCGGCATATCCTGAAACTCCTCCCGCTCGAGCCGGTCGATGCCGAGCCGGACGCGGCCGAGCGCGGCACGCTGCTGCACATGGCGCTTGCGGATTTCGTGCGCGCGTTTCCGGGGGCGCTGCCGAAGGACGCCCACGACCGGCTGCTCGCGCTCGGGCGGCAAGCCTTTGATCCATATAAGGATTTCCCAGCGGTGGCCGCGGTGTGGTGGCCGCGCTTCGTGCGCGTCGCGGACTGGTTCCTGGCTGAAGAAGCGCGCCGGCGCGAACACATCCGCCGGGTGCTCGCCGAAACGTCGGGCGCGCTCACGCTCGCGATCGGCGGGCGGCCGTTCGTGCTCTCGGCCCGCGCCGACCGCATCGAGCTCCGCACCGACAATTCGCTTGGCCTCATCGACTACAAGACCGGGGAAGCGCCGACGCTTTCCCAAGCCTTGGCCGGGCTCGCGCCGCAATTGCCGCTCGAGGCCGCGATCGCGCGAGCGGGCGGATTCAAGCCGATCGCCGAGGGCGCACGCATCGCAGAGATCGCAGTCATTCGCCTCTCTGGCGGCGAGCCCGCGGGCGAACTGCGCCCGCTCGATCCCGCGCATGCCGTGCGCGACGCGAAAAAGCTCGCCGAGAGATTCCACATCCGGAATTGCGACGATCTCGCCGATTACAGCCAAAAACGCCTGGAAGCGCTGATCGCCGCCTTCGCGGACGAGCGCACGGCCTATCATTCGGTGCCGCGGCCGCAATGGAAGAGCCGCTTCGGCGAATACGACCATCTCGCCCGTATCAAGGAATGGTCGGAGAGCGGCGGGGGCACGGACGCATGAGCCGGCCGCCGCTGCCCGAAAAGACCCGTCGCGCGCAGGACACGGCCTCGGATCCCGCGGTCTCCGCCTGGGTCACGGCCAATGCCGGCGCCGGCAAGACCACGGTGCTGGTGCGCCGTGCGATCCGGCTGATGATGGCCGGCGTCCCGCCCGCGCGCATCCTCTGCCTCACCTATACCAAGGCCGCGGCCGCGCACATGGCCAACGAAGTCCTGCGCGTGCTGTCCGACTGGGTGCGGCTCGACGACCAGGCGCTCGATGCAAAGCTCGCCGAGGTCGATCCGGCGCCGATCTCGGACTTACGCCGCGCCCGCGCGCGGCGGCTTTTCACCGCCGCGCTCGAGACCCCCGGCGGGCTCAAGGTGCAGACCATTCATGCCTTCTGCGACCGGGTGCTGCATCAGTTTCCGTTCGAGGCGCGGGTGCCGGCCGGCTTCGAGGTGCTCGATGAGGTGAGTGAGAAGGACCTGCTCGCGCGCGCGCGGCTCGCGGTCCTGCTCGAGGCCGCGTTCGCGCCCGCGGGCCCGCTCGGCCAGGCGCTCGCGCGCGCGGTCGAGGTCGCTTCCGACCAGAACCTCGCCCAGGCGCTCGACGCGGCGGTGCGCGAGCGGCGCAGGCTCACCCGATTCCTCGATCGATTCGGCGGTGCCGGCGCCGACCATGCGCTCGCGGCGGCGCTCGGTATCGAGACGCGCGAGACGCTCGCCGCAGTCGAAAGCAAGATCATCGAAAAAGCCCTGTTACCGCGCAGCGAATGGTCGAACGTCGCCGCGACGCTCGCCGCCCTCGGCGGCAACGCCAAGCGCCGCGGCGAGACGCTCGCCGCCGCCGCTCTCATGTCCTACTTGACCGCGGCGCTCGATGAATATCTTTCGGTGTTCTTCACCAATGATGGCGACCCGCGCGAGGAGGCCGGCTTCGGCGGCGAAAACGCCCGCCGGCTGCAACCAGTCCTCTTCGCCCGCATGATCGCCGAGCGCGACCGGCTGATCCCGCTCATCGACAAGCGCGCGGCCGCGGCCGCCCGCGAGCGCAGCGCGGCGCTGACCGCGCTCGCCGAGGCCACTGTCCGGCGCTACCAGGCGATGAAGACCGCGCGCGGCGTCCTCGATTTCGGCGATCTCGTCGCCAAGACCGTGGACCTCTTGACCGATACCGCCGCGGCCTGGGTGCATTACAAGCTCGACAGCGGCGTCGATCATATTCTCATCGACGAGGCGCAGGACACGAGCCCCGAGCAATGGACCCTGATCGAGAAGCTTGCCGAAGAATTCTTCGCCGGGCGCGGCGCGCGCGAGGATCGGCCGCGCACGATCTTCGCGGTCGGCGACGAGAAGCAGTCGATCTTCAGC
>JAHFPN010000137.1 GCA_023269635.1 Hyphomicrobiales bacterium | reverse complement strand
CGCGTCGGCGAAATCACCAAGGGCGCGAAGTGCGAGGTGGTCTATGACGGCGTCGGCAAGGCGACGTTCCCGGGCTCGCTCGACTGCCTGAAGCCGATGGGCATGTTCGTGAGCTTCGGCAACGCCTCGGGCGCGATCGAGGCCTTCAACATCCTGCTCCTGCAAACCAAGGGCTCGCTGTTCGCGACCCGGCCGACGCTCGTCCATTACGGCGCCAAGCGCGCCGACATGGTGGCGTTGGCAAACGCGGTGATGGACGTGGTCGGCAAGGGCGCGGTGAAGGTCCCGGTCAAGCAGACCTACGCGCTGAAGGACGCGGCGCAGGCCCATCGCGACCTCGAGGCGCGCAAGACCGTGGGCTCGACCGTGCTGGTGCCCTGAGCTCGGCAGCGAACGAAGGAGCGGGCCGCGGATGAACTCCGCGGCCCATTTGGCGATGGACGTCTTTATCGCCGACTGGATCAACCTGATCCTGCGCTGGGCCCACATGGTGGTGGGCATCGGCTGGATCGGCACCTCGTTCTATTTCATCGCGCTCGACTACGGGCTGCGCAAAGAGAGCGGGGCGTCGCCGGGCGTGCAGGGCGCGGCCTGGCAGGTGCACGGCGGCGGCTTCTACCACGTGGAAAAATTCACGGTCGCCCCGCCGCAATTGCCGGAGCATCTCGTCTGGTTCCGCTGGGAGGCGTACCTGACCTGGGTCACCGGCTTCGGGCTCCTGGTGATCCAGTATTATTGGAACGCGCGGGCGTACCTGATCGACCCGACCGTGCTCGAGATCTCGCCCGCGACCGCGGTTCTGATCTCGGTGCTCAGTCTCGTCGCCGGCTGGTTCGCCTATGATCTCCTCTGCCGGTCGCCGATCGGCGAAAAGCCCGCCGCGCTCGCCTATGCGGTGTTCGTGCTGATCGTGGCCGCTGCTTACGGCTTCACCCAAGTGTTCTCCGGCCGCGGCGCCTTCATCCATGTGGGCTCGCTGGTCGGCACCATCATGGCCGCGAACGTTTTTCTCGTGATCATCCCGAACCAGAAGAAAATGGTGGCGCAATTGATCGCCGGCGAGGCGCCGGACGCGAGGCTCGGCGCCATCGGCAAGCAGCGCTCGGTCCACAACAACTACCTCACGCTGCCCGTGCTCCTGATGATGGTGTCGCAGCACTACCCGATGCTCTACGGGCATGCCTATTCGTGGCTGGTGGTGGCGCTGATCCTGCTCGTGGGCGGGCTAGTGCGCCATTTCATCAACCGCGCCGAAGCCGGCGACGACTTCAACGCCTATAGCTGGGCGGCGCCGGTCGCACTCTTCGCTCTCATCTGCGCGATGAGTGCCACTGCGCCGAAGCAAGCCACGGCCACGCTTCAGGTCGCGGACGACGAAGCCATGCGGATCGTCGCGCATCACTGCGCGAGCTGCCATGCCCGCAAGCCCACCCACCCCGGCTTCGCCGAGGCGCCGAAGCACATCCGGCTCGAGACCGTCGCCGATCTCCGCCAATACGCACGCCTGGTCGTCGCGCAGGCGGTGCAGACCAACGCCATGCCGCTCGGCAACGAGACTCGCATGAGCGACGAGGAGCGCGCGAAGCTCGGCGCCTGGCTGAGGGCGCGGCAATGATCCCGCTCGATTCGGCGGCGCTCGGCCGCCGCGCCGAGGCCATGCTCGAGGAGCTGGCCGCGATCTCCGCCGATCCGGACCGGCTGGTGCGGCTTTTTCTCACGCCCGAGCACCGGCGCGCCGGCGACCTCGTCGCCCAATGGATGCGCGAGGCCGGGCTCGAGGTGAGCGAGGACGCGCTCGGCACCTTGCGCGGTCGGATGGGGCAGGGGCCGCGCCTCCTGCTCGGGTCCCACATCGAAACCGTGATCGACGCCGGCAAGTACGACGGTCCGCTCGGCGTGGTGGCCGCGATCCTCGCCGTCGATACGCTGCTCCGCGCCGGCGCCAAGCCCCCGGCGATCGAGCTGCTGGCCTTCGGCGACGAGGAGGGCTCGCGTTTCCCTTCGACGCTCTCGACTTCGGCCGCGGTCGCGGGCGCCTTCGACCGGAAGCAGCTCGAACTTAAAGATGCAGCCGGCGTGAGCTATGCCGAGGCGCTCGGCGCCTACGGCAAGAACCCGGACGAGATTGCGCGCGCGGAAATTCCGCGCGGCGAGGCGGCTGCCTACGTGGAGGTACACATCGAGCAGGGGCCGGTGCTGGAATCGAAAAGCCAGCCGCTCGGCGTGGTCACCGCCATCGTCGGCCAGACCCGGCTCGTGCTTAACCTGACCGGCGAGGCCGGCCACGCCGGCACGGTGCCGATGAACCTGCGTCGCGATGCGCTCGCGGGCGCGGCCGAGATCGCGCTCGTGGCCGAGAAGATCGCGCGCGAAGGCGCGGGGCTCGTCGCGACGGTCGGGATGCTCGAGCCCTATCCCGGCGCCATGAACATCATTCCGGGCCGGGTGCGGATGAGCCTCGATCTGCGCGCGGCCGCGGACGAAGCGCGGCGCGCGGCGATCCGCCAGTTCGAGGAACAGGCGCGCGCCATCGCCAAGCGCCGGCATCTCGAGATCGAGATCGAACTCATCCACGAGCTTGCGACCACGTCTTGCGACGCCGGCCTGCAGGATCGGCTCGCGGCTGCGATCGAAGCAACGGGGCGCAAGCCGGTGCGGCTCGCCTCCGGCGCGGCCCACGACGGCGTCATGATGGCGAAGCTCTGTCCCGTGGCCATGCTGTTCGTGCGCTGCAAGGGCGGCGTCAGCCATAACCCGGCGGAATACGCTTCGCTAGAGGACATGGGCCTCGCCATCGCGGCGCTCGTGCGCTTCATCGAGAAGTTCGAGGCGCGCCCATGAACGAGGCGGAATTCCGGCGCGCGGTCGAGTTCTTGAAGGCGCTGGTGCGGGTGCCGAGCGACAATCCGCCCGGCAATTGCGCGCCGCACGCCGCAGCCGCGGCCAAGCTGCTAGAGGAGCTCGGCTTCGCGGTCGAGCGCCATCCGGTGCCGCCGCCGCTCGTCGCGCGGCATGGTATGCGCTCGGTGACCAATCTCGTGGTGCGCGAGCGCTTCGGAACCGGCACGGGCCCGACCATCGCGCTCAACGCGCACGCCGACGCGGTGCCGGCGGGCGAGGGCTGGAGCGTCGATCCCTATGGTGCGGTGGAGAAGGGCGGCGCCAT
Organism: Hyphomicrobiales bacterium; assembly: GCA_023269635.1. Classification (GTDB taxonomy): domain Bacteria; phylum Pseudomonadota; class Alphaproteobacteria; order Rhizobiales; family Xanthobacteraceae; genus JAHFPN01. The sequence goes on along the minus strand of JAHFPN010000137.1, from coordinate 3,835 downwards.
CTTTGGCCGCGGCGCCGCGGTGTCGAAATCCGACTTCGCCACGTACGCGTTCGCGCTGCGCGCCTTGAACGCGGCGCCGGCCGACCTCGATGGCGCGGTCGAATTGCATTTCACCTATGACGAGGAAGCGGGCGGCGAGCTCGGCCCCCAGTGGCTGCTCGATGAAAAAATCTCCAGGCCCGATCTCGCGATCTGCGCCGGCTTCTCCTATTCGGTCGTGACCGCGCACAATGGCTGCCTGCACCTGGAAGCGACCGTGCGCGGCCGGCAAGCGCACGCGGCCCTGCCGGAAACCGGCGCCGACGCCCTCGAAGCCGCAAACGCAATTCTCTCCGCGCTTTACGCCGAGCGGACCAAGCTCGCCCGCGGCAAGAGCAAGTCGCCCGGCATCGGCTCGCCCACGCTCAACGTCGGGCTCATCTCCGGCGGCATTAACACCAACGTCGTGCCCGACCGCGTGACGCTTCGCCTCGATCGCCGGTTCATTCCCGAGGAGAACGGCGCCAAGGTCGAGCGTGACTTGATCGCCCAGATCAAGAAAGCGGCCGCCGGCCGCAAGGCAATCAAGATTGAAACCAAGCGCATCCTGCTAGCCGAGCCGCTCAAGCCGCTGCCCGGGGTCGAGCGGCTGGTCGCGCCGATCAAGCGGCACGCCAAGGAAGTGCTCGGCGTCGCGATTAGGGAAACCGGCGTGCCGCTTTACACCGACGCGCGCCATTACGCCGCCCGCGGCATTCCGACCGTGCTCTATGGCGCCGGCCCGCGCTCGATCCTGGAAGCCAACGCCCACGGCGCCGACGAGCACGTACGGCTCAAGGACCTGCGCGCGGCGATCGAGATCGTGACCGCCACGCTTCGCGATTTGCTGAAATCCTAGTCGTCCCCGCGAACGCGGGGACCCATAACCACAGACGGTGCGAATGTGATGGTCCGACGGCTATGGGTCCCGGCTCGCGCTCGCGCGCACTTGCGCGCTCGCTTGGCCGGGACGACGAGAGGGGATTAATCCATCTTGATGTTCGCGGACTTGGCGACCGCCGTCCACTTCTCGATGTCCGCGGCCACCACGCGCCCGAATTCCTCGCCGGTGCTGCCGACCACTTCGAGCGCGAGCGCCTTGAGCTTGGAGGCCACATCCGGATGCTTCACCGCCTTGATGATCTCGGCCTCCAGCTTCTTCACGATCGCCGGCGGCGTGCCGGCGGGCGCGAACAGGCCGGTCCACAAGTAAACCTCGACGCCCGGAACGCCCGCTTCGGCGAGCGTCGGCACGTCGGGCAGATCGGGCGAACGCTCGCGCCCGGTGACCGCGAGCGCGCGCACTTGTCCCGCCTTGATCTGCGGCACCACCGGCGCGGGGTCGGAAATCGTGGTCAGCACCTGGCCCGAGATCACGGCCACCACGGATTCCCCGCTGCTCTTGTAGGCGATCGCCTCGAGCGGCGCGCCGGTCTTCTGCTTAAACAGCTCGGTCGCAAGCGTGAACGGCGTCGAGGAGGTGGCGTAGTTCGCCTTGGCCGGATTGGCCTTGGCGTAGGCGACCAGCTCCTGCACCGATTTCACCGGCAACGAGGGAGTCGAGACCATGAACAGCGGAAAGTGCACCAGCATCGACAGCGGAACGAAGTCGCGCAGCGAATTGTAGGGAAGCTTCGAGAACACCGCCGGATTGATCGCCATCGCCCCGGTCGCGCCCATGAGCAGCGTATAGCCGTCGGCGGTCGCGTTCTTCGCGAAATCGGTTCCGGTGATCGCGTTGGCGCCCGGCTTGTTCTCGACGATGATCTGTTGGCCGAGGCTCTCCTGCAGCTTTTGCGCGACGATCCGGATGATGATGTCGTTGCCGCCGCCGGCGGCGAACGCGACGATGATGCGGATCGGCTTGTTGGGGAAATTCGCGACGTCGGTTTGCGCGAACGCGGGCAGCGCGGTCGCCAGCGCGAGCAGCGCGGCGAGGCCGCCGAACAGGGCGCGAGTAACGGTTTTCATGGTTTCCTCCCGTGCCCGGGAGGCTATTGTATTTTTCAGAACCCGACTACCGTGCCGTGCAGATCATAGGCGTCCGCGCGCTCGATCTTGACGGTCGCGATCTCGCCCACCTTGAGCGGCCGCCACGCACTCAGATGCACGACCCCGTCGATCTCCGGCGCGTCGCCGCGGGTGCGGCCGATGGCGGCTCCGTTCTCGACCTTGTCGATGATCACGGCCTGCCGCGTCCCGACTTTCTTCTTGAGCCGCTTGGCGCTGATCGTCTGCTGCTTCTGCATGAAGCGGGCGTAGCGCTGCTCCTTGACGTCGTCGGCCACCGGCGCCGCGATCGCGTTGGCGGCCGCGCCGCGCACCGGCTCGTATTGGAAGCAGCCCACCCGATCGAGCTGCGCTTCTTCGACGAACGCGAGCAATTCCTCGAATTCGCCATCGGTTTCGCCCGGGAACCCCACGATGAAGGTCGAGCGCAACGTGAGATCGGGCAATTGCTCGCGCCAGTTCTCGATGCGCGCGAGCGTCTTCTCTTGGCGCCCCGGCCGGCGCATGCGCTTCAACACGGCCGGGCTCCCGTGCTGGAACGGGATATCGAGATAGGGCAGCACCTTGCCCTCGGCCATGAGCGGGATCACGTCATCCACGTGCGGGTAGGGGTAGACGTAGTGCAGCCGCACCCAGGCCCCGAGCTCAGCCAGAGCGCTCGCGAGATCGAGAAAGCGCGCGCGCAAGTTCCGATCCTTCCAGCGGCTCGCCGCGTATTTGATATCCACGCCGTAAGCCGAAGTGTCCTGCGAGATCACCAGCAGTTCCTTCACGCCGGCGGCGACCAGCCGCTCCGCCTCGCGCAGCACGTCCGCGGCGGGGCGGCTCACCAGATCGCCGCGCAGCTTCGGGATGATGCAGAACGTGCAGCGGTGGTTGCAGCCCTCGGAAATCTTCAAGTAAGCGTAGTGCCGCGGCGTGAGCTTGATGCCCTCGGGCGGCACCAGGTCGAGGAACGGATCGTGCCTGGGCGGCGCCGCCGCGTGCACGGCCGCGATCACTTCCTCGTAGCGCTGCGGGCCGGTGACGGCGAGCACGCTCGGATGCGCTTCGCGGATGATCTCGGGCTCGGCGCCGAGACAGCCGGTGACGATCACACGCCCGTTTTGGTTGAGCGCATCGCCGATCGCGGCCAGGCTCTCGGCGCGCGCGCTGTCGAGGAAGCCGCAGGTATTGACCACCACCACGTCGGCGCCCGCGTGCGTGCGCGCGAGCTCATAGCCCTCGGCGCGCAGCTTGGTGATGATGCGCTCGGAATCGACGAGCGCCTTGGGGCAGCCCAGCGAGACGAAGCTGATCTTGGGGATGGTGATCTCGTCCATTGCCGAAGCTTGATTTCAGGATCCGCAGCGCGAAGCAGGTTGGCGGAAGGGGTGGGATTCGAACCCACGGATCCCTTGCGGGATCTCCAGTTTTCAAGACTGGCGCCTTAAACCGCTCGGCCACCCTTCCGCGCCGCCCCGCGCCCGGCGGAACATGTGCGAGAACGCTCGCGCCATTGCAAGCGGCGCGCGATCGGGAATGCAAATCCGCCGGCGCCTGCCGTGTCCAATTAACCATCCGCCGCGATCAACCCTAATTCTGCCCCACTCCCAGCGCCTTCTGGCCATGCATCGAGGGAGCGGGCACGACAGTCCGCGAGGGGACGAAATCTCGGCAAATCCAGGCAGCGAAAGGCGCGGCAAGGTCCGCGAACCCGTTGCAAACGGCCGAGGTTCGAATACGGTTGCGCGATGGGGCGTGATCAGCGGCTGATCGAGAATGGGGGGCCCGCGCGGAGCAGCGCGCCCCGCGCTTTCGGCACGTT
>JAHFPN010000020.1 GCA_023269635.1 Hyphomicrobiales bacterium | reverse complement strand
TTCACCGAGCACCTTATAGGAGCGCACCAGTCGGAGCCATCCGTCGACATCGGAACCGTCGGTTTGCAGGCGTTGGGCCAAGCGATCGACCATGCCGCGTATCATGGCGGTTTGCTGTTCGGGCCCGAGTTTCGCCGCCGCCTCTATGTCTTCGGCGTTGGGGCCGGGCACAGTGGCGGCCAGTTGTTTCTCAACCGGGGTGCCGTCGACACGGGCAAGCGCAGCGCGAACGAACTCGACCCAATGCGCGCCTGTCGGCGCCGTGGCAATGAGATCGCGCCAGATCCCGACGGCTTCGTCGCGCTTTCCGTCCTGCTCGGCGGCAAGCCCCAGGTAGAAACGCGCGCTTACCGTCTTGGCGTCGATCGCCACGGCTCGCTCGAAGGCGGCCTTCGCCTCGGCGGTGACCCTGTCGCTAGCTCCGGCGACCAGCGCCTCGCCAAGATAGGCCTGGCGCTCCGCGGTCTCACCCAACAGTCGTATCGCATTGCGCCATGCCTTGACCGCATCCTGATAGCGGCCAAAGCGCAGGTAGATCGGCGCCAACACCTCCCAGCCCTTGCCGTCCGCCGGATTGCTCTCGAGATAGGCCTCCACCTGGGCCACCATGGCTTCGATCGAGTGTTGTTCGGACAAGACATTGAGGCGGGACGCGAACGGCATCGCGGGAATTCCGGGCGATCCGAGTGAAAGATAGAGTGCGCCGGCGCCCGCCGGCAGCAGGAACAGCGCCGCGATCGCCACGGCGCGGCGACGCCATGTCGACGGCTTTCCGTCGCCGGGTTGCACGGCTTCGGCCGAGTCGGCCGCGGCAAGAAGACGGCGTGAGACCTCCACGCGCGCGGCTTCCGCCTCCGCCTTGCCGATCAGACCGGCGGCACGATCGCGTTCGATCTCGTCGAGCTGATCGCGATAGATCGCGACATCGCTGCCGGAGCGAACCGCGACCCTTCCGCGCGCGAGCGGCCAGAGCACGGCGAGGACCGCCGCTACAGTCATCACCGCAAGCGTCAACCACAAGGTCATTAAGTTAATCTACCGACGTGCAACCGTAGCGCCGCCTACGCACAAGGCCGAAGCCATGCGAAGTGCCACGCGTCGGTCGCAGTTACATCACAGCCAAATCGCGGCCGCAACCGTGAAGCCGAGGCTGCTTCCCGACCGAGCTACCGTAAAGCTCGCCGCCCGTCCCATGAACAGGACGGACTGGTTCGACCGTGCCATGCAATTGATTCGCAGTTAATGGCAGGATATTCGCGGCCTGATCTTTCGCTACCACTTTATTGCAAGAGCCATTGTCATAACATGGGCGGTATAGTTCGGGTTGAACGCGGCCAGGAAGATGGACCTGCCGCCGCCGGTCAAGTCCACGGTCTGATCCGGGCTCGGGATATACGGCGTCATCGTGTCCGTCGCCCAATTCGAGTTCCGGTTTCTCTGGAACAGGTAACGGGCCTTCAGCACCACCTCGCCCCCCCAGCCCATCTTCCGGACGATGTCCGGATCGACGAAATAGCGCGCAAGGACGCTGAAGCGATGGTAGGTGTTGCGCTCGGTCGGGAATTGCGTGGTCGTCACCCCCACGCCGCTGCCGGTGCATCCCGCGATTCCGGATGAACAAGGAATGGTGTTGTTGGCTTCGCTCGACAGCACGAACATGTAGTCGAACTTGAAATCGAGCTTGCCGGGGATCGCCTTCCAATCCAATCCAGCGATGAACGTGTGATAACGCTGCGTGATATCGCTGTGCCAAATATTGGCCGGGATGACGGGCGTGACCGCAGTTCCGTCCAAGCTCAGGATGTGGTGCTCGAAGTTATAGGACAGTCTGACCAGCGCCGAAGAATTCAGTTTGGCGGAAGCTTCGATACCCGCATTCCATGCGTTATCCTTCTTCACGCCCAATTGGTTCACCACGTCGATCGGGAAATTGTCGAAGCGCAGGCCGAAGTTCGGCGTCAGGGTGAACATGGTGCCGACCGGCATATCCAAGAACGCCTCCGCCTTGAGCCGGTTGCGGTTGGCCATATCAAACTTGCGCACTTGCGCCGGAACTTCCGAGTATCCGAGCCCGGGGTCATCGACGAAAACAACCGCGTCGTAGTTTCTGTACCGCCGCACCGCATACATGATGCTGGCGCGCAATTTCGAGTGATCCCACAGGGTGGCGTCCGTATAGAGTTTGCCGGAATGCTCGTTGGTAACATTCGCGTCGCGGCGGGTCCGGTCGTATTGCTCCCAGGCATAGATGGCGCCGATGTTCAGCCAGGGCATGGCGCGCCAGTTCAACTCGCCGCTCGCATTCTGCTTGGTGTAGGCGATGGCGAGGTTCCTGCGGTCCGTGGTCACGATCGCGCTGTCGGCGCGAACATAGCTGCCCCACAACAGCTCCGGCGTATTGTTATTGACGTCGTAATAGCGATAACGGAGCGTTGACTTCAGATCGTTGGTCAACTGCGTGGTCAAGACGTTGTTGGCGAGGATCGTATCGACCTTGGCGTTGGCGCTGGTGGCAGGCAACGCATCGGGAAGAACGAGGCCGTTGGTCTGCGTGTTCACGAACGGATCGTTCTGCCGCATCATGTTGTATTGAAAGGTTCCCATCCAACGGCTCTTCCACGGTAGATTGACCGCGCTGTTGAACGTGAATGCATTGGCCATGTTGCTCGGCGGCAGCGCGAGGCGCAGCAGCTTGGGACCGCGGTCGTTGCCGGCGCTGATCGAGCAGGTGAGGCAGAATGGATTTTCCGCCTCGATATACTTGAGCGCGTTGTCGTAGAAGGACCCCGAGTATCTCAGGTTCGCGACCCATCTCGTGTCCCAAGGAGTCGTGCCCACGTATTGGGCCACCGCGCTGACGTTCTGGGTGATGTCGTTAATCGGCAGAGGGAATTCGACGATATTCGTCGGAAAGCCGGTGGCCGCCTTGAACCCATAACCCCAATTCATCGCCATCGGCCGGGTACCGGTCCGATGTTCGTGCGAGTAGTTGACCTTGAATTCCAAGTTGTCGGTCGGCGTGAACTTATAGGCGACGCTCCCTTTGTCTCGCTGCGTGCCGAGCGTGAGGGCCGTGGCAGCGTTGTTGATGAAGCCCTCGATATTCGTGCGAGCAATTTGGCCGGTGGCCGGAACGCAGCCGGCAGGGGTAGCGCCGGTGGTTGTCGCTCCGCACGCGTTGGCTTGCAGAGACGTCTGCAGCGCGTCAGAGACCGACAGGAACGTCGTACCGGCTCCGCTGAAGATCGTCTTGGCACTGGTGCTGATCAGGTGCGGAATCTGGTTCCACTCCAGCATCAGGTAGTGCTCGCCGACCTTGGCGGCGTTCAAACTGTAATATTGATTGTTGCGCGCGATGTTTTCGGCCCAAAAATCGACGAAGTATTGGCCGTCGCGGGTCGCCGCTCCGAGATGAATGAAATCCGAATAGATGCCGTTTCTGATCGCGCCGTATTCCTCGAACTTGGCCCGACTTTGGGTCGTCTGGGGCGTCAGCCAAAAGGACGGCGCCGGGGCCGGGCCGAAGCCGCTCGGCGGCCGGTCGAAGATGATCCTGCCCCCTACCTCGACCTCGCCATAAAAATCCCACATCGGGCTCGAATTCGTCGGCGTCTGAGCGAGGGCACCGCACAACGGGATCGCCGCGAAAACGATGGCGCTGGACAGCAATATCGCCCTGCGGCTCTTTGAGCCATCGCTGCTCATGTCTTCCTCCGACGACTTCCCTGTTTCATCGACACGCCCGAGCACACCTCCACCGACCCCGTCAGCGCTGGAACCGGACGCCCGCCGGGCTGTTCGTTCCATGATGCTGCGAGTGGCAGTTCTGACACTCGCGGTTGATTGCGTAGACCGAGAACGGATTGCGCGGATTGCCCGGATGTCCGCTGGGCGAGCTATGGCACTGCTGGCACAAACGCGGCCGCGAGATCTTCAGCATGAAGTCGTTGATGGAGCCGTGCGGGTCGTGGCAGTTCAGGCAGTTCTCGCGCACCGGCGCGTGCTCCCACAGGAACGGCCCGCGCTTCTCCGCATGGCACTGGTAGCAGTTGTCGTTGACGGTGGCTTCCTTCAACAAGGACTCGGAGAAGCTGCCGTGCGGGTTATGGCAATTCGTGCAGGTGATCTTGCCCTCGCGCACGGGCATGTGCGCCGTCCGCCACATCTCCGCGCGCTTGTTCTTGTGGCACTGGAAGCAAGTGTCCGGCTCGAACGTTGTTTTTAGTTGGTGCTTGCGCGACACGGCCTTCATGACCGTGTGACAATTCGTGCAAGCCAGGCCCCGAGATTCGTGCGTACTACCCGGCCACAGAACACGGTCGCCTTTGTCGTGGCAGCCCAGGCAAAGCGCATTGTTCTCCGCGGCGGTGCGGGTCGTGTCCTCAGGCCGGAAGGAAATGATCCCGCCGACGTTGCGCCCGCCGCCGGCTTTCACGTGCAGCGACCCGGGACCGTGGCAGTTCTCGCACTCCATCGTTCCCTTCTTGACCCGGCCGATCTTGCCCATGAGCGTCTGCGCGAACGCCGCGGCCTGCGCCGAATGACAGCCCAGGCAGACTGGCGATCCCACATAGGTCGCTTCGGCGGTATTGGTGACGGTCGTGCGCTTCGTAACGTTCTTGGTGGAATCCTTGGGCTGCGTGTTCTTGCTCAAATCCCAGGGGTCGGTGGACTTCTTGGCCGCGGCCAATTTGGGTTGTTCGGCCTCGATTTGCTGAATGAAATTGATCAACGCCGAATACGAATGATCGACGGATGTTTGCGGATCGGATGCCGCGATGAGCTTGGGCTGCTTGCCTCCGATCCGCTGCACGAATTCAGCCAGGGCCGAATACGAATCATCAACAGGCTGGGGCTCACTGGCCCAGACTTGTTGATTGATCCCGAGCAGCGTTGAAAAAAGCAGCCCTGCGGCGACGAATATGACGCGGTTCGAAGTTAAACGGACTGCGGCCTTATTCTCTGAATTGCTACGCGACCCCAGGATCGCGGCGTAGACCACACCAACCAGACTTTTCATGCCGGCGCCCCCCGGCCCCGATTTATTCAACTCTGCTGCATTTTTTTGCTAAAAACAAGCGTCGCAGCCTTGATCTGAATCAAATATCTTGGACTTAAGGCCTGATCAATGACCGGGGATAGTTGAAACGAATCGGCCAACGCGAAGAGTGAGGAGAGCGGCTATGCATGACGCTGAAGTTTCAAGAAAAATCAGTCTGGTTGCGGTCGCGGCGGCCGCAATCTTGATTGTAGGCATGATGATCGCCGTCGCTCCTCGAACCGCTGAGGCGATGCCGGAATATGCCGCACAGACCGGCAGGGCCTGCGGCGTATGCCATGTGAACAAGGCGGGTAGCGGCCCGCTCACGCCCGCCGGCCAAAAGTACAGGACCCAGAAGAAAAAGTGAGGTGGCCGGACCTCTCGCGCCGATACAAGAAGGACATACGCGCAATAGGAACGAGCGGATTATTTATGGCCGCATTCGGCGTTGAGTGCCTTGCCCGAATAGCCCGCTCCTGTAGCGCCGCTTCAAAGCGTTACCCGGCGATGTTCAGGTCCCGCCGCGGGTGGGGTCTAGGATTTTGCGGCAGGGGGAAGTCATGAGCGAGACGAACGAAACCACTCCCAGAAAAGGCTTCATCGCGCGCGTCTGGACTTTCCTGTGGCGGCCGAGTGCGCGCTTCTCCCTCGCGACATTGCTGATTGCGGGAGGCTTGGTCGGAATTCTGTTCTTGGTAAGTTATCCTCCCAGCGCGGCAACTCAACCCGCCATGGTCGATCCTGGCAGTGGTAACGAACTCCGAGCTATGTATGCCAACGCTGAAGAGGTCGCGGAAGGCAAGCGCCTCGCGGACGGCTCGTGCGCCGTCTGTCACGGCGCCAACGGCTTCAGTACCACCCCAGGCGTGCCCCATCTTGCTGGCCAGCGACCGGCATATTTCTATCTTGAGCTGCGGGCCTACCAAACGGGTGCCCGTGGTGTCAGCGCCATGAATAACGCCGTCAAATTCCTGAGCGACGACGCGCTGTTCAAACTGGCGGCCTACTATGCCAGCCTTGATCCCATACAACCCGGTGCACCGAGCGACCCAAAAGCCGCCCCTGCCAACCCCGATCCGGTCCAAGCGGGCATCGCTGCTGCGGCCAGCTGCACGGGGTGCCACGGCGAGATCGGCATCAGCAAGACGCCCGGCATGCCGAGCCTCGTCGGACTGGATCCAAAGTATCTCGTCGCCGCCATGAAGGGCTACAAGATCGGTCAACGCAAGCACGACTTGATGAAGTCGATGCTCGGGGCCTTCAGCGATGCGGATTTAGAAAATATCGCACTCTATTACGCGCTGCAAAAGCCCGAGCGGGCGCGAACTCCGGTTGTCGGTAACCAGGTGGCGGGCAAGGTCGCCGCTGCTGCCTGTGCCGGATGCCACGGCAACCAAGGTATCAGCTTGAATCCCCAGATTCCGAGTCTCGCCGGTCAAGATGCGCAGTACCTCGCGGCCGCGCTTCAAGCCTACAAGAGCGGATTGCGTAATGAAGAAACGATGACAGGCCCGGTGGCGTCGCTCGACGACACTGCCATCAAGGATCTGTCGGCTTATTACGCTACCCAACAGCCGCAGCCCCCGAATGTACGCAAGCCCCTGACTACCGCCGAATGGGCGCAGAGGTGTGACCGCTGTCACGGAATCAGTGGCAACAGCACCGACCCGCGCTTGCCGGCCCTGGCAGGACAGCGTGAGGATTATCTCCAAAAGGTTTTGCATGCCTATCGGACCGGTGCGCGCAAGAGCCCGCCGATGGCTGCCATGTCCGATGTGCTGACCGAGCGAGATGTCGAGAACCTCGCGGCCTACTACGCAAGCCAGAAGGCGCGTGCCGTCGTATATGTAATTGTACCATCGAAGTAAGTGAACTGCGAGGAACATCACTTATGGTTGGAGCCAGAAATCGCCAACATGTCGAATGGCAAGATATAGTTTGCCATGCAGAACATGATGCCGCGCTGGTTCTCGCATCTCGGCCAATCACCCAACATCAAAAAAAGAGCTGAACAATGAACCGCACGCTATTGATCGCAGGAATAGTCACATTGCTGGCAATTGGCACCGCACAAGCGGCTGGAGACGCCCAAGCAGGCAAGGTCAAGGCCGCCATGTGCGCTGCGTGCCACGGGGTAAACGGCGAGGGAATAGCGCCGAATCCCGCGTTGGCAGGCAAGAAGGAGGATCAGTTGATCCAAGCGATGAAGGAATACAAATCCGGCCAGCGCGACAATGCGGTCATGAAGGGGATGTTAAGTTCGCTCAGCGACCAGGATCTGGCAAATTTGGCCGCTTACTACGCCTCACTCAAAGAAAAATGATGACCCGTCGCGCGCATTAGCGGTAGCGAACAACACCGCAGCCAGAGCACCGGGTATGCGGCTTGAGCCGTGCTCGAGTGTTCGGGTCCGCAAGATCGAAGGGAACCGACCATGAGTGATCTTCCGCTGCACCGGGGTTATCGTCATTATTCAGAGCTGCCGCTCAGCCAGCGCATCCTTTATACCGCCACACTCTTCATCCTCGGGCTGGGCTATCTTTTCGCGTTGATCTATTTGTTTCACACCTACGCCGGGCGGGCTGGCGGCAATCCCATGATGTTGTCTTATCAGGATCTCGTCGTCGCCTATTCCGGCAGCGGGAAAGGCTCGCGCATTGAATCGGCCTTGCGTGGGCCGATGTCGAACATGTTGCCGCGTGACGAGATCGACTCCATCATCGCCTGGGTGCAGCAAGGTGCCGATCGCGCAAAGTATGAGAAGGACATCAAGCCGACGCTAGACAAGCGCTGCATGAGTTGCCACGACGGCAGCAACCCGCATCTTGTGAATTTGGGGTCGTACGATAACTTGAAGAAGCTGACCGAGCAGGACACCGGCGCCAATGTCTTCACGCTGGTTCGCGTCTCGCACATTCACCTGTTCGGATTGACCTTCATCTTCTTCATCATGGGCCTCATGTACAGCCATGCCTATGTGCGGCCCGTGTGGTTCAAGTGCACCATCGTTGCGCTTCCGTTCGTCGCCATTACGTTGGATGTCAGCTCCTGGTATTTCACCAAGCTCTATCATCCGTTCGCCTGGGTCGTGATGGGGGCCGGCGCACTGATGGGTCTATCCTTCGCCTTTATGTGGGTGACGACCATGTATCAGTTGTGGTTCGCCGCGACGCCGCTGGCGGTCAACCACAGAAAGGACAGCGATATTCCGATCATTGGCTGATGGGGGTCGGATGGAGCCACCTACCCATAAAGGTCAAGGAACTAGAAATAAATTGACATCCTCTGCGGCACGGGCGCCACTGTCGCTCGTCCTTGCGGCAAACGCGGAAAGCACATTCCGACATTTGGCATTCAAGCCAGCATTCCCTGGCTAGCTTGAAGGCAGACAATCTCATTGACATCGTCGCGAGGCAAAAGGACCTCGGCGGTTCGACAAACTAGTGTGCCACTATTAAATCGAAAAAATTCCAACCTTGATATAGATCATATCTCCAAACTGATTTTTCATCGATCATTTTCTTGATTGGGTCGCGCTTGCCTCTCGGCGAGAGAAATCCATGATAGATGCGCCGCAAGTTCGATCGTCAGAGCTTTCTCTGCGAGGGATCAGCGCGCACGAAGAGATCCAGGTTATGAACAACTCCAGATTAACCGGATAACTCCCAGAGACAGGCAAGCCATGCCGCGACACATTTTTCGACTCGTCCTTCTTATGATGGTTTTCGGCGTCGTGGGATATGCAGCGAAGACTTTATTCACCGTCGATTCGTTTTACGAATTTGGTCACTATCGAGGAAAGTCGGTAGCAGAGATTGCTTCTGATAAGCCAAAGTACAAAGGGGCAGCATATTGCGAGTCATGCCATGCGGAGCGATTCGCGGAATGGTCCAAAGGCGTACACAACAAGACCGATATCGGAAAGGTCGTCAAATGTGAGGTCTGCCATGGCGCTGCTGGCGAGCGAGATGTTCGGGGCATGTTTGAGCATGTTGCGACCGGCGTGGATCACTCGGACAAGCTGAAACTAATCGTCCCAACCGACAGCAGAAAGCTTTGCACTCTTTGCCACGAACAGTTGACGGGAAGACCGGCGCAGCAGCCTCAGATCGTGGTCGCGGACCACGCTGGAACGCAACAGTGCACCGTTTGCCATAACCCCCATTCGCCAAAGCTCAATTTAGTATCGACCACACCGACAGCTCGGCGCGGCGATCCAGTGGCAGGAAAGATAAAGGCCGCCGCTTGCGCGGGCTGCCACGGCCCCGAAGGTCTGGGCGTGAACCTCCTTGGGCCCAGCCTCGCGGGGCAGAACGTGGCCTATTTCATCGAAGCCCTCAAGGCCTACAGCATACGCGCACGCGACAATCCGATGATGATCGCCGCTGCTGGGGGCATTACTACCGAAGACGCCGAACACCTCGCGGCCTATTACGCGGGCCTGAAATGCGAGAGTAGCCTGAATGTGGAGAAGCAAGCGACGCTGGCGGATCGGGCGACAGCGTCGAAGTGCATCGCCTGCCACGGCGCCAATGGGATGAGCAGCAATCGCGCATGGCCGAATCTTATCGGCTTGTCCAAGGATTATCTTGTCGCTGCCCTGAAAGCTTACAAGGAAGGCACCCGCAAGAACGGCATGATGGCTGGGATCGTCAAGGACTTGAGCGACGTGGAGGCCGAAAACGTGGCGGCCTATTACGCCAACGCGAGCTGTAAGTGAGATAGGGCAAAACCAAAGTTTTGCCAGGAGCGCGGCAATGGAAGAGAAAGAACAACTCGAGACGCACGAAAAAGAACGGCGCGACTTCCTGAGTTGTCTTGGAAGCGTCCTCGTGTGTGGCGCAACGGCGGTGGCCGCAAGCGCTGTCTCGCCGCAAGCAACGGCAGCCACCCCGGGAGTGACACCGGGTAGCCAGCCGCCGGCCATTCCCGGGTATGATTGGACCGAGCATCGTTGGGCGTTCGGCGTCGATGCTACGAAGTGCATCGGCTGTTTGCGCTGCGTCGAGGCCTGCAAGAAGGAAAACGATGTCCCTCTTGATGCGCATCACTTCCGCACCTGGGTCGAGCGCTACGTCACGTTGGAGGGCGAAGACACCGCGCGCATCGACAGCCAAGCCGATCCGGTGAACATCGAAGCCTCCGGCTCAGAGGTCGAATATCGATTCGCCGATCGCTACAAGGATGCGAAGGTTGAAAAGGCCTTCTTCGTGCCCAAGCTGTGCAATCAGTGCACCCATCCGGCCTGTGTGCAGGTGTGTCCGACTGGCGCAACCTATAAAACCAAGGACGGCGTGGTACTCATCGACCACACCTATTGCATCGGCTGCCAATACTGCGTGCAGGCTTGCCCGTACGGCGCGCGCTACTTCGACGAGCGCCGGAACGTCACCGACAAGTGCACCTGGTGCTATCACCGCATCACCAAGGGATTGCAGCCCGCTTGCGTCGAGGTTTGTCCGACCGGCGCGCGCATCTTCGGCGATCGCAACGACAAACAAAGTCCGATCAGCCAGTTCATCCGCGACAATCAGGTCCAGGTGCTCCGGCGCGAGACCGGCAATGCCCCGAACGTGTTCTACGTCGGCATCGACAAGGAGGTCATCTGATGCACCCCCTTTTCGAGATCTCGCCGTTCACCGGCTATGTCTATCCCAACGAGACGATCATCTCGTGGACCGTGCTTATCGTCGTCTATCCCTATCTCACCGGGCTGGTGGCGGGCGCCTTCACCATTTCGAGTCTCTATCAAGTGTTCGGGTTCCAGCGCCTGAAACCGGTAGCGCATTTCGCCCTCTTGGTCTCGCTCTGCTGCATGGTCGTCGTTCCCCTGCCCTTGCTGTTGCACCTTGGTCATCCCGAGCGGGCCTTCAATGCCATGATCACGCCGCACTTGACCTCCGCCTTCGCAATCTTTTCCTATGCGGCGGCGTTCTACGTGATCCTGCTGGTGCTGGAGACCTGGTTCGTGTTTCGGCCTCACATCGTTCATATGGCGCAGAGCAAGACAGGGTTACTGGGATGGTATTATCGCATCCTCACGCTCGGATCCTACGATCTGTCAGAGAAGGCGGTGCGCTACGATCGCAAGTGGATCTATGTGCTCGCCATCATAGGCATTCCCGGCGCGCACGGCCTGCACGGCTACGTCGGCTTCGTGTTCGGCTCGCTGAAGTCGCGCGAATGGTGGTCGTCCGATCTTATGCCGGCAATCTTTCTGTTCTCCGCCATCATCTCGGGCACCGCGCTGTTGATCGTGCTCTACGTAGCCTCGTGCAAACTGCGCAGGGTCCCGGTCGACGTCCCCTGCCTCAAGGGTATGGCCTACGCGCTGTGGGGTTTCATGATGTTCACCCTCCTGTTGGAGGGGGTCGAATTCGCCAGCCTTGTCTACCGCGCCCGGGAAGGCATCGACGTGATCCTGGAGTTCGTCAAAGGGCCGCTCATCGTTCCCTTCTTCATCCTACAATTCGGTGTGGGCTCGGTGCTGCCGCTGCTCGTCATCACGTTCATGATCTGGCGCGGCACCACCGGCAACGCGCTGGTCGCCGGCGTCACCGCCTGCGCGACCCTGGTCCTGCTGTCGGTCCTGATGATGCGCTGGAACGTGGTCATCGGCGGACAGGAGATCTCGAAGACCGGCCGGGGATTGCTCGCCTATCACCCGACCATCCTCGGCCGGGAAGGGCTGTTGGCGGCGGGGGTGGTGCTGGCCATTCCGGTGATCTTGCTCATGGTCATGGTCCGGCTGTTCCCGCCCTGGGTCGAGGACACGACCTCGGCGACGGCTACCGCCGGCGCGCAGTGATTGTCTCGCAGCCGGAGGGCGTTGCGACCGAAAGCGACGCGGCAAATCCTTTTGACCTGCGTCAAGGTTGGTCATTGCAAAGGAAGCGACCTTTTAGAATAATTGCATGCTGGGAATTGCTATGTTTCGCAGGGTGCCATGATGACGAATCAAACGGTCGTCGCCTCCTGATCAGCAGGCAGTTTGACGAAAGGTCGAAAGGGAACCCATCATGAGATCCTTGTTTCTCGGCATTGCAGCGCTAGCGATCGCGGCTACGGTGTCTGCACCTCTGACTTTCCAAGCAGTCGGGCAAGATACTGGAACTAAGCTCAAAGCGAAGGGGCCCGCTACTCGACCCGGCGTCCCCTTAACTAGTTTTGCCGAGGATGTATTTCCGATCTTCAAAGGTCGCTGCCTTGATTGCCATCGGCCGGGCGCCAGCGGATACGAGGTGAGCGGATTGGATCTGACTACGTACGAAGGATTGATGAAAGGAACGAAGTTCGGACCGATGGTAATCGCGGGCGATCCGGACTCGAGCAATCTAATGTGGCTGCTCGACTGGCGCGCCAGTCCCGAACTGAGAATGCCCCACGGCAAGAAGCAGCTTTCGATTTGTGACCGGACCGCGATCAGGCGTTGGATCATGGAGGGGGCCCGCAATAATTGAATCTCTATCCCCGACATGGCGCGCCGCGTTAGACTGCTCTGACATCGATTGAGATGTGAGATTCGCGGACGAAGGGAGCCGCGAGGCGAATGGATTACGAAGAGGCCTTCCTCCACGCACTCGATGGGCTCCGCCAAGAGCGGCGCTATCGGGTCTTCAACGAGATTGAGCGGGACGCGGCGCGTTTTCCGCGTGCGACTTGGCGCTCGCCTGCGGGTCCGCGCGAGATCGTGATCTGGTGCTCGAACGACTATCTCGGCATGGGCCGGCATCCGGCGGTGATTGAGGCCATGGTCGAGGCCGCCCGGCGTAGTGGCGCGGGGGCGGGCGGCACCCGTAATATTTCCGGCAACAGCCGGGCGATTGTCGAGCTCGAAGCGGAGCTGGCGGATCTGCACCGGAAGGAAGCCGCGCTGGTTTTCACGTCGGGCTACGTCTCCAACGAGACCGGCATTGCGACGCTCGCGAAGCTGTTGCCCGATTGCCTGATCCTGTCGGATGCGGGAAACCACAATTCGATGATCGAGGGCGTGCGCCGCTCCGCCCGGGAAAAAGCGATCTTCCGACACAACGATCTCGCCCATCTTGAAGAATTGCTGGCCGCCGCTGGCGAGCGCGCGAAGCTCATTGTGTTCGAGAGTCTCTATTCCATGGGCGGCGACGTGGCGCCGGTCGGCATGATCTGCGACGTCGCGAAACGCTACAACGCCATGACGTATCTCGACGAGGTGCACGCGGTCGGGCTCTACGGTCCGCGCGGCGGCGGCGTCGCCGAGCGCGACGGCGTCATGGACCGCGTCGACGTGATCGAGGGCACTCTCGGCAAAGCGTTCGGGGTGGTCGGCGGCTATATCGCGGGCAAGGCGGCGGTGGTCGACGCTGTGCGTTCCTTCGCGCCGGGCTTCATCTTCACGACCGCGCTTCCGCCGGCAGTGGCCGCCGCAGCCAAAGTTTCAATTCGTTACCTGAAGAACTCCAACATCGAACGCGAACGGCACCGCGCGCAGGTCGAGAAGACCAAAGCCGCGCTCATGCGCGCGAACCTTCCGTTGATGCCGAACGAAACCCACATCATTCCGCTGATGATCGGGGAGGCGGGCATGTGCAAGGCGGCGAGCGATCTCTTGCTCGCCGATCACGGCATCTATATCCAGCCCATCAATTATCCAACCGTGAGCCGGGGAACCGAGCGCCTTCGTATCACGCCGACGCCGTTCCACGATGATGCGCTGATCGCCGAACTCACGCGTGCGCTGGTCGATGTCTGGCACAAGCTCGACCTGCCCTTTGCGCCGGCGATGCTTGCCCAAGCGGCGGAGTGATCTCGCTTCCTATCTTTCCAGCAGTGGCATCAACGCTGCCGCGCGCCCGGCATATTTCAAAGATTCGAGCGGCAACACGCGGCAACTCGCAACAGAACGTAACGGCGGCCCGCGGTCGCCTGCGCTGATGACGCTCCTCCGGGTAACCGAACCTTAAATCGCCGTCTTTAGGGTTCCTTAACCGCGAACGGCGCGCGCGGGCGCGCGGAGGCGGAGCGAGGGACGGGCGGGCATGTTCTTCAGACGGCGCAAAGTCCGCCGCGAGCCCGCGCTCGGCACCTTCGGGACGCTGTTCGCGTTCGGACTCAATGCGCGCGACCGCATCGGGAACGGCAACGGCCGCGGCTCCGATCAGCACGAAGGCAGAAAGAAATCGCCGCGCAGGAAAGGCCCGCGCAAGGGCTTCTTCCGCCGCCTCGCCTATTGGGGCTTCGTGCTCGCGATCTGGGCCGGGCTCGGGATCGTCTTCTATGTCGGCTACCAAGCCTCGCGCCTGCCGTCGCTCGCGACGCTGGTGGTGCCGAAGCGGCCGCCGACCGTCACCATCGTCGGCCTCGACGGCAAGACGCTCGCGACCCGCGGCGACATGGGCGGCATCGCGCTGCCGCTTTCGGCGCTGCCGCCTTATCTGCCGCAGGCCTTCGTCGCCACCGAGGATCGCCGCTTCTATTGGCACTTCGGTCTCGATCCGGTCGGGCTCGCGCGCGCGCTCTACGTGAATCTCACGGCGCGCGCGCTGCGCGAGGGCGGCTCGACGCTGACGCAGCAGCTCGCCAAGAACCTCTTTCTCACGCAAGAGCGCTCGCTCTCCCGCAAAGTGCAGGAGCTCGTGCTCGCGCTCTGGCTCGAGCGCGTCTATTCCAAGGACCAGATCCTCGAGCTCTATCTGAACCGGGTCTATTTCGGCGCCGGCGCCTATGGCGTCGAGGCCGCGGCGCAACGCTATTTCGGGAAGTCCGCGCGCAACGTGACGCTCGCCGAGGCCGCGATGCTCGCGGGGCTGGTGAAGTCGCCTTCCCGGCTCGCGCCCACGCGCAATCCGCAAGCCGCGCGCGAGCGCGCCGAGATCGTGCTCGCCGCGCTCGTGGACGCCAGATACATCTCCGCGGCCATGGCCAAGACCGCGCGCGGCCGGCCGCCGGTGATCGTGCGCCACGACGGGCCGGGCTCCATCGGCTACGTCGCCGATTGGGTGATGGACGCGCTCGACGCCTATGTCGGCCCGCTTGAGTCCGACGTCACGGTGCAGACCTCGATCGATCCCGCGCTCCAGGCCGCGGCCGAGAAGGTGCTCGCGGAGGAACTCGCGAAGCAGGGCGAGCGCTATGGCGTCACCCAAGGCGCGCTGGTGGCGATCGATCCGAACGGCGCGGTGCGCGCGCTGGTCGGCGGCCGCGCCTATGCCGAAAGCCAGTTCAATCGGGCGATCGCCGCCCACCGGCAGCCGGGCTCGGCGTTCAAGCCGTTCGTTTATCTCGCCGCGCTCGAGCGCGGGCTTATGCCCGATACGTTGCGCGAGGACGCGCCGATCGAAATACGCGGCTGGCGGCCGGAGAATTTCTCGCGCGAATATTTCGGGCCGGTCTCGCTCACCACTGCGCTTGCGAACTCGCTCAATACGGTCGCAGTGCGTCTCGCGCTCGAGGTCGGTCCGAAGAACGTCGCCGCCACCGCGCGCCGGCTCGGCATTTCCTCCAAGCTCGACCCCAATGCCTCGCTCGCGCTCGGCACCTCGGAGGTGACGCTCTTAGAGCTCACCGGCGCCTTCGCGCCGTTCGCCAACGGCGGCATCGGCGTGATCCCGCACGTGATCGAGCGGGTGCGGAGCGCAAACGGAAAAATCCTCTATGCGCGCAGCCTCACCGGGCCCGGCCGCGTGGTCGCAGCGGCGCAGGTCGCGATGATGAACCGCATGCTGATGGAGACGTTGCTCACCGGCACCGCGCGCCGCGCCGCGCTGCCGGGTTGGCAGGCGGCCGGCAAGACCGGCACCAGCCAGGATTATCGCGACGCCTGGTTCATCGGCTATACCGGCCGGCTCGTGGCCGGCATCTGGCTCGGCAACGACGACGCGACGCCGACCAAACGCGCGTCTGGCTCCAACTTGCCGGTCGAGATCTGGAGCCGGTTCATGCGCGTCGCCCACCAGAATCAGCAGGTCGTGGATCTTCCCGGCGACCCCTCCACGTTGCCGCCGGTGGCGACTGCCCCGGCCGATGCGCGCGACATCGCGGCCGTGCCCGCGCCCGAGTCGATTCAGCCGACCAGCGGCATGACGCTGGACCGCTGGCTGTTCGACAAGCTATTCGGCCGCCGCTGAACTCTGCTTCCTCCCTCCCCCTTCCAGGGGGAGGGATTATTGAGAACTAGCCCGCGCCGTATCGGTGCAGGCCGTTTCCGTGCGCCTTGAGCCAAGCCTCGGCGCGGTGCCGCTCGGGACAGATCCGGTCCACCAGCCGCCAGAAGGTCCGCGAATGATTGAGCTCGATCCGGTGCGCGACCTCGTGCGCGGCGAGATATTCGAGCACGAACGGCGGCGCCAGCACGAGCCGCCACGAGAACGAGAGTGCCCCCTCCACCGAGCACGAGCCCCAGCGGCTCTCGGTGTCGCGCACGCCGACGCCGCCGATCCTGACGTCGAGCATTGCCGCGAAATGCCGGCTCGCTTGCGCGAGGTCGCGCCGCGCCTCCCGTTTCATGAAATCCGCGAGTCGACGCGCGACCCGCTCGGGCCGGCCGGCGACGCACAGAAACGCGGCGTCGCCGCGCGTCATGGTCCAGACCGTGCCGCGCGCCAGCGGCCGGTGCTCGATCTCGTGCGGAATGCCGCGGAGCGGGATGGTCGCGCCGTGCGCGAACGGTACCGGTTCGGGCAGACGTTTGAGCCGTGCCCCGATCCAGGCGGCGTTACGCTCGGCGAACGCGCGCGCCTCGCGCAGGCTGCCGCGCCGCGGCATGGTGAGCACCGCCTCGCGGCGCGCCTCCTTGATGCGGAGATTGTAGCTGCGGGCGCGCGGATGCCGCACCACGGTCACGGCGTAGGCGCTATCCGCGTCGGTGACGACCAGCCTTTCGGCCTTGCGTGCGGGCGAGGGCGGCTTCGGCCACAGGAACGGCAGGATCAGCTGCAGCGGTGATTCGAATCGCACCCGCCGAACTGAATCGAGTTGGCCGTCTCACGCAAGTCGCAGGGCGGAGACCGCTGCGTTCTGCCCCCGAGCGGCAAGATTGAACGCGCGCACGCTCGACACCATGAAATCCGCAATTCGTGGGGCAATCTCGGCCCGGAAGCGCGAGCCGTTGAACACGCCGTAATGGCCGACCCCGAGCTGCAGGTAATGGGCCTTCAGTTCGGCCGGGATATTGACGCAAAGCCGGTGCGCCGCCTCGGTCTGGCCGACGCCGGAAATGTCGTCGTGCTCCCCTTCGATGGTGAGCAGCGCCACGCGGTGGATCGCCGCCGGGTCCACCGGCGTGCCGCGATGGGTCATCTGGCGCTCCGGCAGCGCGTGGCGGATGAACACGGTCTCCACCGTCTGCAGATAGAATTCGGCGGTGAGGTCCATCGCCGCGAGATACTCGTCGTAGAAATCGCGGTGCTTCTGCGCGGAGTCGCCGTCGCCCGCGATCAGATGGCTGAACATGGCCTTCTGAGCGTCGAGATGACGATCGAAGTTCATGCCGAGGAAGCCGGAGAGCTGCAGGAAGCCGGGATAGACCTCCCGCATGAAGCCGGGATGCGGCCACGGCACCTTGGCGATCACGTGCCGCCGGAACCACTCGATTCCGCGCTTGACCGCGAGCGTGTTGACTGCGGTCGGGTTGATGCGGGGGTCGATCGGTCCGCCCATCAGCGTCATCGAATAGGGCACGTAAGGGTCGTCCTCCGCCTCCATGCGGGAGACCGCCGCGAGCACCGGCACCGACGGCTGACACACCGCGATCACGTGGCAGTCGCCGCGCAGGAAGTGGAACAGGCTGATCACGTAGTCGACGTAGTCGTCGAGATCGAAGCGGCCCGCGGACAGCGGCACCATGCGCGCGTCGTTCCAATCGGTGACGTAGACGTCGTGCTTGGGCAGGAACGCCTCGACCGTGCCGCGCACGAGCGTCGCGTAGTGACCGGACATGGGCGCCACGATCAGCACACGCGGCTGCTTGATGCGCGGGGCGTGCTCGAATTGCCGCTCGAAATGCACCAGCCGGCAAAACGGCCGCTCCCAGACGGTGCGGACGTGCACCGGCACCCGCTCGCCGCCCACCAGCGCCGACGATATCGCCCAGTCCGGCTTGCCGTAGCGCCGCGTCGAGCGCTCGAACATCTCGCACGCGGCCGCCATCGACTTGCCGAAATGGGTGTGGGCGAGCGGATTGATCGGATTCTTGAAGTAGAGCCTGGTGGCGTCGGCGAGCGCGCGCGAGGGATTGAGCGCGGCGTGGCTCATCTCGTAGTACCAATAGAGCGGGCTGCTGAAATAGGGCGTACCGCTTCCGGCTTCGGCCGGCCCGCCGCCGAAAACCCCAATTGCCATCCGCCCCAACCCCGACTCTATTGCAGTGCAGCAGAGTGTCGTCTTTTCGTCATCAGGTCAATGGATTGGCGCTGGCGCGGGCCCGCGCCTCGCGACCCTATTCGCCGACTTGAATCAGCGATCCCACGCGCCGCGCGGAATTGAGCAGCGCCGTGAAGGCAATCGCCGCGACCGACAGCCACACGGCATTGAGCGCTAGCGACCACAGCATCAGGTCGCTTCGAAACGTGTGCTCGAGCACGAGCGCGCGCATGCCTTCGAACACCGCGGTCGGCGGCAGCGCCCAGGCGATCGGCTGCAGCCAGCCGGGCAGCGTCGCCACCGGGTAATAGACGCAAGTAAGCGGCAGCAAGATGAACATCAGGCTCCAGGTCAGCCCCTCGGCGCCGAGCCCGTTCCGGAGCACGAGCCCCGAGCAGAACATGCCGACTGCCCAGCTCGTGAACAGAAGATTGGCGAAGAACGCGGCAAGCGCGATGCCGAGGCTCCAGAAATTGAAGCCGAAGAAGACGATCGCCAAGATCGTCACTGGCACGAGCCCGATCGCCATGCGCACCGTGCCCATGAGGATGAGCGCCAGCACGAATTCGTGCGGTCTGAGCGGGCTGATCATGAGGTTCGGGAGATTGCGCGACCACATCTCTTCCAGGAACGACATCGAGAACCCGAGCTGGCCGCGGAACAGGATGTCCCAGAGCAGGAACGCCGCGAGGAAGGTGCTGGCCGCGACCGCGAGCGCGCCGGGCTGCTTCGAGACGCCGAGCTGCAGGAAGCCCCACATCGTCATCTGCACCGCCGGCCAATAGACGATCTCCAGAAGCCGCGGCCACGACGAGCGCAGGAGATAAAAATGGCGCAACGCCATGGCGCCGATGCGGCGCGCCGAGAGGCTGAGTGCGTTCGAGTTCACGATGCCGCCTCCTGCTCGTTCTCGGCCGGCTGGCGCCGGTTGCGGGCGACGTCGAGGAAGACTTCCTCGAGTGTCTCGCGGCCGTAGCGCGCGAGCAGGCCGGCCGGCGTATCGTCGTCCACGATCCGGCCCTGCTTCATCATGATCACCCGGTCGCACAGCCGCTCGACCTCGTTCATGTTGTGCGAGGCGAGCAGGAGGGTGGCGCCGCGGCGTTCGCGGTAGCGCTCGAGATGTCCGCGCACCCAGTCGGCGGTGTCGGGGTCGAGCGAAGCGGTCGGTTCGTCGAGGATCAGTATTTCAGGCTCGTTGATCAGCGCCTTGGCGAGCGCGACGCGCGTCTTCTGTCCGGCGGAGAGCTTGCCCGCCGGCCGGTCGAGAAATTCGGCGAGCGCGAGATCGGCGGCGAGCCGGTCGATGCGCTGGACCGCGTCGCCGACGTTATAGAGCATGGCGAAGACCAAGAGATTCTGCCGCACCGTGAGGCGGTGCGGGAGGTCGACGTAGGGGCTCTCGAGATTGATGCGATGGAGCACCTTGTAGGGCTCCTTGGCCATGTCGGCCCCGAACACCTTGATCCAGCCCGAGGTCGGCGCCACCAGCCCGATCATCATGCCGATCGTGGTGGTCTTGCCGGCGCCGTTGCCGCCCAGGAGCCCGGTCACCGAGCCCTCTGCGAGCGCGAACGAAATCCCGTCCACGGCGACGGTTGCGCCATAGTGCTTGGTCAGGCGTTCGGCTTCCACCACCGGGCCGGTCCGGGCGGCGATATTCATTGGGCTTCGAGGTCGCACGGGCAGGGGCGCCGGCGCAAGCCGCTTGGCCGGCCGCACCTTTACTATAGATGGCGTGAGCGCCCTGCGGGCGTTTCGCGGCGGCGCGTCTGATCCTAGATTGAGGCCATGGCCGATCCATACGAATCCCCCGCCAGCGCGCGCCCGTTCGGGCTCAGGTTCGACACGCTGGTGCGCCTGCGCTGGCTCGCGGTCGCGGGCCAGCTCGTGGTACTCGCCGGCGTCTATTGGGGCCTCGGCTTCGAGCTGCCGATCGTGCCTGCTTTCGCGGTGGTCGCACTCACCGCCACCATCAATGTCGCGCTGGCCTGGCATCAGCCGGCGGCGCGCCGGCTCGACGACCAGACCGCGGGCCTGATGCTCGCCTATGACATCGTGCAGCTCGCGATCCTGCTTTATCTCTCCGGCGGAATCATCAACCCGTTCTGTGTCCTGTTGCTGGCTCCGGTGCTGATCTCGGCGACGGCGCTGTCGCCGCGCACGACCCTCTTGCTCGGCGCGCTGGCCATCGTCTCGATCACCGTGCTCGCCTTCTTTCATTTTCCGCTGCCCTGGTACCCGGGCACGGAGACGGTGTTCCCGCCGCTGTTTCGCGCCGGCGTTTGGCTTGCAATCCTGCTCGCGCTGGTATTCGTCGGCGTCTATGCCTGGCGGATCGCCGAGGAACGCAGCCAGCTTTCGGACGCGCTCGCCGCGACCGAGCTCGTGCTCGCGCGCGAGCAGCATCTCTCGGCCCTCGACGGCCTTGCCGCCGCTGCCGCGCACGAGCTGGGGACGCCGCTCGCGACCGTGGCGCTGGTGGTACGCGAACTCGAGCGCGAGCTGCCGAAGACCGGGCCCCACGCCGACGATCTCAAGCTCTTGCGCGAGCAGACCGAGCGCTGCCGGACGATTCTGGGCACGTTGACCACGCTCGGTTCCGGCGACGCGCCGTTCGACCGCATGCCGCTTTCGCTTCTGCTGCACGAGGTGGCGGCGCCGCACTCGCCGTTCGACGTGAAGATCCACATCGATGTGCCGACCGACCAGGGCGGCGAGCCGGTGATCGCGCGCAATCCGGGCATCCTCTACGGGCTCGGCAATCTCGTGGAGAACGCGGTCGATTTCGCAAACTCGCGCGTGGACATCTCCGCGCGCTGGGATGCCGACGAGGTGCGGATCGAGATCGCGGACGACGGGCCCGGCTTCGCCGCCGGCGTGCTCGACCGTCTCGGCGAGCCCTATCTCACGGTTCGCGGATCGCGGCGCGGGCTGCCTGCCGACGAGCCGGGCGGTCTCGGCCTCGGCTTCTTCATCGCGAAGACGCTGTTAGAGCGCAGCGGCGCCACGCTCGCGGTCGAGAACCGTCCGTCTCGCGGCAATGGCGCCATCGTGCAGGTGCGCTGGCCGCGCCGCGAGCTCGAGCGTGCGGCTCCTATGCTGCCGGCGCGGCCGCCGCGGACCGTGACTGAGGACGAAAATCGCGCCGCCGGTACGGCCGCGGAGTGATCATGCAGACGTGTCGGCGTAGGGAATTCACCTGCAGGTAGAGGAACTTCGCTAACCAAACAATTGTCGAACGCTAGGTATTGGAGTACGAAGCGGCTATCAACGGCCGTGTAATTTCAGCGTTGCCGGCGGAGTAGTGATGTTGATGTCCCACGCGTCCGCATTCGAAAAATTGGCCGATCGAAGCCTGCTCATCGTAGACGACGACAAGCCGTTCCTGCAGCGATTCGCGCGCGCCATGGAGAGCCGCGGCTTCGCCGTCCGGACCGCGGAATCGGTGGCCGAGGGCCTGGCCGAGGTCGCCTCCTCGCCGCCGGCGTTCGCGGTTGTGGACATGCGGCTCGCCGACGGCAGCGGCCTCGACGTGATCTCGGCGCTGAAGGAGCGCCGCCCGGATGCGCGCGGCATCGTGCTCACCGGCTACGGCAATATCGCCACGGCAGTAAACGCGGTGAAGCTCGGCGCCGTGGACTATCTCGCCAAGCCCGCCGACGCCGACGACGTGTGCGCGGCGTTGACCGCGACGCCGGGGCAGAAAGTGGTGCCGCCCGAGAATCCGATGTCGGCCGATCGGGTGCGCTGGGAGCATATCCAGCGCGTCTACGAGCTCTGCGGCCGCAACGTGTCGGAGACGGCGCGGCGGCTCTCCATGCACCGGCGCACGTTGCAGCGGATCTTGGCCAAGCGCGCGCCGCGCTAGCGCAGCTTCGCGTATCGGTGATTCCTTCGTTGCGATCCTAGGCGCGCCGCCGCCGGGCGGAAACGGCAGCGTCGCTGACCGATCCCGCGCAATGGCGCCACGCTTTCGACCGTACCCCGCCGCGCTTCGTTCGCGTTCGGGCCCCGATGGCAGACCAGCATCCGGCGCGCTGCAACTGATTCCAGAGGGGAATTCCATGATGCTGCACTCGTTGCGCGCCGCGCTCGCGGTCGCGTTTCTCTCCCTGTTTGCGTTCTCGCCGGCGCAGGCCGCAAGGCCGGTGGTCGAGGTCGCGTTCGTGCTCGACACCACCGGCTCCATGGGCCCGCTGATCGAGGGCGCCAAGCGCAAGATCTGGTCGATCGCGCGCTCGATCCTCGACGCCAATCCCGACGCCGAGGTGCGCATGGCGCTCGTCGCCTATCGCGACATCGGCGATGAGTACGTGACCAAGAAGTTCGATCTCACCACCGACATTCAGGGCTTGTATGGCGAGCTGCTGTCGTTGCGCGCCGCCGGCGGCGGCGACTGGCCCGAGAGCGTGAACGAGGCGCTCGACGTGGCGGTGACCCAGCTCTCCTGGTCGCAGGACCGGCGCACCTGCCGGATCATCTTCCTGGTCGGCGATGCGCCGCCGCACATGAATTATGCCCAGGACCGAAAGTACCCCGTGGTGCTCGCCGACGCGCGCGCCCGCGGCATCCTGGTCAATGCGGTGCAGGCCGGCGACGCGCGCGACACCGAGCGCGTGTGGCGCGAGATCGCCCAGCGCGGCAACGGCGAGTATTTGCGGATTCCGCAGCACGGCGCCGTGGTCGTGATCGAAACGCCCTATGACGGCGACGTCTCCCGGCTGCAAATCGAGCTGAACCGGACCGTGCTGCCCTACGGCAAGCGCGCCGAGCAGCGTGCGATCGAGGACAAGACGGCACGCGTCACGGCGGCGCCGGCGCCGGCCGCCTCCGACATGGCAGCCTTCCTGTTCAAGAAGGGCGGCACCCGCGAGGTCGTCACCGGCCGAGGCGATCTCGTCGGCGACATGCTAGCCGGCCGCACCAAGCTCGAAGCGGTGCCGGTGGAAGAGCTGCCCGAAGCGATGCGGGCGCTTTCGGCCGCCGATCGCCGCGCCTACCTGGAGAAGCAGCTTGCCGCGCGCCGCGCGCTCGACGAGCGGCTCGACGGCTTGCTCAAGCAGCGCGACGCGTTTCTTGCCGCCGAGCGGACGAAGCAGCCGCAGGCGAAGGACTCCTTCGACCGCGTGGTGGAGGAGACGCTGAAGAAGCAGGTCACGCGCGCGACCGTGAACTGAACGCGGACTTGAAACCCTCTCCCCGCCCGCGGGGAGGGGGCGCTAGCGCAAGGCGGCGGCGATGTTGCCGCCGTCGACGGTGGTGACGTCGGCGGTGGTCTTGAGCGCGAGCGCCTGGTGCAAGAAGGCCTGCGCCACGTCTTCCGCCGTCACTTCGCGGCCGAGCAGGTTGCCGGCCATGTACGCCTGTTCGCTCACGCCGCGCGCCCCGGCGCGCTCGGCGATGAATGCGTCGGTGAGCAGGCCGGAGCGGATACGGTCGGCATTGACCGCGTTGGCGCGGATGCCGTCACCGCCATATTCGAGCGCATATTGCCGGACCAAGTGGAGG
>JAHFPN010000136.1 GCA_023269635.1 Hyphomicrobiales bacterium | reverse complement strand
GGATGCTGGCGCGCGATCATGGACGCCGCTTCCGCGCGCGACACCCAGCGCGCGTCCTCGAGTTCCGCGCGGTCGATCTTGAGCTCGGTCGCATTGGCCTTGGCGTGGCAGCCAATCATCAAGGACATCGGGAACGGCCAGGGCTGGGAGGCGAAATAGCGGACTCGGCCGGTGGTGACGCCGGCCTCCTCGAAAGTCTCGCGCCGCACCGCGTCCTCGACCGATTCGCCGGGTTCGACGAAGCCGGCGAGGCACGACCACATGTTGCCCGGGAAGCGCGCCGAGCGGCCGAGCAGGCAGCGATCATCGTCGATCGCGAGCATGATCACGCAGGGATCGGTGCGCGGAAAATGCTGCACGCCGCAGCCGGGGCAATCGCGGCGCCAGCCGGCCTCGGAGACTATCGTGGGCGTGCCGCAGTTCGAGCAGAAACGGTGGCGCGCGTGCCAGGTGAGGAGCGCCTTGGCAGCCGCGGCTGGTCCGAGCAGCTCCTCGGAAATCAGGCCCTTCATCGCGACGGTACGGAAATCGACGAGCGTGAGGTCGCTGCGCGCCTCGAGTTTGGAGGCGTCCTCGGCCGCGAGCGCCTGGGCGAAATGCGCGGCCTCGCCGTCGAGCCCGATCAGGATCGTCTCGGGCGATCGGCCGAGCTTGGCGGCCGCTTCGGCCGTGAACAAGGGATCAAGTTTGCCGTTCGCCTGCGCCAGCACGATCTTCTCGCCCGCGATTACGTAGGCTCGCGCGTCATCGCGCGCATAGGCGCGCGCCACGAACGCGGCGTCGCCGCGCCGCTCGGCGGCGCGGTCG
This sequence comes from Hyphomicrobiales bacterium, assembly GCA_023269635.1. Taxonomy (GTDB): domain Bacteria; phylum Pseudomonadota; class Alphaproteobacteria; order Rhizobiales; family Xanthobacteraceae; genus JAHFPN01. Next base: position 6,255 of record JAHFPN010000136.1, on the reverse strand, counting down.
AGCTTCGAGCCGGCATAGGCGAGATAGGGCGCCGGGGATTCTGCGGTTCGATCGGTCATCGTGGGGCCGGGACGCTCGCACGCAGGACCGGCATCCGCAACTAGGCGAAGCCGAGTCCGCGCCGGAGTTTTTCCGCCAGCGCGTCGCGCGCCGCGGCTTGGTAGGGAACGCGCGCGCCTTGTCCCCAGACCGCGTTGGCGCCGGCGGCGTCGTCGGCGAAGCGGGCGATCACGTGCACGTGGAGCTGATGGACCACGTTGCCGAGCGCCGCGACATTGAGCTTGTGGCAATGGGTCGTGGATTTAAGTGCATCCGATGCCCGCGCAATTTCCTCCATCAGCTGCGCGCGGTCGGGCGCGGGCAAATCGATGATCTCGACCAAGCCGGAGCGCCGCGGGATCAGCACGAGTCAGGGAAACCGCGCGTCGTCGTTGAGCCGCACGGCGCAAAGCGGAAAGTCGCCGAGCGCGATCGAATCGGCTGCGAGCCACGGGTCGACGCGGAAGCGGTTCGGCATGTGCGGCCGCATTAGCCCTAGTCTGGCGGAAGCCGCGAGACAATGGTGGATCGAGCCCGCGGCCGCTTGCCATCGTTCTCCGGAGGCCCGATATAGAAGCGGGAGGTTGGCGGTGGACGGACCACTCGCCAACCGGGTCAGGTCCGGAAGGAAGCAGCCCTAACGAGACCGGTTCGGGTTACCGGTCCAACCTCCCACTTTCCTTTTCGTCCGACGGCGCGCCGGCGCGTCCGCTAGCGATGCGAGCGCGCCGATCCAAGCAGTATCGCGAGCGCCTGAGCCGATGAACGACGTCTCCGATCAAACGAAAGAACGCAGCGCCGATGCGGAGGGCCTGTTCGGCCGTCCGACCGCGGACATCGGAGCCGGCTACCGCGTGCTCGCGCGCAAGTACCGGCCGCGCACCTTCGCCGAGCTGATCGGCCAGGACGCCATGGTGCGCACGCTCAAGAACGCCTTCGAGCAGAAGCGCATCGCGCAAGCCTATCTGCTCACCGGCGTGCGCGGCGTGGGCAAGACCACCACCGCCCGCATCCTCGCGCGCGCGTTGAACTACGAGCCGCCTGCCGGCAACGGCGGCCCCACGCTCGACATGCCCGGCTTCGGTCGCCATTGCGAGGCGATCATGGAGAGCCGGCACGTCGACGTGATCGAGATGGACGCGGCCTCGCACAACAGCGTCGACGACATCCGCCAGATCAACGAGGCGGTGCGCTACTCGCCGGTCACGGCGCGCTACAAGGTCTACATTCTCGACGAAGTGCACATGCTCTCCGGCGCGGCGTTCAACGCGCTGCTGAAGACGCTGGAGGAACCGCCGCCGCACGTGAAGTTCATCTTCGCCACCACCGAGGTGCGCAAGGTTCCGGTCACGGTGCTGTCGCGCTGCCAGCGCTTCGACTTGAAGCGGGTGGAGGCCGAGGCCATCGTGCAGCACCTGGCCGCGATCGGGGCTAAGGAAAACGTGAAGGCGGAGCCGGAGGCGCTCGCGATTCTGGCGCGCGCGGCCGAAGGCTCGGTGCGCGACGCGCTCTCGCTGTTCGATCAGGCGATCGCCCACGGCGGGGCCGAGGTCAAGGCCGAGGAGGTGCGCGCGCTCTTGGGGTTGGCGGACCGGGCGCGGGTGATCGATCTGTTCGAGGCCCTGATGAAGGGGGACCTCGCCGCGGCGCTCGCCGAGTTCCGGGCCCAGTACGACGCCGGCGCAGACCCGGCGGTGATCCTCACCGATCTCGCCGAGTTCACGCATCTCCTGACCCGCTTCAAGGTGGTGCCGAGCACGGCCGAAGACCGCAGTCTGGTGGAGGCCGAGCGCGTGCGCGGCCGCGAGCTCGCGGCGGCGCTTTCGATTCGAACGCTCTCGCGCGCCTGGCAGATGCTGAGCAAGGGGATCGGCGAGGTGTCGGCCTCGGGCAAGCCGATGCAGGCGGGAGAGATGGTGCTGGTGCGGCTCGCCTATGCGGCCGACCTGCCGACGCCGGAGGAAGCGTTGCGGCAGCTCGGCGACGAAGGCGCAGGCGAAGCGGTCGCCGCCGGCGCACCGCGCTCGCCCGATTCCGGTCCACGGCTCGCGCGCACCGCGGAAGGCGGGAGCACGCGGCCGCGTGCCATGCCGCAGTCGGCGCCGGAGCCGGAAGCGGTGGCGCCTGCGGCGCCCCCGCTCGCGCGGCTCGAGGACGTCGCGGCGCTGGCCGCGGCCAAGCGCGATCTCAAGATTAAGGATGCGGTCGAGCGCATGCTGCGGCTCGTGCGCATGGAGGAAGGTCGGCTCGAGGTCGCGATGGTGGAGGGGTCGCCCGCGAACGTCGCCGGCGAGTTGGGCAGCCGGCTCACCGAATGGACCGGCCGGCGCTGGGTCGTGGTGGTCTCGCGCGAAGCCGGCGGGCCGACGCTCGAGGAGGTCGCCAAGGCCGCACGCGAGGCAAGGAAGCGCGACGTGCGCGCCGATCCAATCGTGGAAGCGGTGCTCAAGCGCTTTCCCGGCGCCGAGATCGTGGCCGTGCATCCGCCGGCGGACGCTGGTGGGCGCGAGGCCGAGGCCGGCGAGCCTGAGCTTCCGATCGAGCCCGAAGAGGAACGCTGAAGCATGGCCGACCTCATGGGCATGATGCAGAAGGTCAAGGAGCTGCAGGAGAAGATGCAGCAGTTCCAGGCCGAGCTCGACCGGCTCGAGGTCACCGGCAGCGCCGGCGGCGGCCTGGTTTCGGTCACGCTCACGGGCAAGGGCGTGATGAAGAAGCTTTCCATCGACCCGAGCCTCCTGAAGCCGACGGAGAAGGAGATCCTCGAGGATCTCGTGGCCGCGGCGCACGCGGACGCGCGCGTGAAGACGGAGCGGCTGGTGGAGGACAAAGCGCGCGAGCTCACCGGCGGGATGCCGCTGCCGCCGGGGCTGAAGTTGTTTTGAGATTGCTTTGACGAATCAGGCGACTCCGGCTGTCATCCCGGCCGAGAGCCGGGATCCAGGTCCACGGAGTCGGTAATCCCGGATGACCGCCTTCGGCGGTCGCCGGGATGACAGAGGAAACGAATGCCGCGCGCCGTCGCCGGCCCCGAGATCGAGCGGTTGATCCAGCTCTTGGCGCGGTTGCCGGGCTTAGGTCCGCGCTCGGCGCGGCGGGCGGCGCTGCATCTCGTGCGCAAGCGCGCGGAGTTGATGGAGCCACTCTCGACCGCATTCATCGACGCGCTCGCCAAGATCGAGGTCTGCGGTACTTGCGGCAACGTCGACACCCGCGATCCCTGCACGGTGTGCGCGGACCCGACGCGCGACCGCTTGATCCTGGTCGTGGTCGAGAACGTGGCGGATCTCTGGGCGCTCGAGCGCGCAGGCGTGGTCGCCGGCCGCTATCACGTGCTCGGCGGCACGCTTTCCCCGCTCGACGGGGTAGGCCCGGACGACCTCAATCTCAAGAAGCTCGTGTCGCGCGTGCACGAGGGCGAAACGAAAGAAGTGCTGCTGGCGCTGAACGCGACCGTGGACGGGCAAACCACGGCGCACTACGTCACCGATCTCCTGCGCGACACGGGAGTGAAAGTGACCCGGCTCGCGCACGGCGTGCCGGTGGGCGGCGAGCTCGATTATCTCGACGAGGGCACGCTCGCGGCCGCGATCCGGCAGCGGACGCCGTTCTGAACCCGCGAGGAGGATCATGCGCCGGTTCGTATTTGCGCTAGTCGTCTTGCTCATGCCGCTTGCGGCGGCGGCGCAAACACCGGCGCCGCGCGCGACCATCGCCGCCGGCCTGCGCACGGCAGCGTGCTCGGTCAAGCTCGAGGAAGCGATGAAGGAAATCGGCGACGTCGAGGATCTCGGCAACGGATTGAAGTTCGTCACCGTCCCGTGCTGGAAGGCGGCGTATAATTTCGGCTACATCCTCTACGCCTACGATCCGAAGAAGCCGAACAGCGCGCGCCTGTTGCGCTTTCAGGTGTGGGATAAGACTGCGCTCAAGTGGCAATATGCGCTGGGCCTGCCCTCCTACGACGCCGACACCAAGCGGCTGCGCAGCTTTTACAAGGGGCGCGGCATCGGCGATTGCGGCAGCGCCGGCGCCTGGCTCTGGAACGGCAAGGAATTCGCGCTCGAATCCTACTGGCTGAAAGTGGATTGCGACGGCGACCTGTTCGATCCGGAGGAAGTGCCCGACAAGTGGCGCGTCTTCCCGCGTCGCTAAGCCGTCACCCTTCGAGGCTCCCCCGGCCTTCGCCGGGGTCGCACCTCAGGGTGACGGCTTTGTTATTTCCAGTCCCGCCAAATGTCCGCGCCGGTCGAGCCAATAGAGGAGCCCGAGGCTCGGGATCGCCGACAGCGCGGTCAGCGTGAAGAACATCGGCCAGCCCGCGGCTTCGGCGAGAAAGCCTCCTCCGGACGCGAGCGTGGTGCGCCCCACGGCGGCGAGCGCCGTGAGCAGCGCGAATTGGGTCGCCGTGTGCACGCGATCGCCGCAGAGCGCCGAGAGGTAGGCCACGAAGATCACAGTGCCGATGGCGCCGGTGAAATTCTCGACCACGATGGTGACGGCGAGCGCGGCGTGGTTCACGCCCACATAAGCCTGCCACACGAACACGAAATTCGATCCCATCTGCAGGAACGCGGCGATCCATAGGCTCGTCGACAAGGGCAGCGCGCGGGCGACGATGCCGCCGGCGACGCCGCCGAGGAGCGCCGCGGCGAGCCCGACGCCCTTCACGATCGCGGCATAGGCGGCCTTGTCGAAGCCGAGCGCCAGCACGAACGGGCCGGTCATGACGCCGGCGAAGGCGTCACAGAACTTGAACAGCACGACGAACAGGAGGATTGCGATCGCCGCGTCGCGGGCGAGGAACTCGCGGAAGGCGCCGGCGGCGGTGTGCATCACTCGCGTCACCGCGTTTTCGTGCGCCGCCGGCCGCACCGCCTCGGGCGCCGCCGGCTCGCGCGCCCATAGCGTCGCCACGAACCCGATCGCGAGGAACAGCGCCGCGGCCGCATAGCCCCAGGCCCAGACGCTGTCGCGCGGGGCGCCGACAAACTCGAGCCAGGCGACGAAACCGATCACGCCGGCGGTCGAGACCAGCATGCCGACCCGGTAGGCCGTGACATAGGCGGCCATGCCTGCGGCCTGCTCGCGGGTTTCCAGGCTTTCCACGCGGAACGCGTCGATCACGATGTCCTGGGTGGCGGAGGCGATGGCGACCAGGAGCGCGCCGAACGCCACTGCAAACGGTGCCGTCACCGGGTCGCGGCTGCCGAGGAACAGAATCGCCACGGCGAGCAGGAGCTGCGTCAGCACCAGCCAGCCGCGGCGGCGGCCGAGGCGGCGGGTGAGATAGGGCACGTCGAGCGCGTCGACGAGCGGCGCCCACAGGAACTTGATGGTGTAGGGCAGGCCCACGAGCGAGAACAGCCCGATGGTGGCGAGATCGACGCCGCGGTCGGCCATCCAGATCGCGAGCGTCGAGCCCGAAAGCGCGAGCGGCAGCCCGGAGGAGAACCCGAGCAAGAGAACGATCAGCACGCGCGGGCGAAGATAGACCGTCCAGGCGGCGAGAAAGCCGTTCGCTTGGGTTGCGGTCGCGGACTCGCGCATGGCGCTCAGTCGGCTCCGATCGCTATCGGCAGCGCTCGCGCACCGGTGTAGCTTGCACCAACGGGCGAGGGTTCTGCATCGAACATGTCACGGCGAATCGCGGTTTATTGCTCGATCGTTCTAGCGCTTCTCGCGCTCGCCGGCGCCTTCTACAGCAACGCGACGCGGGCGGCGCGCTGGGCCGAGGTGCCGCACGCCTGCGACTGGTTCATCTTCCTGCGCCAGGCGCGGCTGTTTCAGGAAAACGGCCTCGTGGGCGGGCTCGATACCGCGATGCGCGACTCGACCACGCGCTACGTGATCGAGAAGGCGAAAAGCCTGCGCCTGTTCGACCCGGCCTGGATTTACGCCGTCGGCCCCTATTGCCACACCTACAAGGAGCGCACCGATCGGGTTTCGATCGTGTCACCGCCGGGCACCGGCTTCGTGCTGTCGCTGTTCCCGGAGGGGCGGCAAGCGCGGCTCGCTTTCATCGCCGCTTCGGCGGTCATTCTGCTCGGCCTGGCGGCGGTCATCCTGGCGGCAACGCGCGCGACGGTGCCAGTGATCGCCGGCGCGCTCGGCTTTCTCTGCTTCGCCGGCCTCTATCGTTTCGTGTTCGACTGGTCGATTCCGCCGAGCGCGGTGCTGGCGCTCGCCGGCGGATATTTGACGGTCGAAACCTTC
>JAHFPN010000135.1 GCA_023269635.1 Hyphomicrobiales bacterium | reverse complement strand
TATGGCTGGCTCAAGACCGAGGCCGGCGTGCACCGGCTGGTGCGCATCTCGCCCTATGACGCCAACGCGCTCCGCCACACTTCGTTCGCGTCGGTGACGGTCTATCCGGCGGTGGACGACGAGATCAAGATCGACATTCCCGAGAAGGACGTGCGTGTAGACACCATGCGCTCGGGCGGCGCCGGCGGCCAGCACGTGAACAAGACCGAGAGCGCGGTGCGGCTCACCCACATCCCGACCGGGATCGCGGTGGTGTGCCAGAACGACCGCTCGCAGCACAAGAACCGCGCGCAGGCGTGGCAAATGCTGCGCGCGAAACTCTACGAGGCCGAGCTGAAGAAACGCGAGGAGAAGGCCGCGGCCGAGCAGGCGCTGAAGACCGACATCGGCTGGGGCCACCAGATCCGCTCTTATGTGTTGCAGCCGTATCAGCTGGTGAAGGATTTACGCACCGGCGTGACCTCCACCTCGCCGCAGAAGGTGCTCGACGGCGAGCTCGACGCATTCATGCAGGCGGAACTGGCGCGCAAGGTCCGCGGCGGCGGGCCGGAGAAGGTGGAGGATGTGGAGTAAGCTGCGCCAGCGGCAGCGCTGCTTTCGCGAGATGCCGTTCCGCGCCGTGGAATTCACTTTGCCCACCAGCATTAACGAATTCTAAAAAGCAGTGGGCCTATTTCATGGGCAACCCGGCGCGCCCATGGCAATGCCTTCCGCATATCAGGTCGGTCTCGGCCTCTACGGCATCGACGCCGAAACGCTCGCGTTGCGCGCCGAGGTCTGGAACATCCTCGGGCCCCACCTCGACGCGATCATGGACAAGCACTTCGCCGGCGTGAGCGAGCATGCGCCCTTCTATGCCGACATGCTCCGGAAACAGGGCCGCGAATACAAGGCGCTCACGCTGAAACATACCGAGCGCCTGTTCTGCAAGCCGTTCGACGAAGCGTGGGTGCAGGCCTGCAAGGACATCGTCAAGGCCGAGATCGAGCTCGGCCACGACATGCGGAGCCGCTCCGGCCGGGCGATCACGATCCTGTGCGAACTCAACGCGCTCCTGCGCAACCGCCGCGGCATGCTTAAGCGCCGGGCCATGCGCCTCCTCGACGTTGCGACGCGCGTCCTGATGCTCGATGCCGCAACCGCCGTCTCGCTGCACTATCACGCGCAGTTCCGCGAGGCGAAGGCGCGCGGCGACGCGCTCGGTTGCGCGATCCAGGAATTCCGCACCGCAATTCACGATCTCCGCGTGATCGTGGATACGGCGGTGAAGTCGTTGAACGCTTCCTCGCACGAGCTTTCCGGCCTTGCCGCCAGCGCCTCCACCGAGACCAACAAGGCGGCCAAGGCTGCCGCCGACACCGTGCTCCTCGCCGGCGAAATGGCCACCGCCACCGGCCAGCTCACCGCCTCGATTGCCGAAATTCACCAGCAGGCGTCGGGCAGCGCGCGCACGTCGCACACGGCGGTCGGCTCCGCCGAACAGGCCAATGCCACGATCCGCTCGCTGTCCGAGGTGGTGGAGAAGATCGGCTCGGTCGTCGATCTCATCGCCAAGATCGCGGCACAGACCAATCTGCTCGCGCTCAACGCCACGATCGAAGCCGCGCGCGCCGGCGAGGCCGGCAAGGGCTTCGCGGTGGTGGCGTCGGAAGTGAAGATGCTCGCGACCCAGACCGCGAAGGCCACGGACGAGATCGGGAAGCAGATCGCGCTCGTGCGCGAGGCGACCCGTCGCTCGGTCGGCGAGATCGCCGGCACCGGCAAGACCATCGCCGAGATCGCAAAGAGCGCCGAGGTCGTGGCTTCCGCAGTGGACGAGCAGACCTCGGTCACCGCCAACTTGGTCGAAAGCGCAAGCCGCACCGCCGCCAACGCGATGACCGTTTCGAACAGCTTGCAGAGCGTGGAGCAGACGATCCTGCGCACGCAGACCGCGGCTTCGAGCGTGCTCGAATTCGCACAGAGCCTGCACAGCCGCACCGCCGAGTACGATGCCGCGCTCAAGGCGCTGTTCCGGGTCGCTTCCGAACACAGCGGGCTGCAAAAGTTCACCGATCTCTCGAAGGCGACTGCTTAAACTCGTCGCCCGAATTCAACGCCGAAAAAAAGCCCCGAACCGAGCTTGCTCGGCGCCTCCTCAGGCCGCCTTCTTCCGGTTGGCCGCGAGCCGCGCATCCACTAGCGCCACCGTCGCGTCGATGGTCGGGTGGCTGAGGCCCTTCTGCCTGGCGATCAACTGCACTAGCTTGTCCGCGCGCTCGATATTGGGCGCGCCGTTCTGCAGCGCGCGCGCGGCCGAGGCCGGGCGCGAGAGGCTCTGCGCGGCGGCGGCGTATTTCTCGAACGGCACCAGATCGCCGGGCGCGGCGCCGAGCTTCACGACCAGATCGTTCACGAAAACATAGACCGAGCGCGAAGTCTCCAGGTCGCTGTGCACCGCCTCCTGGGCGGTCCGCATGCCGTCCTTGGTGATGCAGCGGTAATTGCCGGCCAGCAGCATCGCCCACTTGGCGAGCGGCACGAAGATCGAGTCGTGAACTTTCAGCTTCACCGGCAGCTCGATCTTGCCCTCGGGCGTGTCGAAGCGAATGGCTTCGATGTCGTCCTGCAGCTTGCGCAGGATCACGGTGTGCTTATCGTTGTCGAACTTCGCCACCTTGAAGTTGGTCGGCAGCGTGACCATGAGCACGTTGACCTTCTCCTCCGGCGGGCGGATCGCCTGCGGGTCGGGGCTGCACAGCGTCAACAGGCCGGGATCGAAATTATCCCAAACAGTCGGGTCGGTATAGGCGGGCTTGAGCGCATCGTAGTTCAGGCCGGGAATGCGCTTCACATAAGGCAGCGGCGGCATATTCATGATCGACATGCACGGCACTTTGGATTTGGCCACGGCATCGAGCAGCTCGCGCACGCCCGCGGAGCGATATTGCGGCTCCTGCATCGCGAGCCCGACTAGATCGTAGTCGGAAGGTTTCACGTCGGCCGGGCCGGCCGCGCTCACCTTGCCGGGTAATTTCCGCGAGTCGATCTCGACCGGGTCGTTTCGGCCCTTCACCGGCAGGCGCACGCGGAAGCCTTCGGCGTTGATGAGCTCGGCTTCCGCGGGTAAGCACACCAGCTTGATCTGGTGGCCGCCGAACAGGATCTTGGAGGCGAGGAGCGAGCCATAGGACGCGCCCAGGATCAGGATGTTGTAGGTCGCCATACCAACCTCCTCACGCGCGAATAGACCAGGGGACAGTTCCGGCGCGTGCCGTCTGTCGCTCCCGCGATGCTATTTTGCTCGCCACCCCGGCGCAATCGCGATCGGCATCATGCGCCGCATCGCAACAAATAGGCTCCATCCATGTCTGCCCACATCGATCCCACCAAGGAACGCTTCGCGCAGTTTCGCGAGAATGCGCGCGCGGGCGCGATCCACATGCTCAATCTCTTGCGTTTGCGCGAGCGCGCAAGCTATCCCGACGGGCGCGCTGCCTCCGGCGCCGAAGCCTACGCCGCCTACGGCCGCGAGAGCGCCGCCGTATTCGCGCGGCTCGGCGGCCGCGTCGTGTGGCAGGGCGAGTTCGAGCTCATGTTGATCGGCCCCGAGCATGAGCGCTGGGATCTCTGCTTCATCGCCGAGTATCCGAGCGTCGCGGCGTTCGTGGAGATGATCCGCGATCCGGTCTATCGCGAGGCGGTGAAGCACCGGCAGGCCGCGGTTGAGGATTCGCGGCTCATTCGCCTGAGGCCGAGAACACCGGGCAGGCATTTCGGCGAAAGCGGATGAGATCGCCGGCTAAACCCTTCTCACCACCGCCACCGCCAGCAACAGCACGATCGCGCCGATCGTAGCCTTGATGATGAGCGCGACCAGCCCGACGCCGACCGAAATCTGCATCACGCCCAAGAGCCAGGTGCCGATCACGGCGCCGATGATGCCGACCGCGATGCTGCCAATGAGCCCGAGGCCGAAGCCGCCCACGACCTTGTTCGCGAGCCAGCCGGCGATCAGCCCGACCACGATGAGAACGAGCAGGCTTTGGCCGTCGACGTCCATCGGGTGCTCCCGTCTAGCGGAATTTCTCGCGCCGTCGCTCGGAAATCTACGGCGCGGGCGAGGGGATTCCTAGCGGTGTGTCTCCGCGCCATCTCCTTCGCTCGTCGACTTGACCGGCGAGCCGTCTTCGCGGTATTTTACATTCAGGTTAAATAAGAAACGCCGCTTCCGCGGCGTCGTTTTTCGCCGGCGCGGCGCGGCAAGCTGCCGGCGCTGACTTCAAGAGGAGAAAGCCATGGGCAATCCGTTCGTGTACGTGGAGCTCTACACCTCGGACGTGGACAAGGCGAAGAAGTTCTACACCAGCCTGTTCGACTGGAAGACCAAGGAAGTCCCGATGGGGCCGGCCGGAAACTACACCATGCTCGAAGTGGGCGAGGGCACCGGCGGCGGCATGCTGAAGAACATGATCCCCGGCACGCCTTCGCACTGGATGGCCTATGTGAACGTCGATGACGTCGAGGCCGCGACCAAGAAGGCGCAAGGCCTGGGCGCCAAGCTGATGAAGGGCAAGACCGAGGTGCCGGGCTTCGGCTGGTTCACCATGATCACCGATCCCACCGGCGCCGCGCTCGCGCTTTGGCAGAGCAAGAAATAACGGTCGCGGCTTGAATCAAGACGCGAACGGACGCGCCCAAGGAATCGAAAAGACTCGTGAATTTGGCGCGTCAGGCGGGAACGCGCGGGTCCGGAATCGAAATTGAAGCCGGCCGCGCCAAGTACGCCAACAGACTCGTCTTTTTCCGAAAAGCGAACGGCCCCGGGGCAGAGAGAACCGGGGCCGTTCGGCTGAGGGGTCACACGGAGCAGGAGATCCCGTGGGTCTTGCGCCTCAGCTCGCAGCGGGTGCGCGCGCCGGCAGCGGCGTCACGCGCAAGTGGTCGGGCACCAGCGGCGCACGGCGGCGGTCGTGGCTCCGATTGAGTGCGAACGTGTTCATGACCTCGAGCGGCAGGTTCAGGAAGCCGTTCACGCAGCGGAAGATCACGTCATAGGTCTCGTCCAGAATCCGGTAGTACTCGTTGACGTCGCCCTGCTCGCGCGGCTCGGCGATGTGCCAATGCGCCCGCACCGGCTGGCCCGGCCAATAGGGGCAGGCCTCGCCCGCGTCGGGATCGCAGATCGAGATCACGAAGCCGAGCTTGAGGCCCGGAAGCCCGTCGAATTCGGTCCAGGATTTGGACCTGAGCGCCTGCACCTCGACCCCGCGCGCCTCGATCACTTGGCTGACCGGCATCGGGATCTCGGCGCACGGCGTCACCCCGGCGCTGAACGCGCGCATCGGGCCGCTGGAAAACGAATTCAGGATCGCTTCCGCCATCAGGCTGCGTGCGCCGTTGTCGCGGCACAGGAACAAGACGCCCTTGGCTCGCATCGCCGAATGGGTGTTGACCACGGGGGCCCCTCGCGACCCGGCGCGTTTGGCGCCGATCCGCGATCCTACGGATGCCGAGGCGCTTCGGGGTAAATCTGGACGCGCGCCGGGCGCCAAATCATGAACGAGGGTTTACGGCTGCTTGCCGCATTCTTCTAAAGCCCGACCCGGTTGGATCAGGTTAAGGATTCAGAAACCTTCGGCGAGCTTGGCGCCGGCCTTGAGGTAGCGCAGCGGATCCACGGCCTCGCCGTTGAGGCGCACCTCGTAGTGCAGGTGCGGGCCGGTGGTGCGGCCGGTGGTGCCGACCCGGCCCACGATCGTGCCGGCCGCGACCGTCGCGCCCTCGCTCAACAGCACGGCGGAGAGGTGGGCGTAGCGGGTCACCAGCCCGTTGCCGTGGTCGATCTCGACCATCAGGCCGTAGCCGCCCTGGTAGCCGGCCTGGGTCACCTTGCCGGCCGCTGCCGCGCGCACCGGGTCGCCGGGATCGGCGCGCAAATCGACCCCGGTATGGAGCGCGAGCTGCTTTAGGAACGGGTCGACGCGCATGCCGAATCCGCTGGTGACCTCGGCGTCGCCGAGCATGGGCTTGCGCACCGGCACTGCCTCGAACGCGCGCGCGAGCGTCTCCGCTTCGCTTGCCGCCGCGCGGATCCGGTCGATCTGGCGCTGGAACGGGTCGTCGGGGCGGAAGAACGGCAGAAACGGGCCGCCGATCGCCGCCGCAATTCGATTGAGGTTCGTGGGCAACGGAGCTTCGATGTTGAGCGCAGCGAGCGCGCTCCGCATCCGCAGCACCTGGCCGCCATAGCCCTGCTCTAACCCGGTCAGGGTGCGGGTCTGGACCGCCTCGACCCGCGTGAGCTTCTCCGCGAGCTCCGCAAGCCGCGCTTCGAACGGCGAAGCCGGCCGCGCGAGCTCGCTCTGGCGGTCGGAGCGCGGGGCGAGGTCGGAAAGGGGCGAGGGCTTGGCCGGGGCCGTGGGCTGGATTGCGCCCGTGGGCTCGGGCGCCGGCGCCGGGCCCTTGGGGGCGAGGGTGGCGAGCGCGGCCTGGCGCTGCTCGAGCGTCACCTGCCGGCGGGTGAGATCGGCGAGCGTGCGCTCGACCCGCTCCTGGTCGAGGAGCTTCAGCGACTTCAGCCGGTCGATCTCGGTGAGCAGGGCGCCCATTTCGCGGTCGTGCGCGCGCACAAGCGTGATCTGCCGGTCGGCGAGCAACTTCAGCGCGTCGTCGCGGAACAGAACGTAGATGGTGGCTGCACCCGACCAGACCGCGAGCAGCAGCACCAGTACGATCGCTGCGATCGCGCCCGCGCGCCGGCGCGGCCGCGCGTGCGGGTGGACCCCGTGCTGCGGATGGGCGTGGAAATGGGCGTCGTGAACGCCGGGATTGCGCCGCCCGAACGGAACTCGCGTCATGAACGGAACCGACCTCGCACCGGCTTAGGTAGGCCGGCCGCGCCATTCATCGCCCATCATGGTTAACGTCCGGTCAATCGAAGGCGGCTACGACGAGCGCGCGGCCGCGAGCACGTCTTCGGCGTGGCCTTCGACCTTCACCCGCGGCCAGGCGCGCGCCACGCGCCCGCTTGCGTCGATCAGGTAGGTGGTGCGCACGATGCCCATGAAGGTCTTGCCGTAGAG
>JAHFPN010000134.1 GCA_023269635.1 Hyphomicrobiales bacterium | reverse complement strand
AGCGATCTCGCGAAAGGCGCTGCGCTCGCCGGCGGTCAGCACGGCGCGGCGCGTGCTTTCGGGACCGGCCGTGCGCAACGGAACCACGTTCTCCGGATGCTCGACCAGCACCGGCGGCTGGCGCGGCGCGGCAGCTTCCGGAGTGGCCGGGCGCTCGCCCGATTTAGGCTCGGCCACCGCCGCACGCTCGACCGCGTCGCGGAATACCCCGAAGCCGCGATAGCCCTGAAAGTGGCGCTCGCGGTCGAAGGTGGGAAGCGCCGCGAGATCCACCGGCCGGGCGAGCTCGCCGCCGGCCACCGGCCAGAGCACGGTCACGCCCGACCAGGTGTCGTGGCGCGCGATCGCGGCCGCGACCGCCTCGCTCTCGGCGAAGCCGAAGCGCCGGCAGACCGCGGCCCAATCGAGCCCGACGATCGCCGCGGACTCCGGGCCTACCACGGCGGCCAGCTCGGGCGAGACGCTCTTGAAGCGGCCGTCGGCGTCCATCTGCCAGACGAAACGGTTCGGCAGGCCGCGCGGCGCGGGCTCCGACACGGCTGCGGCAACCGGCGGCTCCTCCGGCTTGGGGGCCGGGCCGGCGGCCGGCGGAACCGCCGCGGCCAGAATCGTGGCCGCGGTGCCGGTCTCGATCCGGCGGAGCGCGAGACGCGTGGGCCCGAGGGCCAGCGTCGCAACCCCGTCGCGATCCACGGCGGCGAGCGCGTCGGCGGCGGCGGGATCGAGATCGCTCAACGCGCGGGCCGGCCCGAACAAGCTCGCGGCTGCGGCATTGGCATGGATCGGCCGGCCGTTGGCGTCGAGCAGCGCGAGCGCCGCGCTCTCACCGTCCACGAGCGCGGCCACTGCGAGACGCAGCTCGAGCGTGCGGTCGCGGCCGGTGTCGATGCCGACCAGGAGCGCAGCCTCGCCGGCGCGGCCAAGGCTGAAGCGGGTCGCGGCGAACACGATCGGCACGGCGAAGCTCGGGCCCGGCGAGCGCAGGTGCTCGAGCCGCGGCGCGCCAGCGGCGGAGAGGGTCGGGATCAGCTCGCGTGCGGACTCGGCGAGCGGCCCAAGGGCCGCGGGGCCTTGAGCGATCGCCTCGGTGAGCGTGCGTGCGCCGATCAAGGCGAGGCCGGCTCGGTTCGCGAAATGGAGCCGCCCGCCGGAATCGATCAGGAACGCGGGCGAGGGTGCCGCGATCAGGGCGGCGATGCGCGCGTCGGCAAGAAGGTGCGCGAGCGGCGGCAGGTCTTGCATGCGGGCGTCCCCGGCGCGCCCGGTGGGGCCGGGCGGGCCTTTACCAATTGTTTAGCTAGAGAATGCAGCGGAATCCAAGCCTCGCGGCGGTATCGGAAGTCGGATCGCTCCTCAGGGTTAATCGCAAGGGGACCCGGATTTGTCACCATTGTTGCGCTGCCGGGCGGTGCTAGGCTGCCACGCGTGCGGCAGGAGCGGCCGGCGGGCTTGGTGCGCGAGGGCAGAGGAGAACGGCGATGAAGACTCCCGGGTTCGAGATCCCCCTGGAAATGCGGGCGATCGCGGAAAAGAGCGTGGACCAGGCGAAAAAGGCGTTCGAATCCTACATGGACGCGGCGGCCAAGGCGGTGAACGCAGCCGAGAGCTCGGCCGGCACCATGCAGGAAAGCGCGCGCGAAATGGGCCGCAAGGCGCTCGGCTTCGCCGAGGACAACGTGGCGGCAAGCTTCGAATTCGCCGAAAAGCTCGTGCGCGCCAGGGACCCCCAGGAGGTCATGCGCCTGCAGGCCGAATTCGCGCAGGCGCAGATGCGCGTGCTGTCGGAGCAGGCCAAGGCGCTCGGCGAGTCCGCAGCCAAGGCGGCCATGGACTCGACCAAGCCGCGCAAATGATTTCTTAAGCATGTCGTTGTGCGATGCACCTCGATATATTGCACTGCACAATAAATCATGTTAGGGGAGCCAACGATGCCCTGGTGGCCTTGCGGCCGCCGGCCGGGGTTCCCGCAGAGGCCGTATTCGAGGACCGAGCATATGACTGCCATTGAAGTCGCGAAGAAGCCGGCCAAGGCCGGCGCCGCGCCGAAGTTCGAAATGCCGAAGCTCGACGCGCCCGAGGCGTTCCGCGAGTTCGCCGAGCAGGGCGTGCTGCAGGCCAAGGACGCCTACGCCCGCATGAAGAACGCGGCCGAGGAGGCAACCGACCTGATCGAAGACACCTATGCCACCGCGACCAAGGGCGCGACCGAGTTCAACCTGAAGACGCTCGAGGCGCTGCGCGCCAACGTCAACGCCGCCTTCGACTTCGCGCACGAGATGACCGGAGCCCGCACGCTCGCCGACGCGGTCGAGCTTTCCGCGACCCACACGCGCCGGCAATTCGACGCGCTCTCGGCGCAAGCCAAGGAACTCTCCGCGCTCGCCCAGAAGATCGCCGCCGACACCGCCGAGCCGATCAAGGCCGGCGTCACCAAGAGCTTCAAGCTCGACTGATCCGGACGCGCGCGGCTCCGACGCCTCAAGGCAATGCGGCGAGCCCGGCTTGGTCCGGGCTCGTTTCATTTTGCGGCCGCCGGCGCGTCATTTGCCGCCGCCGGCGCCCTTGCAAACAGGGCGGGTTTCCCCCTAGCTTGCCGCCGCGGCCCAAGCCGTGCAGCTGTAGCTCAGTTGGTTAGAGCGCTTGGCTGTGGACCAAGAGGTCGGTGGTTCGAATCCACCCAGCTGTACCATTCGCGCTAGGCGGCGCGCGCGCCGGCGACAACCAGCTCGAGCCGCTGTACCGGGTCGGTCCAGGCGATGATCTCGAAGCGGCCGTCGGCGTGCTCGACCACCGCCGTACAGCTCTCGACCCAATCCCCGCAATTGACGTAGCGCACCGCGGCGTCCTCGCGGATCGCGGCGTGATGGATATGGCCGCAGATCACGCCGTCGGCGCCGTGCCGGCGCGCCTCGGCGGCAAGCACGGCTTCGAATTCGCCGATGTAGCTCACCGCCGACTTCACCTTGAACTTGGCCCATTGCGACAACGACCAATAGCCGAAGCCGAGGCGGCGGCGCACCCGGTTGAACAGCGTGTTCAGCCTGATCACCGCGTCGTAGGCCTTGTCGCCGAGTTTCGCGAGCCAGCGCGCGTGCTTGATGACGACATCGAACAGATCGCCATGAATCACGAGGTATCGGCGGCCGTCGACGCCGAAGTGAATCGCGCTTTCCATCACCTCGATGCCGCCGAAATGGGTTCCGTAATAGTCGCGCAGCACCTCGTCGTGATTGCCGGGGATGTAGACCATGCGCGAGCCCTCGCGGGCCTTGCGCAGGAGCTTCTGCACCACGTCATTGTGGGTCTGCGGCCAGAACCAGTTCGCCTTGAGTTGCCAGCCATCGAAGATATCGCCCACCAGATAGATCGTGTCGGCGTCGTGATGGCGCAGGAAATCGAGCAGCCGCTCGGCTTGCGAGCCGCGGGTGCCGAGATGAACGTCGGAAAGAAACAGCGCGCGAAAATGCCGCGTACCGTCGCCCGCCATCACGATGTCCGAATCCCGCCGCCGATCACGATGCGGGTCTGATCGCCGATTTGCGTGACGCGCGAATGACGCCGGCGTCGACGAGCCGGCCGAGCGCGGCTCAGACGTTGCGGGTGCTGCCGGCGACGGTCATGGTGTTGCCGCGCCAGGAGAAACTGTCGCCGCGCCAGCCCTCGATCCAAAGCACGGGCAACAGGCAATCGCGCGCAAACCACAAGAACGGCGAGCGCCAGTTGAGTTGCCAGCCGGCGGTGTGGGCAAGCAGCGCTTCGGCGCCATACCAGAGGCTGGCAGTTGCGGCGGCGCCCGCCCACGGCGAATAGCCGAGCGCGTGCGCCGTAGCCGCGGCGGCCATCATCGCCCAGAGGCTGGTGGAAAGGATCTCGGACACGAACAGCGCCTTGAAGGTGACGCGCCTGAGCCGCGCCCAGCGCACCTGGCGGCGCCAGACTTCGGCGAACGTACGCTCGCCGAGCGGCTGGCCGAACGGTGCGTCGACCAGGCACACGCGCAATTTTAGGCCGCGCACGAGCTTGGTCGCCGCCGCGTCCTCGGCAAGGTCGGCCGCGAGCGCGCGAATGCCGCCGCCGCGCTCGAGGTCCGGCCGGCGCCACAGCATGGTCTTGCCCTGGGCGAAGCCGAGATGAAGGGTGTCGGCGGCGTACTGCCAGCGCGCCTCGTAGGTGTTGAGCATGGCGCACTCGAACTCGGCGGCGAGCCCTTCGGGCAGGCAGCCGATGGGCGGCGAACAGATCAAGCCGGTTCCGGGCTGCCACCGTGCGAGCAGTCGTTGGATCGCGTCCGCCGGCAGCAAGACATTGCTGTCGGCGACCACGATCCAGTCATGCGCGGCGGCGCGCCAGCCCTTCACGATGTTGTTGAGCTTCGGGTTGTCGCTGATCGGGTCCTCGCCGACGAGGAGCCGCGCCGGGAGGTCGGGATGTTCGGCGATCAGGCGCTCGACCAGGGGCACGATCGGATCGCGGGCGTGGGCCACGCAGAACACGACCTCGTACTCCGGATAGTCGAGCGCGAATGTCGAGCACAGCGTCTCTTCGGCGAAATTGTCGACGCCGCACACCGGCTGGATGATGCTGATCGGCGGCGCGCCCGCAGGCGCATTCCGGTAGCGCGGCGGCCGGCAGCGGTAGAGCGTGAAAGCGGCCGTCAAGAAGTGGACGGCGAGCGCGGCCAAGCCAAAAGCTGCGGCGGCCCAAATCAGCTCGGTCATCGCTCGACCTACAGCAATCGCCGGTTACACGCGTATGACGAATACTACGCTTTTTTCCGGTAGACGAGCAGGGTCTTGTATTCCTCCACACGTTCGACCGGACGCGCCTTCGCCCACACGGCGATTACCTCTCGGGCGCGATCGAAGGCCATGGATTTCACATAGAACAGGATCAGGCCGCCGGGCCGGGTGCGATCGGTCAACAGGTTCAGCACTTCGAGATCGGACATGGCGCCATAGGCTTCCACCATTTCCGGCCCCCAGAACTCGCACAGATGGAACAGCGTCACCATGTCGAACTCGGGCAGCAGCCGCGGCTCGAGCATATAAATGTCGCCGAAGAACGCCTTGTAGGAGCGCGAGAGCCTCGGGTTCTCGATGGCGAGCTTGGAGTAGGATTGCGCCTCCTCGATCGAGGCGGTGATGCCGAGCACGGCGTTGTTGGAGCCGTTCTCGTGGCAGCGGATGCCGACATGGTGATGCGAGCCGGTGCCGAAATGGAAGATGGACTTGTTCCGGATGTTCCGCGCTTCGAGATATTCGGTGAAGTGCACGTCGCAGGGGCACATGTCGACGATCAGCGGCCAGGCATCGGTGTAGTAGAACATCTTGCTCACGACGCTGCTCCTTGCGGCGTTCTCAAGCCGGCGTCGCCGCCGGCGCGGTCGGTTCGTGATTGGGCTGCAACCCGAGTCCGGGCGGAAGATCGATGGTGCGCCAATGCAGCTCGGCGTGCTCGGCCGGCCGTCCGAACGAGATCACCGTGGTACGCGGCAGTTCCCGCAGCAGCACCCCGAACAGCTCGCGGCTCGTCGCCTCGTCGAAATTGGAGGTGGCCTCGTCGAGCAGCAGGATGTCGGGCTCCCGCAATAGCGCGCGCACGAAGGCCACGCGCTGTTGCTCGCCTCCAGACAGGAGCACCGACCAATCGCCCTCCTCGTCGAGGCGCGCGCCGAGGTGTCCAAGCTTGAGCTTCTCCAGCACTGCGCGCAGCCGCGCGTCGGGGACGGCGTCCGGCGACATCGGGTAGCTGATGGCCGCGCGCAGGGTGCCGAGCGGGAAATAGGTGAGCTGCGGGAGGGCGAGGAATTCGACCCCGTGCGGCAGCTCGATGTGGCCCTCGCCGGTCGGCCACAGCCCTGCGAGCGCGCGCAGCACGCTCGACTTGCCCGCGCCGGAGGGCCCGTTGATCAGCGCGCGGTCGCCGGGCACGAGCGTGAAGTCGGGCACGCTTGCGATCAGCGAGCCGGAGGGTGCGCGCACGACCAGGTTCTGAGCCCTGATGCTCTTCTCCGGGCGGAAGGAAACCATGATTTCGCTCGACGGATCGCGCGGCCGGTCCACTTCCTGGAGCGCGGCGTCGAGCTGCGCCACGCGGTCCATGGACGCTTTCCATTCGGCGATGCGCGCGTACATGTGCAGCAGAAACGCGATCGACATGTCCACGCGCTGGAAGGCGAGTGACGCCTGCATCAGGATTCCGAGCGGAACCACCCCGGCGAAATAGGCCGGGCTCGCCACCAAGATCGGGAACACCAGCGACATTTGGCCATAGCTGTTGGTGAAGCCGGTGAGACCCATCTGCCGCCGGATCAGCGCCACCCAAGTCCG
The DNA here is from genome assembly GCA_023269635.1 of Hyphomicrobiales bacterium. GTDB lineage: Bacteria > Pseudomonadota > Alphaproteobacteria > Rhizobiales > Xanthobacteraceae > JAHFPN01. The sequence continues at coordinate 750 of JAHFPN010000134.1, read as the reverse complement.
CACCAGCGTGGTGAAGCGGCGGTTCAGCACGTCGCGCTCGATGTCCTCGCCGCGCAGGAGCGCGACCTGCTCGGAATGGTCGAGCACCCGCACGATGGCGAAGCGGTAGTCGGACTCGAACCGTTGCATGTTGAAATTCAGCCGGATCAGCGGCTTGCCGATCACGTGCGCGATCAGCGTGCCGATGCCGGCATAGAGGGTCGCGATCCAGAACAGATAGCCGGGGAAGGTGAGATCGACCCCGAACAGCACCAGCGGCGTCACGCTGGAAAGGCCCCATAGGATGTAGGCGAAGGATGCGAGCGCGATCATGCTGCCGAGGAAGTTGTAGCCGATCTCGTGGGTGCGCTGGAGGAAGATCAGGATGTCGTTGGCGATGCGCAGGTGCGCGTTGTCGATCTCCGGATGCTGCAGCCCCACGCGATAGTGCCGCCCGTGCGCCATCCAGAGCCCGACATAGTGCTCGGTGAGCCAGCGCCGCCAGCGCAGGATCAACGTCTGGCCGAAGAAGAACTGCGACATGGTGGCGACCACCGTCCAGCCGGCGATGCCGGCGAACAGCAGCAGTGAATAGAGGAAGGCGTTCCAGTCGCGGTCCTGGATCGCGTTGAAGAAATAGCCGTTCCAATGGTTGAAGGCGACGAGGGCATAGACGACGCCGAACTCGGAAAGCACCACGCCGAGGAGTAGCCCGCGCGCCCGCCAGCGCTCCTCGGAGCGGAAGTAAGGCATCGCGAGCGCGAAAAAAGT
>JAHFPN010000019.1 GCA_023269635.1 Hyphomicrobiales bacterium | reverse complement strand
CAAAGACCGATAGGTTTCCTGTTTCCGATCACTGCGACCTTGACGCGGTCATCTTCAATGGCGACGTGCTCGATGGCACCTTCTGCCGCGCGCATGCCGCAGGAGATGTGGCCGCCTTCCAGCGCCGGGCCGGAAGGGCAGGAGACGGTGACGATCTCGCCGCGATGGATGAGGGAAATTTCGGTGTTGGTGCCGATATCCATGACGATGCTGGTCGTGGACGAACCCCAGTGCGCTTCCGTGGCCAAGAGCGCGGTCACATGATCGCTGCCGACGAAGCCGCCGATATTGGGGGCGAGATGGACATAGGCACCGGGCGCGACGGCGAGCCCGAGTTCCCGTGCCTTGAGGTCCATCGCATCGCGCACCGCCGGGACGAAGGGGGCTCGGCCCAGTTGCCGGACCGGTAATCCGAGCAGCAGATGATGCATGGCGGTGTTGCCGCAGATCACGACATCGACGATGTCCTGCAGCGGCGCGGCCACGGCGCGGCATAGGTCGTGCGCGAGGGCATTGATCGCCGTGACCGCGGCCGTGCGCAGTTCCTCCGCGGCGGCGGGGCCGCGAGTGGCGTAATTCACGCGACTGATGACGTCGGCGCCCCACCCCACCTGCGGATTCTCGATTCCGAGGCTTGCGACAACGACGCCGCTCTGCAGGTCGACCAGGAAGCCCGCCACGTTGGTGGTGCCGAGATCGACCGCCAGCCCCAGCGTGCGGCTGCCCGGCGCGGCGAAGTCGATCGCTTCCGCACCGCGCAAGCGCACGCGCAGCGACCAGCCGCCATCGCGCAGCACCGCCGGCAGGCGCTGCGCGGCCGAGATGTCGAGCGATGTGAATGGGAGGGATAAGGCGCGAACCACGCGGTCGGTGTCGGCGAGCGGATCCGCGAGGGTCGCCTGCGGGACGCCGACGTCGAGGCTCACCACCGCCGGGTCGAGCGGCAAGATCTCGGCGCTGCCGCCGGTCTCGATGTGCGCCCTGACGATCGGCGCCAGCGAGCGCTCGGCCACCTCGATCGTGCAATCGGTGCGCGGGGTGAGCTGGCAGGCGCGCAGCCATCTCGGCCGGCGGCGTGGCGCGTCGGCGGCCGGGCGCGCCGCGATGATTTGGCCGTTTGCGTGCTGCACCTTCCCCGCGGTGATGAGCACCGAGCAGGTGCCGCAGGTGCCGCGGCCGCCGCATGCGCCGACGATGCGCGCGCCGTTGCGCCGCGCGCATTGGAAGATGGTCTCGCCGGGACGAGCGGTGATGCGACGATCGAGCTGCGGCAAGCTCAGGGTATAGGAAGGCGGGGGAGCCGAGCTGGACGTGCGGTTCGACATAACGCCCCTTGCGTGCGCGGCAATTCGGTCAGGCGTTCGCCAGTTCCGCCGTGCGACCTGCGATCCGACAACTCGGGCGCGAAGGACAGTCGTCGCAGCGCGACCAACGCACCGGCGGCAGATCGATGCCCACGCCGAGGACCATCGATATCGACTTCAGCGGATGCAGCGCATGACCACGGGTTAGGCTCACCCCGGCGCCGAACGCATCGGCGAGGCGCAGCACGGTCGCTTGCGCTCCGAGCGCGAGCCCCGGATCGCCCGGCCGCAATTCGCCCGCCATCGTCAGACCGCGCTTGCGCGCCGCCACGAGCATGCGGTCCTGGACGCGGCGGGTGACGGCGAGCAAGAGCTGGTTGCCGATTTCGTCGAGCGCGAGCGCGAGCGATACACAGCGTTCGGCAAACAACGACGTGACCCGCCGCTCCAAGAGCGACCCGAGCGTGGCGACGCCACAGGCGAGCGCCGTCAACTCGCCCGCTTGGGGCAGAAGCCGCGGCGCATAGAGTGCCGCGCCGCCCGCTCTCAGGACTTCTGCCGCCGGCTCATCGAGATCGACGATGCGGTAGCTGAAGGCTGGTTCGATCAGGTGCTCGCGTTCGATCAGCGCGAGCGCCTCTCCACGGAAGCGCCCGCGCGCGCCCGATGCCGCGCGCTCGACCGGAACCACGGCGACTTCCCGCAGCAGGCTGACGTCACGGATGCGCGACATGCCGGGCTTCCATCAGCTCGCGTATTTGCGCGCGGCGGTGAACATCGCGCGCACGTTTTCGACCGGCGTCTCGTCCGGTATGCCAAAGGCGCCGTCGAGGATGAGCTTGCCGCCCTTGTGGAACACGTTTTCGGCCAGGTGGCGAACCGCGGCGTCCACCTGCTCCGGCGTCCCCGTGGTCAGCAGGGAGGGCGAGATATTGCCACGCAAAGCGACCACGTCGCCCAACACCTCGAAGGCGCGGACCATATCGGTGCGCTCGAACCAGTAGATGCATTTTCCCGGCGGAATGTCGCGGATCACCTCCAGGCGCTTGGTGCAGTCCGCCTCCCATAGCGGCATGGGGATGATGCCGCCCTCGATGAGGCCCATCAGCAACTTGCGGAACGACGGCCACCAGAAGGTTTCGAACTGCTTGCCGGACATGAAAGCGTCGGGAGCCCAATGGATCGGGATGAAAACGATGGGATGTCCGGCAGATTTCGCCGACCACAGCGTTTGCTGCACCAGAAACACGGCGGCCTTGTCCAACAATTGCAGCAGCTTGTCCTTGTTGCGGTAGAGATCCTTCATCATCCCCGTCGCGCCCCGGAAATAGTCCGCCAGCATGTCGTAAGGCGAGACCGTGGTGGTGATGTAGGACATCGGGAATCCGTGCGCCGCCATCCGCTGAGTGAAGTCGGCGTGGTGGGCGACCATTCGGTCCACCTCCTCGGCAGCCTTGAAGATTTTCTCGAACGCTTGCCGAACGCGAGGCTTGCCGAATGAACGGATGCCGGCGACGAGACGGAAATAATGCAGCCCCGGCAGGTAGTGCAGCTCTTCGAGCCCCTCGAAGGCCTCCGCCACGCGCGGGAGGTATTTCCGCAAGTAGAAACCAGTCGGGTCGAAGAGGAACTCGTCGTATTCCTCCGCCTTCATGTACTCGCGATCGAGGTATTGGTACGGCTGATCATCGCGCACGCCGTGACCCGGCCACTGCAATTGCTTGAAGCCGATTGCTTCCAGCGACGGGCCGGTGGCGACGGCGAGGACGGTCGGGCTGGGAGCGTCCGGCTGGAACTCAAGAATGGCGCGTTCGCTGATCTCCTTGGTCTTCTCGTAATCGTACATGAGCTGCCGGTAACTGATGCCGCCGTATCTGGCCAGCCAGAAAGTCGCCAGCATTGCAACCGGCATACGGTCGGGCTGCTTGAGGTTGACGCAATCCATGATGCGCTGCCAGCGCGCGTCATACGCGGCCTTCGCCTGCGGCGTCTGGACGTAGGTCTGCGGCGCGGTCATGCGGCGACCCCCGACCAACCCTTGCACAAGGTAACGGCTTGGACCGCATTGGTGCCGAAGGCATCGGCACCGGTATATGAGCGTACGATCTCGTCGATCTGACCGCCGCCGATCATGATCTTGACCTTGTCGCGCATGCCCGCGCCTTGGATCGCCTCGATCGTCTCTTTCATCGAATCAAACGCCAGCGTCAAAAAGCCGGACAGGCCGACGACGTCGGGCTGGAAGGCGTTGATCTCGTCGAGAAAGGTCTTGACCGGCACGTCGACGCCAATGTCCTTCACGTCGAATCCGTTGATGTCGAGCATGAAGGTGACGATGTTCTTGCCGATGTCGTGCAGATCGCCGTGCACGGTGCCGATGAGCACCTTGGCGAGCTTCTTCGGCTCGCCGCCGGGCGCCTGCTTGATCAGCGGCTTGGCGATGGCGCCGATGTTCTCGAGCATCTCGCCGGCAAGCACGAGCTCGGGCAGGAAATACTCGCCCTTCTCGAAGCGCTTGCCGACGATATCCATGGCCGCGCGGCATAGATCGAGGACGCGCATCGGGTTGGCACCTTGCTCGAGCAACATGCGCTTGGCGAGGGCGAACGCGTCATCCTCGTTCATGTCGGCCAGCCATTCGACCAGCTGCTTCTCCTGGTCCGTCATGTCGCTCATCGGCATCGTCCTCTCATTAGTTCAGCTCCCTCGCGCCGGCTCGGCTGCGGTCGGCTGCCGCTGGCCGGGCTCGATGATCGCCCTTGGCAAAAACCCGTTCGTTGTTGTGGGGTATCAAGTGCAAGCCCGCGACCCCTTGATCTCGGCCAAGGAACGGATCGTTTTTGAGCAAAATCCGCTTCCGTTCTGGCCTCTGGCCATGGGCCCGGACCATGCGCTGGATCAAAGAATCCGGGATGTGAATGGCCGACCTGACCGGCGATCTTGGGCCCCAGCTGGGCTTTAAGGATCGCCATCCCCGAGACACCGCGGAACTTGGGCGGTTCCTTACAATGAGCCCCAAGGCCCGTCCAGCATAGGCAAATTCCCTGTTACCGGCCTGTCCACTCCCTGGGGCTCACTGCACAGGGAAAATTGACCGGTGAGACGGGTTCGCCGCAGACTGCTTCCGCTACCAATCCTCCGATGCATCCGACAGCGAGCCTTGCGATGCGTGCAGAATGGGTCGCCCTCCTCGCCGTCGTCTCGATCGGGCTGCTGGTCGCCCTGATCTACAACCGGCTGGTGCGCCAGCGGAACCTCGTGCGCGAGGGCTGGAGCGGCATCGACGTGCAACTGCGCCGCCGCACCGATCTCGTGCCCAACCTGGTCGCCACCGTCAAAGCCTACGCCGCGCACGAGCGCGGCCTGTTCGAAGACGTGGCGGCCAAGCGCGCGTCGAGCATCGCCGCCGATAACGTTCCGGGCCAAGCCGCCGCTGAGCGCGCCTTGCAAGGCGCGCTGGGTAAGCTGTTCGCGCTGGCGGAGGCCTATCCGGCGCTCAAGGCCGACAAGAATTTCCTGAAATTACAGACCGAGCTCGCGGAGATCGAGGACCAGATCCAGATGGCGCGGCGCTACTACAACGGCACCGCTCGCGACCTCAATATCGCCATCCAGTCGTTCCCGAACTCGCTCGTCGCCCGCCCATTCGGATTCCGCGAGGAGCCCTATTTCGAGCTCGGCGACGGCAACGACGCGGCCGCGCCGCAAGTCGCGTTCCAAGAGGCCAAGCGGTGAAGGCGCTCCGCCGGGTCGCGCTGGCGCTGCTGTTGCTCGCGGGCACGCAGGCGCCGGCCGCGGCGGTCGAGCGGATCACGCGCTTCGTCAGCGACGTCGAGGTGCAGAAGAACGGCGACCTCCTGGTGACCGAGACGATCCGGGTCATTGCCGAGGGGCGCGAGATCCGCCGCGGAATCCTGCGCGATTTTCCGACCACCTATAGCGGCCGCGACGGCGCGCGCGTGCAGGTCGGATTCGACGTGCTGTCGGTGCAGCGCAACGGCGCGCCGGAGAACTTCAGCACCGAGAATCTCTCGAACGGCGTGCGCATCCGGATCGGGCGCGCCGACCGTTTGATTCCGAACGGCCCGCACGAATACACCATCCGCTACCGCACCACGCGGCAGCTCGGCTATTTCGCCGACTTCGACGAGCTCTACTGGAACGCCACCGGCACCGGCTGGACCTTCGCGATCGAGGTGGCCGAGGCGCGCATCCGGCTTCCCGAGCGGGTGCCGTTCCGGCAGACCGCGATCTATACCGGGCCGCAAGGCGCGCGCGATCAGGATGCGACCATCGTCGAGCGCGAGCCGGGCCGCATCGTGTTCCGCACCACGCGGCCGCTGCCGCCGAGGAACGGGCTGACCGTCGCCGCCGCCTGGCCGAAGGGCGTGGTCACGCAGCCCGACGCCTTGCAGCAGGCCGGCTGGTGGCTCGAGGACAACCGCGCGGCGGTGGTCGCGATCGTCGGCCTTGCGCTCGTGCTCGGCTTCTACGGGTTCGCCTGGCTCCGCGTCGGCCGCGACCCGCCGCGCGGCACCATCATCCCGCTGTTCGGCCCGCCAGACGGCATGTCGGCCGCGGCCGTGCGCTTCGTGCGCGACATGGGCTTCGACAACCGCTGCTACACCGCGGCGATCCTCGAGCTTGCGGTCAACGGCCACCTCAAGCTCGTCGACGTCAAGGAGGGCACGGAAATCCATCGCCAGGACAAGGGCCGACCGGTCGGGCCGGCGGAAGCGGCGGCGGAAAAGGAGCTGTTCGCCAGCGAGGACAGCTTGCTGCTCAAGGACAAGAATCACGTGCCGCTCGGCAAGGCGCGCGACGCGCTGAAGGAAAGCTTGTCCGAGACCTATATCGGCAAGCTGTTCGCCAACAATTTCGGCTGGTCGGGCATCGGATTGCTGTTGTCGCTCGCGCTCATCGCGGCGATCGTGTGGCAGGTGCTCTCGACCTTCAGCGCGGATCGGAGCGCGGGATTCGTGGTCGGCATGCTGCTGCCGGTCCCGGCGGCGGCGATCGGCGCCGGCATGTTCGGTGCCGGCTGGCGGCGTGGCTCACGCTGGCTGCCGATCGGGGGGTTGTTGCTGGCAGCGGTGTTCATCGCCGTGGGGCTCGTATTCATGATTGCGAACGCGCGCGGATGGGTCGAGCTCGCGCCGGGCCTCGCCGCGATCGCGGTGTCGCCCGTGGCCGCGCTCGCGTTCGGCTGGCTGCAGGCGCCGAGCAAGGTCGGGCGCGCGATCCAGGACAAGATCGAGGGCTTCAAGCAATACCTCGGCGTGGCCGAGGAAGATCGGCTCGAATTCCTGCATCCGCCGAAGAAGACACCGGAATTGTTCGAGCGCTTCCTGCCCTATGCGATCGCGCTCGACGTGGAGAACACCTGGGCCAAGCGCTTCGCCGGCGTGCTGGCGGCGGCGGCGACCGAAGCGGCGGTGGCGAGCTGGTATGTGGGGCAACAGAGCATGAGCCGCGATCCGGTCGGGTTCGTCGACCGGCTCGGCAGCGAGCTCTCGCAGACCATCGCCTCGGCGTCGTCGCCGCCGGGATCGAGCAACGGCGGCTCCGGCTCGAGCGGCGGCGGCTCCTCCGGCGGTGGCGGCGGAGGCGGCGGCGGCTCGGGGTGGTAGGCGCCACCGCGCCGAGAAAATCCTTCAGAATACGGTTCACCGAGGGGGGCGGGGATAGAATTTCCCCAGAATTATTTTCCGCCGCGGCGTTGATTTCTTCGCGTAACTAGGACTATATTCAGATCGCCCCTCCCCATCCGAGGGCCATGACCCGGATCCGGGTCCGGCTTGGGGGAGGGGTCGGCGCCCGCGCCGCGTTGTTCGTGGTCCGAACGGGGCAAGCCCCGCGCGGACTGCTACCGGCACCGCGTCTCGGGAGGCCCCGGGTAACCGTCCGTGCGCACTAGGACGCACTGCCTTTAATGGCTGGACGGGGACAAGGCGAGGGAAGCGAAAGCTTCCCGCTAGGGGGCGTGAAGAGCGCTCTGTCTGGTCCCAGGAAGCACGGTCCCGGGGACTGAAATCGCCGTTGTGCGGGCTGCCGGAAGGCGCCCCACTACCACACTTGGTCTTGGGTGGAATTCCCAGGACCCGCGCCGCACCGGCGCCCGCACCCCTCGGGCTCGAGGGGAAGGAACGAGGAAGGAAGCATGATCCGGCGAGGAAAACCTCGCGCGGAGACGAGAACCTTTTTCTCCCTCCCCCTGGCGGGGAGGGTGGTCGAGGCGACCCCGGACTTGATCCGGGGGAGCCGAGACCGGGTGGGGGTGATGCAGGAGAAGGAATGCGTGGAAGCGAGTGCGAGAACTTCAAGGACCCCCACCCCGCCCGCCTCCGCTACGCTCCGGCGGACGACCCTCCCCGCAAGGGGGAGGGTAAACAGGGATCGCCGCTCGCGGCGGGCAACCCTCCCCGCAACGGAGAGGGTATGGAGCGCCCTACTCCGCCGCTTCGGCCCGGCGCGCGAACGGCAAATCGAGCTTGCGCCAGACGTCTTCCAGCGCGCGCGCGAGCGCCGCGATCAGCGCGTCGTCGTGCAGCGGCGTCGGCGTGATGCGCAGCCGCTCGGTGCCCTTGGGCACGGTCGGATGATTGATCGGCTGCAAATAGACGCCGTGCTCGGCGAGCAGCAGGTCGCTCGCCGCCTTGCAGGCGCCGGCCTCGCCGACCATGACCGGGATGATGTGGGTCTCGGTCGGCTGCACCGGCAGGCCGGCGCGCGCGAGCGCGGCCTTGGTCTTTGCCACCTGCGCGCGCTGGCGCTCGCGCTCGACATTCGAGGCGCGCAGATGGCGCACCGAGGCGAGCGCCGCGGCCGCCACCGGCGGCGGCAAGGCGGTGGTGAAGATGAATCCGGGCGCGAACGAGCGCACCGCGTCGATCGCCGCCGCCGACCCCGCGATATAGCCGCCGACCACGCCGAACGCCTTGGCGAGCGTGCCTTCGATCACGTCGATCCGCTCCATCACCCCTTCGCGTTCGGCAATGCCGCCGCCACGCGCGCCGTACAGCCCGACCGCATGCACCTCGTCGAGATAGCTCATGGCGCCGTAGCGCTCGGCGAGCTCGACGATGGCGCGCACCGGCGCCACGTCGCCGTCCATGGAATAGACGCTCTCGAACACCACGAGCTTCGGCCGGCTGCCGGCCGCGCGCAGCAGCTCCTCGAGCTGGTCGAGATCACTGTGGCGGAAGACCTTCTTCTCGCGGCCGGAATGGCGCACGCCCTCGATCATGGAATTGTGGTTGCCGGCGTCGGACAGCACCAGGCAGTCGGGCAGCAGGCGTGCGAGCGTGGCGATGCCGGTCTCGTTGGAGACGTAGCCGGAGGTGAAGACGAGCGCGGCCTGCTTGCCGTGCAGCGCCGCGAGCTCGGCCTCGAGCTCGACCAGCACATGGCTGGTGCCGGAAATGTTGCGGGTGCCGCCGGCGCCGGCGCCCATCTTGAGCGCGGTCGCGCGCATGGCCTCGATCACCGCCGGATGGCGGCCCATGGCGAGATAATCGTTGGAGCACCAGACCACGATCTCGCGCTTGCCCGTGGGCGAGTGCCAGATCGCGCGCGGAAAGCGCGCGGCGTCGCGCTCGATATCGGTGAACACGCGGTAGCGCCGCTCGCGCTTGAGGCCTTCGACGGCGCCCGCGAATGCCCGTTGGTAGTCCATCGCCCCTGCCTCGGCCCGTCGTGGTCGCGCGCCGAAAACCTTGCCCCGCCGAACGGCGGTTCGCAATGGCAGTTTAGAAGCGGCCCAAGGTCGCGGTTTTGCCTGAAATCAAGGGCGCTTGGCCGCGGCCCGGAAAATATTGCAGCCGGGTTGTGGACCCAGGCGAACCAAGACTGGACATATTCGTCGATTTGTCGGAACTTGCCGACAGATTCTTCGGATTCGCCGATGGCCCCTGCCCTGCGCCCGGAAGGCGAAATTCTGCAAGGACTTGGCGCGCTGGCGCAGCCGACCCGGCTGGCCGCGTTCCGGCTCCTGGTCCGCGTGGGGCCCGAGGGCCTGCCGGCGGGCGAGGCCGCCCGCCAGCTCAACGTCCCCCACAACACCATGTCCGGGCACCTGGCCGAGCTTGCGCGCGCGGGCCTGGTGCGCTCGCGCCGCGACGGCCGCTCGGTCGTCTATGCCGCCGACCTCGACGGCCTGGCCGGCCTGGTCGAATTCCTGGTCGCCGATTGCTGCGGCGGCCGGCCGGAGGAGTGCGGCGATTCCCATCCGCTGCTCGCGCGCATCGCCGATCTCGGCCGCCACGGGAGAACGAGCGTGACCGAACACCGCCCCTACAACGTGCTGATCCTCTGCACCGGCAATTCGGCCCGCTCGATCATGGCCGAGGCGATCCTGAACCGGCTCGGCGAGGGAAAATTCCGCGCCTATTCCGCCGGCAGCAGCCCCAAGGGCGAGATCAATCCGGAAGCCAAGGCGCTACTCGCGGAGCGCGGCTACGACGTCTCCTGGCTGCGCTCGAAGAGCTGGGCCGAGTTCGCGCGGCCCGGCGGCCCGGTCATGGATTTCGTGTTCACGGTCTGCGACGACGCCGCCGGCGAAACCTGCCCGGTCTGGCCCGGACAGCCGATGACCGCGCACTGGGGCATCCCCGACCCGGCCGCGGTCAAGGGAACGCCGGTCGAGGTGCGCGCCGCGTTCGCCGACGCCTACCGCTATCTCCATAACCGCATCTCGGTGTTGGTGGCGCTGCCGTTCGACAAGCTCGACCGGCTCGCGCTCCGCGGCAAGCTGCACGAGATCGGCACGCTCGAGGGCGCGACGCGGCGCGCCGAAGCCGCGGCGGCGGTCGCCGGATGAGTGCAGCCGCCCGGCCTCCGCTCGCGGTCCGTGCCGCCGCCGAGGCGCTCGGCACGCTGCTCCTGGTCGCCGCCGTGGTCGGCTCCGGCATCATGGCCGAGCGGCTCGCCGGCGGAAACGCGGCGCTCGCGCTGCTCGCTAATACGCTCGCGACCGCATCCATGCTCGCGGTATTGGTCGCGATCTTCGCGCCGGTCTCGGGGGCGCACTTCAACCCCGCGGTCAGCCTGGTATTTGCGCTCAAGAACGAGCTCCCGGCGCACGAGCTCGCGGTCTACGTGGTGGCGCAGGTCGCCGGCGGCATCGCCGGCACGGTGCTCGCGCACCTCATGTTCGATCTCGCGCCGCTCGTCATCGGCACCCAGCGCCGCGCGGGCGCCGCGCAGTGGCTGGCCGAAGCGGTCGCCGCCTTCTCGCTGCTGCTCGCGATCCTCGGCGGCTTGCGCTTCAAGCCGGAAGCCCTGCCCTGGCTGGTCGGGCTGGTGATCGCGGCGGCCTATTGGTTCACGGCGTCCACCAGCTTCGCCAACCCCGCGGTCGCGCTGGCGCGCGGGTTCACCACCAGCTTCTCCGGCATCGCGCTGCAGGATGTCCCGGCCTTTGCCGCGGCCGAGTTCGCGGGCGCGATCCTGGCCATGCTCGCCGCGGCGCGGCTGTTCCCGCCGCGGTCCCGGAATCGGGCCTGAAACGGGGCGTCTCCGGCGTGGATTACTCGCGGCCCGCAATTGCGGCCCGCGCGCGGCCGTGGTTCGCTCGCGCCATGGCCGAGGCCCCGCTCCTGAACGTCACCGGCTACACCACCGTCCCGGCCGGCAAGATCGCGGCCGTGGTGACGCACCTGGAGATGCGCGCCCGGCCGCACCTGCGCCCCGAGCCCCCGGGCGGCGCCTACGCGCTGCGCCGGCCGATCGAGCCCGAGCTCGACTGGTACCGCGACCTGTTCCGCCGGGTCGGCTCCGAGTGGCTCTGGTTCTCGCGGCTCGCGCTCGACGACGCCAAGCTCGCCGCGATCCTGCACGACCCCGCGGTCGAGGTGCACGCGCTTCGGCACCGCGGCCGCGACGAGGGGCTGCTCGAGTTCGATTTCCGCCGTTTCCCCGACGCCGAGATTTCGTTTCTCGGCGTGGTGCCGGCGCTGCTGGGCAAGGGCGCCGGCCGCTACCTGATGAACCGGGCGCTGGAGACCGCCTGGAGCCGCAATCCGCGCCGGGTCACGGTGCATACTTGCACGCTCGACCATCCGCGCGCGCTCGAGTTCTACTTGCGCACCGGCTTCGTGCCCTACGCGCGCTCGATCGAGATTTCCGACGACCCGCGCATCGCCGGCATCCTGCCGCGCACGGCGGCGCCGCAGGTGCCGATCCTGACCTAGCCCAAGCGCCCGCTCACTCGCCTAGGAGCTTGCCGGTGAGCACGAACGGCCCGCCCGGCTGGTTGGATTGCGGACCGTCCGCGAGCTCGAGCGTCACCGCAACGGTGGCGGCGCTGAGCTGGTTGCGGCCGAGGCGTTGCAAAAGCTCGGGCTGCAGCGTGGCCTCGCCGCGCGCGCGGCCGAGCACGAACGGGGTCGGCGGCTCGCCCACGATCACCCAATATTCGTAGATCCTTCCATCGGGCGGCGGCGCCGCGGGCCGCACCGAGAAGGTGCGGGCGCGGAGATCGAGCGCAACGCTGATCGGCGGGCTCGTGCTCTCCGGCTGCAGCAGCCCGACCAGGCGCTGCCCTCCGGTCGGGCCGCGCAGCGCCTCGGCCAGCAGGAACCCGGCGAGCGAGAGCGCGACCGCGCCGGCGAGGATCGCCGCCGCGCGCCAGCGCCGCACGCGGCGCGCGAGCACCAGGCTCGCATCCGGACCGGCGCTCTCCGACATTTCGGCAACCGCCGTGGCGAAGCTCCTCCGCTGCGCGCGCGGAGGCTGCGGGAACGAGTCGAGGCGCGCCGCGATCCGCGGCCAGATCGCCTCCGGGGCAGTGACCGGCACGATCAATTCGTGCAGCGGGCCGAGCCGCCGCTCCCAGTTGCGGATCGCGGCCGCGAAAGCGGGGTCCCCCGCCGCGCGCGTCTCCGCCGCAGCGCGCTCGACGGCTTCGAGCACGCCCAGCACGTACTCGCCGGCCTGAATTTCGGGATCGGCGATTGTGTTCATCGTTCGATACCGTCGCGGATCTGGCCGAGGCTGCGGCGCAACCAGGTGGCGATGGTGCCGGCCGGCGCGTCGAACTCGACCGCCAGAGCCTGGTGGCTCCAGCCATCGTAATAGGCGAGCAGCAGCATGCGGCGCAGGTCTTCGGAGAGGCCGGCAAGCACGGCGAGCAGGCGCTTGAGCTCGTCGCTCGGCTTCGGCGGCTCGCGTGCTGCTTCGGCTTCGGCTTCGGCCGGCGCCGGCGGCTCGGCCTCGAGTCCATTGTCGCCGCGGCGGCGCGCCAAGCCGAGCGCGGCCCGGCGCGTGGCCGCGACCAGAAACACCATCGGATCGGCGACGCGGGGGTCGAAGGCGCCGGCATCCTGCCAGATGCCGAGAACGGCATCCTCCAGCGCTTCATCCGCGAGCGCGGGCCGGCGCAGGATGCGCAGCGCCACCCCGTAGAGCTTGCCAGCGGTCAGGTGGAAAATCTGCTCGAGCGCGGCGCGGTCGCCCTCGGCCACGGCGTCGAGAAGATCGTTGAGATGGGCGGTGAACCTGGACACGGCCGCTTCCCCCAGCCACCAAGGGGAAAACTCTAGCGGACCGCGCTGCCGTTGTCCTGCGGCGGGCGGGTTGAATCGCCCGCGCTCAACGCAATTTGCTCGGCGACAACTATCAGTAGCGGCGATTCCAACCTCGCCGCGCACGACGTGCCCTGGGGATAAGTCGGACGATCAGACGCGGACGCGCTCGTCCTCGGTCGGCACGAGCGGCGCTTGCTCGCGGCCATGATCGCGCTCGTCGAGCGCCTCGGCTTTTTTAAGCTCCTCGAGCGCCTCGTCGAAGCCGGCGCGCGCGTCGGCGAGCTGGGCCTTCAGGTCGGCGACCGAGCGCGCGAGGTTGTCGCGGCGCAGGCGCGCGGCCTTGGCGTAGGTCGGATAGGCGAAATGGGCGGGGTCGTGAATTCCTGCCCGCTCCTGCTCGACTGCGATCTCGCGGTCGAGATCGGCGGCCATGCGCTCGAACTCGGCGATCATGGCCTCGATCTGCGCGACCTGGCGGCGCTTCTCGTCGACCTGGAAGCGCTTCAGGCGAATGACGGTGTCACGCGACTTCATGCCGGCGATACTCCACGCCACCGGTTAAGTTTTTCGTGCCTCGACACGCGCAACTGCGCGCGCCGGGCAGCATCCTTGGGCAGAATGGTTGTTTCTTCCTTACCGAGCCGGCGGCTCGACGCCGGCGGCGATAACCGGCGGTTTACCGCTCGGGCGCACGCTGCAAGCCTTAACGGGGAACGGATTCGGGCCCGAATAGGTTACCGGCCTGGAGTCGCTTGGGGGCGGTTCTTCAAGTCCGACGTTAACCGGCAGCCCGCTGGAAACGCCCGCCGCTGCAAGGACTTGGCGCCGAGCCGGACATTTTATTGCCGATTGTCTTATCCGCGCGAATCAGAATCTATTAACCATTAACCGTTAGCGTTGCGATTCGAGAAACCGAGCCGGGCAGGCAATCGGCGCTCGCCCGGACGGTTCGTCCCCGAGCAAGAGGCCTGAAGAGGGGATTGGCATGCGGGTTCTGCTCATCGAAGACGACAGCGCGACGGCAAAAAGCGTCGAGCTGATGCTGAAGTCCGAGAGCTTCAACATCTACACCACGGACCTCGGCGAAGAAGGCGTCGATCTCGGCAAGCTCTATGATTACGACATCATCCTCCTGGACCTGAACCTCCCGGACATGTCGGGTTACGAGGTGCTGCGATCTTTGCGCGTGGCCAAGATCAAGACGCCGATCCTCATCCTTTCCGGCCTCGCCGGCATCGAGGACAAGGTCAAGGGCCTCGGCTTCGGCGCCGACGACTACATGACCAAACCGTTCCACAAGGACGAGCTGATCGCGCGCATCCACGCCATTGTGCGCCGCTCCAAGGGCCATGCGCAGTCGGTCATCAATACCGCCGACCTAGTGGTCAATCTCGACACCAAGACGGTGGAAGTAAGCGGCGCGCGGGTGCATCTGACCGGCAAGGAATATCAGATGCTGGAGCTGCTCTCCTTGCGCAAAGGCACCACGCTGACCAAGGAGATGTTCCTGAACCACCTCTATGGCGGCATGGACGAACCGGAGCTGAAGATCATCGACGTGTTCATCTGCAAGCTCAGGAAGAAGCTCGCCAACGCCTCGCACGGCAAGAACTACATCGAGACCGTGTGGGGCCGCGGCTACGTGCTGCGCGAGCCGAGCGAGGCGGTGGAGAGAATTTCGGCCTGATCCTCCCTCATCCCAGGCCAAGACCCCCGAGCCCCGGCCGCAAGGCCGGGGCTTTTGCATTCTCGCCTCTCCCCGTCCTTCATTGCCGGGCTTGACCCCGCAATCCATCGCAAGAGGCGAAACCACGCCGCGGGCGGGGTTTTTGTTTTCTCCCTTTCCCCCTCACCGCCGCCGGTTCGCCGCGATGATCGCCGTCATGTCGTGCAACGTCTCGATCTCGAAGTCCGCGGGCACGCCCGCCGCCGCGTGCGTTTCCTTGGCCAGGCGTCCCTCGGCGCGCCGCAGCCACGCGGTGACCAGGCCGTAGGCGATCGCGCCCTGAATGTCGAACATCGGCGCGGCGCAGTAGATGACGTCGCGCGGCTCGAGCCCGGTCCTGCGCAGCACCCAGGTATAGGTGCGCGGGTTGGGCTTGTGGACGCCGGACTGCTCGGTGGTGCCGACGAAGTCGGGCTTGAACTTCTTGAACTTGCTCACATAGAGGTCGAGCAGCCTGGTCTCGACGTCGGAGTAGATGAGAATCTTCACGCCCTTCTCTTGCTGCTCGGTCAGGGCCGCCTCGACCTCGGGAAACAGGCGCACCTGGCTCTGCAGGCTGAGATAGGCCTCAACATCGTCGGGCACGCCGGGAATGCCGTGGATCTTGTAGAGCGTGAGCAGCGCCTCGCGCACCAGCTCGGTCACCGGCGTGTAGCCGTAGAACGCCGTGCGCCGGTGGAAGCCCTCAAACAGCCGCACCCAGGTTTCGCGGAATTCTTCCACGCTGAGCGGCGCGTTGTACTTCTTGATGAGCTGCGCCGAGGCCTCGCTCCAGGTCCAGGCCCAGTCGAATAGGGTGGTCTTCGAGTCATAGAAGATGGCCCGCGGCCACCGGCCTATCACTGCCATGGCGGATGCCTTTCGCTTTTTGTTCGGTGGAGGACCAAAGACGTGGATGGCCGGGTCAAGCCCGGCCATGACGAATAGAGTCGCCCCATCATGGCTTCCCGAGAATTTCAACGCCGTGATGGAAGCATTGGCATCTTATGCTGCGTGCCCGTGCAAGGCCACTCCCGATCGATAGGAAAAAATTGGGAATGGATCAGCGTGTGCCCGCAGCCGCGGCGTGCTGATGGAGTTGATGCAATGCCGCCTTGGCGTTGTGCACGTAGAGCCCGCGCTTGTCCGGGTGCGGCACGAAGGCGTCGGTCAAGCCGACCACGGTCTCGGCGGCGCCGAGCGCGAGAAAGCCGTCGCGCGCGAGCACCGGCGCAAGCCGGCCCAGCAGCGAAGTCTTCGTCGAATTGTCGAAATAAATCAGAATGTTGCGGCAAAAGACGACGTCGAACACGCTGAGCCGGGAAAAATCCTCGAGCAGGTTGAGTTGGCGGAACTCCACCATGCCGCGCAGCGCGGGGCTGATCTGCCACAGATCCCCGACCTGCTCGAAGTGGCGGAGCAGCATCTGCACCGGCAGCCCGCGCTGCACGTCAAACTGGGTGTAGAGGCCGGCGCGCGCCTTGGCGAGCACCTCTTTGCTGATGTCGGTGGCGAGGATCTCGATCCGCCAGCCGGCGAGCCTGGTGGCCGCCTCATCCAGGATCATGGCGAGCGAATAGGGCTCCTGCCCGGTCGCCGTGGCCGCGCACCAGATGCGAATCCGGCGGCGCGTGGCGCGCGCCTTCAGCATCCAGGGCAGGATAGTGTCGCGAAAGCGGTCGAACGGAATCTTGTCGCGGAAGAAGAACGACTCGTTGATGGTCATCGCCTCGGTGACGGCGACGCGGAGCCGCTCGGCGTCCGGCGTGTGCAGGCGCTGCACCAGCGCGCCGATGTCGGCGAGCCCCTCGCGTCGCACCACCGGCATGACCCGGCTTTCCACCAAATATTGCTTGTCCGGCAGCAACATCAGGCCGGAGCGCTCCTTCAGGAACTTGCGGAGAAACTCGTAATCGCGCAGGTTCACGAGGTCTCTCCGTTCATGAGCCGGACCACCCGCGGCCCGATCTCCTCGAGCGGCAGCACGGCCGAGCACACGCCGGCCTGCGCCGCGGCGCCGGGCATGCCCCAGACCACGCTCGTGGCCTCGTCCTGGGCGATCACGCTGCCGCCGGCGCGCGCGATCGCGGCCGCACCCGCGGCGCCGTCGGAACCCATGCCGGTGAGCAGTACGGCCAGCGCGCCGCCGCCGAGCGCGCCCGCCGCCGACGCGAACAGCGGGTCGACCGCCGGCCGGCAGAAATGCACCGGGACTGAATCGTCGAGCACGATCGCGGGCGCCGTCCCGCGCGGCTCCACGCGCATGTGGCGGCCGCCGGGCGCGACATAGATGGTGCCGGGAGCGAGCGGCTCGCCGTCGACGCCTTCGCGCGCCGGGCGCGCGGTTTCGCGCTCCAGGTGCTCGGCGAGAATGGCAGTGAAGGTGGGCGGCATGTGCTGGGCGATCAGCACCGGCAGCTTCGGCAAAGCCGGCTTGAGCCCGCGCGCCAATGCTTGCAGCGCCTGCGGCCCGCCGGTGGAGCTGCCGATGAAGAGTGCCCGCGGTGGCAACTTCGAGAACGGCCTGAGCCGGATCAGCGCCCGCTCGCCCTCGCCTGCCGCCGGCTCAGCGAAGCGCAGGAGCCGGCGCAGCCGGCGGCGGCCGAGGCTCCGGATCTTCTCGATCAGCTCGCGCCGGAAATTCTGCGAGGTCGTGACCTCGCGGTTGGTCTCGGGCTTGGGCACGTAGTCGGCGGCACCGAGCGCGAGCGCGCGCAAGCTGATCTCGGCGTTGCGCCGGGTCACGGTCGAAGCCATGACCACCACCAGATTGGGCCGTTTCGCGAGCAGGAGCGGAAGCGCGCCGAGCCCGTCGAGCTCGGGCATCTCGACGTCGAGCACCACGACCTCGGGATCGAGCCGGGCGAGGCTGTCCACCGCTTCGCGGCCGTTGGCGCAGGTGCCGACCACCAGCATGTCCGGCTCGGCGCCGATCCAGCGTGAAGCGAGGCCGCGCACCACCACGGCGTCGTCGACGATCATCACGCGGATCGCGGGCACCGGCACGGCCGGCGGCATGGTCTGCTGGAGCGGAAGCGACATCGAACTCAACTGCACTCAGGCAACGGGCCGAAACGAACGAACCGGCGCGACAGCGCCGGGAGCTCAGAGCAGACCGACTTCCTGCAGCTTCGCCTCGACGATCTCCTTGTCGAACGGCTTCATGATGTATTCATCGGCGCCGGCGTGCATGGCGCGCGCGATGTGCGCCAGGTCGTTCTCGGTGGTGCAGAACACGACCTTCGGCTTGTCGCCGCCGGGCAGCGCCCGGAGCGCGCGCAAGAACTCGTAGCCGTCCATCACGGGCATGTTCCAGTCGAGCAGCACCGCGATCGGCATCTCCTTGAGGCACAAATCGAGCGCCTGGCGGCCGTCGGATGCCTCGACCACCGTGAAGCCGAACCCTTCCAGGATCCGCCGTGCCACTTTGCGGATCACACTCGAGTCGTCGACGATCAAACAACGTTTCATCGCTGCATCTCCTTCAAATCGAACTCACGCAGCGAGCGCGTGGGTCTTGGGTTCCAGCACGCGGTCGATGTCGAGGACGACCATGAGCCGGTCTTGAAGCGGATGGACCCCGGCGGCGACGGCCGCCCAGGACGGATCGAGATTGGCCGGATTGGGATCGCGGGCGGCGCGGTCGAACCGCATGACCTCGCCCACCGAATCCACGAGCAAAGCGCAGGATTCGCCGCGATGCTCGATCCCCACCGCCATGGGCTCGCTGTTGGCGAGCGGCGGAAGGCCGAGGAAGCGGCGCATGTCGATGGCGGTCACGATGCGGCCGCGCAGGTTCAGGATTCCGGCGATTTCCGGTTTCGCGAGCGGAACGCGGGTCAGCCGCGCCGGCAGGAACACGTCGTGCACGCGGCCGATCGGCAGGCCGAACAACTGCCCGGCCACCGTCACCGTCACGTATTCGATCTCCTCGCGCTCGGCGGTCATGGATCTCGTTTCCTTCACGCGGCGCGCGCCCAGTCGGTCTTGAGCTCGGCGAGCGCGGCGATCAGTCCCTTGCGGTCGAACTTGGCGACGAACTGGTCGAACCCGGCGACGCGGCCGCGTTCAATCACCGAAGCGGCCGGCTGCGAGGAAAGCGCCACCAGCGGCAGGTGAGCGGTGCGCGGATCGGCGCGCAGGCGCTCGGCGAGCCCGAAGCCGTCGAGCCCGGGCATTTCGAGGTCGCAGACCACGAGGTCGAAGCGGGCGCCGCCTTCGGAGATGCGCGCGAGCGCTTCCTCGCCGCCGGTGACCGCGGTCACCTCGAAGCCCGCGGCTTGCAGTACGGGACAGAGCATGTTGCGGAAGAACGCGGAGTCGTCGACGAGCAGCAGGCGGCGCGCGGAGGCATCCCCTGCGGCCTTGCGGCGCAGCCAATCCTCGTGCGCGAGCGGCAGATAGTGGCCGACGTCGAGGATCTCGGTGGCGCGGCCCTTGACGATGGCCGAGCCGAGCACGCCGGGAATGCGGCTCGCCACCTGGATGTCGAGGCGGTCCTCGACGATATCGACGATCTCGTCCACCACCAGCCCCATCGAACGGCCGGCTTCGGTGAACACCACGAGCGACTGTCTGCCCTCGCTCTTCACCTTGGTCGCGGAATCGGCGGGCACGAGCGGCATCAAGCCGCCGCGGTATTGCACCATGTGCATGCCGTTCGAGAACTCGATGCTGGCGGCGTCGACCTCCTCGAGCCGCGTGACCAGCGCGAGCGGCACCGCCTTGAGCTCGCGCGCGCCGGCGCGGAACACGAGCAGCGAAACCGGCCGCATCGATTCCGCGGCCGCATTTGCCGGAACCTCGGGCGCGGCCGCGGCGCTCTCCGCCTGCGCCAGCGAGCCGGTCGTGGCGGCGAGCCCGTTCGGGTCGATGATCAGGATCACGGCGCCATCGCCGAGAATGGTATTGCCCGAGAACATGGTGATGCCGCGCAAGAGCGAGGACATCGGTTTCACCACGATCTCCTCGGTATGGAACACCTTGTCCACCACGAGCCCGAAGCTCACGTGGCCGACCTGCATCACCACGATGAAGCCGTTGTCCTGTTCGGCCGATGAATCGCCGAGCTTGAGCTGGGTCTTGAGGTGCACGAGCGGCAACAGCCGGTTGCGCAAGCGCATCACCGGGGCCGCGTTGATGCGTTCGATGCGATGCTCGGAGCGCGCGCTCAGCCGCACCAGCTCGGCTACCGCGATCTGCGGGATCGCGAAGCGGTCGCCGCCGGCCTCGACGATCAGCGCCTAAACAATGGCGAGCGTGAGCGGGATGCGGATGGTGAAGGTGGTCCCCTGCCCCGGCTTCGACGCGAGGTCGATGATGCCGCCGATCTGATCGATGTTGTTCTTGACCACGTCCATGCCGACGCCGCGGCCGGAGACGCTGGTGATCGCGGCGGCGGTCGAGAATCCCGGGGCGAAGATGAATTTATGCAGCTGCGCTTCGGAAAGCTTCTCCGCCTCGGTTTCGGAAACGAGGCCGAGCCGGGTCGCGCGCGCGCGGATCTTGCCGATATCCAGGCCACGGCCGTCGTCGGCGATCTCGATCACGATCTGGCCGCCTTCGTGGAAGGCGGAGATGCGGATCGTTCCGGCTTCGGGCTTGCCGGCGGCGCGGCGCTCGGCCGGCGGCTCGATGCCGTGGTCGCAGGAATTCCGCACCATGTGGGTGAGCGGATCCCGGATCAGCTCGAGCACCTGGCGGTCGAGTTCGGTGTCGGTACCCACGCGCTCGAGCTGGATCTCCTTGCCGAGATCGGCGGCGAGGTCGCGCACCAGCCGCGGCAGCTTGGCCCAGGCGTTGCCGATCGGCTGCATCCGCGTCTTCATCACCTCTTCCTGCAAATCGGCGGTGACGCTGGACAGGCGCTGCAACGGCGCCTTGAACTCGGTGTTCTCGTGGCGGCGGATGAGATCGAGCAGCTGGTTGCGCGTGAGCACCAGCTCGGACACGAGCGTCATCAGATGTTCGAGGGTCTCGACCTGGACTCGGATGGTCTGGGTCTTGGCCCCGGGCTCGTCGTGCTCCTCGGCCGCGCGCCGGTCGGCGCCGGCGCGTCGCTCGGCGGCGCTGGCCGGCTTCGGCTCGGGTCCGGGCGCTTCGCGGAAGGCGCGCTCGAGCTCGTCGAGCGAGACTTCGTCCGGGCGGAGCGGCCGTTCGACGGCTTGTGGGATCAGCGTGCCGACCACGCGGTCCGCCTCCGAGGCGGCGGGATCGCCGCGGCTCACGCGCTCCAGCGAGGCGATCAGATCCTGGTCGCCGCCGGCGGGCTCGTTGCGCGTGCGCTCGAGCGTGACCAGGATTTCCTTGATGCGGTCGATGCTGGCGAGCACGATCGAAACCGCTTCGGTCGTCACCGGCATGCCGGAGCGGAACCGGCCCATGAGACTTTCGGCCGCGTGGGCGAGCGCCTCGAGCCGCGGCAGCCCCAGAAAGCCGCAGGTGCCTTTGATCGTGTGCACCAGGCGGAAAATGTTGGCGAGGATCTCGGCGTTGTCGGGCTCGCTCTCGAAGCGCACGAGTTCGACGTCAACGAGATCGAGGTTCTCGTTGGTCTCGGTGAGGAATTCCTTGAGCAGGTCTTCCATCGCGCGCCCGGCCGCATGGGAAAACGGGCCGGGAAACGCCCGGCCATACTCCGCAAGGCGAGTGTCGGCCCGGAATGGTAAAATTTCCCTGAAAGTACGGTGGCCCGGATCGGCGCCAACCGTTGCGGGATCAGGCTTCGGCGGTGAGCACCACCCGATCGCCCGCGGCGATGAGCGAAACGCGCATGCCGGCCGCACGCGCGAGCAGGCCGGCATAGAAAGGCTGAATGCCGTGGGCGTCGACCGCGTGTTCGGGCGTCCCGGCCAAGAGCCCCGGCACGGCCGGCGGAATTCGGGCATTCGGCCCCTGGCTTTCGAGCCGGAACCCCATGGCCTCGCCCTCGCCGATGGGATCGACCTTGATCGTGCCGCCGCGCGCGATGGTCGAGGTCGCGACCATGATCAAGTTGAGCAGGAGCTTCACCCGGTTCTTCGGCAACAGCGCGCGCGGCAAGTTCCAAGCGAGCTTGGTGCGCTCGTCCTCGATCAGCGAGCGGGCGACCTGGCCGGCGTCGCCAAGATCGATCTGTGCGCCGGCGGAGCCGGCAGCGCCGAACGCGAGACGGGCGAACTGCAGCCGCGCCGACGCCTGGCGCGCGCTCTTGCGGATGAGATCGAGGGCGACCGCCTGCATCGCCTCCTCTTTCTCGTCCTCGAGCACCTCGAGTCCGTTGACGATGGCGCCGACCGGGCTGATCACGTCGTGACAGACGCGCGAGCACAATAGCGCTGCAAGATCGAGGCTTTCGAGATTGACTGTGTCGGCCATGCAAGAATTGCCACTGTGCAGGAGGGAGCGGCTTCGCGCTACACGAACTGAATTGCCTCAACAATTGCAGACGAAAGCGTGTGCTTATAGCAGCGCGCCCATCGGATCGCCTGCTTTCGAGATGTCGTGAGCGCTAAAGCGTGCCAAATAAGCGGTTCGCCTGTAGGCATTGGCGTTGTAATTCGCACTATCCAACCGTGCATAGACGCCTCCTATCGAATCATCCCCAACAGTATACGGTTCGAAGCCCCTCTTTTGACATTTGGTAAGGGCTTCCATCGATGACCAGCGACAAACCGATCCAGGACATCGCAGAGCACGGCCGGCTGATCGCGCCGCTCGCCACGCTCGCGGCCGAAGCGGGCGCCCGCATCATCGAACTCGCAGCCAAGGGACTGCGCGGGCGGCAGAAGCCCGATGCGAGCCTCGTCACCGATGCCGACGAGGCCGCGGAGGCGATCCTGCGCGCAGGGCTGGGCCGGATCGCGCCCGGCATTACCGTCATCGCGGAAGAAGCGGTGTCGCGCGGCGAGGCCGGCATCGCCGGCGCCGCCTATTTCCTCGTCGATCCGCTCGACGGAACGCGCGATTTCCTCGCCGGCCGGCCGGAATTCACCGTCAATATCGCGCTGGTGCGCGGCCAACAGCCGATCCTGGGGCTGATCTATTCGCCGGCGGAAGGCGCGCTCTATGCCGGCGGTGAAGGCCGCGCGCTGCGCGCGAGCCTCCCGCCGGGAAGGAGTTTCGATCCGTCTGCGGCGGTGCCGATCCGCGCGCGACCGCGGCCGGACCGGCTGGTGGCCGTGATCAGCCGCTCGCATTTCGATCCGGCGAGCGAAGCGTTCCTGGCCCGCCTCCCAGTCGCCGAGCGAATCCCGCTCGGTTCCGCGATCAAGTTCTGCCGGATCGCCGAGGGCGCGGCCGACGTCTATCCGCGCCTGGCGCCGGTGCACGAATGGGACATCGCCGCCGGGCACGCGCTGCTCTCCGCGGCCGGCGGAGCGGTGACCGCTCCCGACGGCGGCGCGCTCGGCTATGGCCGGCCCGAGCGAAACTGGCGCGTCGACGGCTTCGTGGCCTGGGGTGCGCCGCAGCATGCTTGAGAAATCGCGGCGGTCGAGCCGCTTAGCGGTTGCCTCGGGCCCGTCACACTCGCTAATCACACTAACGGTGTCGAATCATCGCAAGGCGGCGAGTTCGCGCCCGCCTTTGCCCCGGAGCTTCCACCATGTTCCTTCGCACCATTCTCGCCATCGCCGCCCTCGCCCTGACCGGCGTCGCGGCCCCGGCGCAGACGCCGGCTCCGCCTCCGCCGCCGCCCGCTCAATCGACCTACTCGTCGCAAGAACTGGTCGGCACCGGCCACAAATTTTTCGGCGGCTTGTCGCGCGAGCTGGCACTTCTAGTCGAGCGCGCGGTGAGCCAATGGGGCCTGCCGAACGGTTACGTCCTCGGCGAGGAGGCCTCGGGCGCGTTCATCGGCGGCCTGCGCTACGGCGAGGGCACGCTCTACACGCGCAACGCGGGCGACCTGAAGGTCTTTTGGCAGGGGCCGACGATCGGGTTCGACTGGGGCGGCGAAGGCGCGCGCACCATGATGCTGATCTATAACCTGCGCAGCGTGGACGACATCTTCAACCGCTTCGCCGGCGTCTCCGGTTCCGCCTATTTCGTCGGCGGGCTCGGCATGACCGCGCTGACCTGGGCCAATATCGTCATCGTGCCGATCCGCACCGGGGTCGGGGTGCGGCTCGGCGCCAATGTCGGTTATGTGAAGTTCACGCCACGGGCCACCTGGAACCCGTTCTAGACCGGCTCTCCGCAACGGCTGGCGCGAGCGTGGCGACCAGGCCACGCAAGCCGCATTTTCGCGGGCCGGAATAAGGTTAACGGTTGGTTTCGCTGGAAGTCGGCCTTGCCGCATGGCATGGTTTTGCTTGGGTTTCCTCCTCTTGCGTGAGGCCGCCGCGTGATCGAATCGATCATGTTCTTCGCCCTCGGCTTTCTCGCCGCGAGCCTGATCGCCCTCGTGTTGCTGTCGGCCGTCTGGCACCGGGCGGTGCGGCTCACCACGCGCCGGATCGAGGGCGCGATCCCCGTCTCCAT
>JAHFPN010000133.1 GCA_023269635.1 Hyphomicrobiales bacterium | reverse complement strand
TGCCCTGGTGGAGCGTCTCGGCGTTTCCCGCACCCCCGTCCGCGCCGCATTGGTCCGGCTCGAGCAAGAGGGCTTGCTGCAACCGATCGCCACGGGCGGCTTCGTCGTGAGCAGCTTCAACGAGCGCGACATCCATGCGGCGATCGAGATTCGCGGCACGCTTGAGGGACTGGCTGCCCGCCTCGCGGCCGAGCGCGGCGTTCCCGAAACCGAACTTGGCCAACTCAAGCATTCTCTCTCGCAGCTCGACCGGCTCGTGCTCGAAGCCGGAGTGACGGTCGACACTTTCTCCGCCTACGTGGAGCTGAACGAGAGGTTCCACCGCATCGTTATCGACCTTGCCGACAGCGCCGTACTGTCGCGACAGATCGCACGGGCGGTGACCCTTCCATTCGCCTCCGCCAGCGCGTTCGTGATGGTTCAGGCGAGCCTGCCGGAAGCGGGCATGATGTTCATGGTGGCTCAGGATCATCACCGCTGCATCGTACGGGCGATCGAAGCGCGCGAAGGCGAGCGCGCGGAAGCTCTGATGCGCGAGCACGCGCGCCTCGCACGACGCAATCTAGAACTTGCGCTTCGCAACCAAATGACCCGGCGCCTCGTGCCGGGATCAAACCTCATTGCCAATCGCAAACACGCCGCAGCTTGAAGATTCGCAATACCAAAAGAAACTTTGGGAGGATGCAATGAAATTTCCTTCGTGGTGCGTAACGGCTGCGCTTGCAGCAGGTCTCTTTTCCGCATCGCCCGCACCGGCGCAGGACAAGCCGGTTCAGCTCCGCTTCTCGCACTGGGTTCCGGCGACGCACCCCATGCACGTCGCCGCGGTGGCCTGGGCCGAGTCGATCGAGAAGGCCTCGAACGGGACGATCAAAATTTCGATCTTTCCCGCACAGCAGCTCGGCAAAGCGTTCGACCACTACAACATGGCCCGCGACGCGATCGTGGACGTCTCACACGTAAACCCGGGCTATGAGCCCGGCCGCTTCCCCATCGTTGCCGCCGTTGAACTGCCCTTCCTATTCTCCAACTCCAAGGAAGGAAGTGCCGCGCTCGATGCATGGTATCGACGCTACGCCAGCAGCGAGATGAAGGATGTCCACTATTGCCTGGCGTTTGCGCACGACCCAGGCACGTTCCATTTCACGAAGAAAAAGGTGCTGCTGCCGACCGATATGTCCGGCCTGAAGGTG
This sequence comes from Hyphomicrobiales bacterium, assembly GCA_023269635.1. GTDB lineage: Bacteria > Pseudomonadota > Alphaproteobacteria > Rhizobiales > Xanthobacteraceae > JAHFPN01. Next base: position 5,957 of record JAHFPN010000133.1, on the reverse strand, counting down.
CGGCCGCCGAACGCGGTGATCGCCCGATGGATGAGGCTTTTGGGCGCGACCAACGTTCAGGCTGCGGCACCCGAGATCCGCGACGTGCTGGAAAAAGGCGTGGCCGAAGCCGCCGGTTCACCATGGGGATCGATGCAGCTGTTCGGCATCGACCGGGTCACCAAGTACCACATTGACGCGCCGCTCTACGTCTCCGAGCAGGTCTGGGTGCTGAACAAGGACAAATACGGCGCGCTATCGGCGGCCCAGAAGAAGGTGATCGACGACCATTGCAGCAGCGAATGGTCATTGAAGATCGCTGCACCCTGGGCCGAATTCGAATCGGGCGGCCGCGAAAAGATCAAGGCCTTGGCCGGCCACGAAGTCTATCCACTGACGGCCGAGCAGCTCGCGGCTTGGCGCAAGTCCGCCGAGCCCATTGCAGCCGACTGGGAAGACACGGTCCGCAAGGCCGGTCACGACCCGAAGGCGATCTTCGACGATTTGCGCAGAACGCTGGCCACCTACAAGGCCGGCTACTAGGGCGAAGCATGATGTCGAGCTCCGGAAAATCATCGAGCCGGTGCTGAAGATCAAATCGGGTTTCATCTAGTTCGAGGCCCCAATCCGCGTTACGCGCACGAGTGCGAGGTCGGGGAAGTCTGGGAGGAAGTGTAAGGTGCGGGCTTGGCAAGGCGCCGATTCCTGACGTAATCGACACGCTCAACAATCACATCGGGCACCCGCGCCTAGTGGCACAGAGGCTCGAGAGGTTCGCCGGCATTATCGGGAAGTGAGATGTGATCGCCGGCACCGATTGCGGCTTCGACACCTTCGTCGGTTAGGTCACGCTGCGACCCGAAGGTGGCTTGGCTCAAGCTCGAGGCTCTGGCCGAAGGCGCACGGATAGCCTCGGACCGGTGGTGAAAGCTGAGCAACTCTGCCGAAGCCAGGGGAGAAAAAGCATGGCGAAGAGTCCGCGAGGCCCGTTCCGTGCGGACCATGTCGGCAGCCTGCTGCGGCCAGCAAAATTGCAGCAAGCGCGCATTCAGCGGCTGCGCAAGAACATCACCCCGGAGCGGCTGCGCGAGATCGAGGATGAAGGCATCCGCGCGGTCGTGAAGTTGCAGGAAGATGTCGGCCTGCAAGGCATCACCGACGGCGAGCTGCGCCGCGACTACTGGCATCTCGATTTCCTCACCCAGATCGGCGGCGTCGAGTTCGAGGAGGGGCACAACCCGTTGAAATGGAGTCGCCACGACGGCGCCCAGCTCGAGTGGGTGCCGCCGGAGGTGAAGGTCAAGGGCCGTCTCACGCGGCCGCAGCCGATCCAGGTGAAGGATTTCGAGTTCCTGAAATCGGCCACCACCAGGACCGCCAAAGTCTGCATCCCGTCGCCCTCGATGATGATCGTGCAAGGCGGCGAAAACATCATCGACCGGAAGATCTATCCCGATCCCGAGCAGTTCTATTCCGATCTCTCGCGCGTGTACGCGTTCGAGATCAACGATCTCGGCAAGGCGGGTTGCAAATATCTTCAGCTCGACGACACGTTTCTCGCGTTTCTCTGCGACGAAAAGATCGGCGCCGCGTTCGGACGCAGCAATGAGGACACTAAGAAGATGGCGCGCATCTCCGCGCGCCTCATCAACGACGCGATCAAGAACCGCCCCGCCGATATGGCCGTATGCATCCATCTGTGCCGGGGCAATTATCAGAGCTCGTGGCTCAGCGAGGGCGGCTACGACCCGATCGCCGAAATCCTGCTGGGCGAGATCGAAGTCGACGGCTTTTTCCTTGAATACGACGACGAACGCTCGGGCGGCTTTGCGCCGCTGCGCTTCCTGCCCAAGAACAAGAAGGTGGTGCTCGGCTTGGTGACTTCGAAGACGCCGCAGCTCGAAGCAAGAGACGCGCTCAAGCGGCGTATCGACGAGGCCGCGAAGCATGTGCCGCTCGAGCAGCTCGCGATCAGCCCGCAATGCGGCTTCGGCTCGACCGCCGAAGGCAATGTCATGACCGAGAAGGAAGAGGCGGCAAAGCTCCGGCTCTGCGTCGAAGTGGCGACAGAGGTCTGGGGCGGCGTCGCGAATTGATGGCGGCCGCGATCGGTTGCCAAGGAAACGAGTGGAAACCAACGGGGAGGAAATGATGGACAGAAGGACCTTCGTGAAGGGCAGCGCCGCAATTGTCGGCGCCACCACGCTGCCGGGGCGCGTCTATGCCCAGGCGGCAGCGCCGAGCAGCATTCGGTTCGGCTATGCGATTACGCAGTCCGGTCCGCTCGGGCCGGGCGCGGAGTCGACCACGCTGTCGCAATATAAGCTGTGGCAGAAGCGCGTGAACGACGCCGGCGGCATCTCGCTCAAGAAGTTCAACAAGAAGGTTCCGGTGGAGCTTGTCGGCTATGACGACCAGGGTAAGCCGGACGAATTGCTCAAGCTCACCGAACGCCTGATCCAGCAGGACAAGGTGGACATGATCCTGAGCCCCTACGCCACCCACATGAATCTGGCGTCGGCGCCGGTCATCAACAAGTACGAGTATCCGGTGATCCTTTCGACTTCGGCCTCGGCCCGACTCTATGAGCTGGCGCCGCAATGGCCTTACGCGTTCTGGCACCTGGTGCAGCCGAAGGAGGCGACGCAGCCGCTGTCGACCATGATCGCGGGCCTGAAGAAGGACGGCAAGATCAAGGGTCGCGTCGCCGTGATCCATCCGGCGGTGCAGCTCGGGGTGGAGTTGAATGCGGCCTTCCTCGACGCCGCGAAGAAAGACGGGCTCGAGGTCGTGTTCAACAAGAGCTATCCGTTCGGCGCGGCGGACCTGCAACCGCTGATCCGCGAACTGATGGCGAGCAATCCGGACGCTCTGATCGCCTTCAGCTATCCGCCGGATACGTTCATGCTGACCGAGCAGTCGCAGATCGTGGGCTTCAATCCGCAGATCATGTACCTGGCGATCGGCACCCCGTTCCCGGGCTTCAAGGGCAAGTTCGGCAACAAGGTCAACGGCATTCTGCTCTATGGCGGCATCGATCCCGGCCAACCTGGCCTCGACGACTACTACAAGGCCCACCGCGCCATGTTCAACCGCGAGTCGGAAGCGGGTGCGGTCAGCGTCTATGCCTGTCTCGAAGTCACGCAACAGGCGATCGAGACGGTCGGCGAGATCGATCGCAAGAAGATTCGCGACGTGATCTCGAGCGGCACCTTCAACACGCTTTGGGGCGAGATCAAGTACAAGAATCAGCTCAACGCCGATCCTTGGGCGGTCGGCCAGTGGCAGAACGGCGAGGTGGTCGGCCTCTATCCCGCTAACAAGAAGGGCGCGCGGCCGCTGCAATTCCCGAAGCCGGCGTGGTCGTAGACGCGAAGAGCATTGAATTTAGCGCCGGGCCGAACCAATCGGCCCGGCGTCGTTCACCCAACCAGCGCGTTCTAAGGTCTTGTCCGACTGGACGCGAATAGGTTTAGCGGCCGAACCCATTCACTCAAACCGACGAGTTTCAACTCAACACTGAGGAAAGAGACATGCCGGCAAGAAGCTTGGAAGATCTGATTCGCGGCTCGAAGAGCGTGGCGGCGATTCTGTATAACCAACAGACCGGCGCCAACGTTTTCCCCGGCGTACCACCCGAATTCACGAATTGGCGGGACGAGCAGCGCGCGTGGCAGGAGACCTGCGTGCTCTTCAATCAGTCCTACCACATGGTTGAGCTGTCGGTTGAAGGGCCGGACGCTTTCAAGTTGCTGTCCCATCTCGCGTTCAACACTTTCAATGGATTCTCCGTTGGCAAGGCCAAGCACTTCGCGCCGTGCAGCTACGACGGATACGTGATTGGTGACGGTATCCTGTTCTATGTGGCCGAGAACAAATTCGATCTGGTCGGCCGCGCTCCCGCGCTCAACTGGGTCCGATATCACGCGGAGACCGGCTCTTACGATGTCCGGGTAGAGGTCGACGAACGAACTGCGGCGAGAAAGGACCCCAGCAGGCGCAGATCCTATCGGTTTCAGGTCCAAGGGCCGAATGCCATGAAGGTGATCGCGAAAGCGACCGGCCAGCCTGCACCGGACGTCAAGTTCTTTACCATGGTCAGGCTGACGATCGCCGGCAAGACGATGTGGGCCTTGCGTCACGGCATGGCCGGGCAGCCCGGCCTCGAGCTTTTTGGTCCTTGGGACGATGGCGAAGCCGTACGTCAGGCCATCATCGAAGCCGGCAGGGAATATGGACTGCGGCTGGTCGGCGGGCGCGCCTATTCGTCCAACACCTTGGAGTCCGGCTGGATTCCGTCGCCCTTACCCGCCGTCTACACGGGCCAGGCGATGAAGGCGTACCGCGAGTGGCTGCCCGCCGACGGATATGAAGGAAAGGCTTCGATCGGCGGCAGTTTCTACTCCGAGCGGATCGAGGACTACTATCTGACGCCTTGGGACCTCGGCTACGGACCTTTCGTCAAGTTCGACCACGACTTCATCGGTCGCGAAGCGCTCGAGAAGATCGCCGGCAAGACGCACCGCAAGAAGGTCACGCTCGCGCTGGACAGCAAGGACGTACTTCGCGTGATCGGTTCGATGTACCAAAAGCGCGACCGCAACAAATATATGGACTTTCCGAGCGCCGTATACGCGATGCACCCTTACGACGAGGTGCACGCGAACGGAAAGATGGCCGGCCTATCGACCTGGATCGGATACAGCTCGAACGAAGGCAGAATGCTCACGCTTGCGGTGGTGAATGCGGAGCACAGCGAGCCCGGGACTGATGTTACGCTCGTTTGGGGCGAACCGGGGGGCGGCTCAGCCAAGCCGACGGTCGAACGCCATGTCCAGACGGGAATTCGTGCAGTTGTCAGCCCGGTTCCGTACTCCGAAGTGGCAAGAGAGTCCTACGCAGAAAGCTGGCGTACCAGAGCTCAAGCATCTTGATATGCCACTTCGCGTGTTTCATTGGCCAATCTTTGGCCGAGAGGCCTGCGACCAATCTTTGGTTTCTTGGCTCAGCTATTCGAAGGACTTCAACCCGCTGGCAGGCCGAACCCACGGTACGGTTCTCAAGAAATCCCTTTGAAATCTCGGGGGAATTTCGCCCGATGGTGCCGAAAATGGCCACCTGAGAATTCTTCCCGGCAAGGGTGCGAAACTCGGCACTGCACCTGACGTTACGGCGTCTCACGGCTGCGGTTCTTTTGAATGCGACGCGCGCCAGAATTTGCGCACAGTGGTCATTTCTCGAAGGCTAAGGAGATGCGTTCCGAAGAGTGTGCGCTGCTGACTCATCTCGGACATTACTCGATCCGTCCGGCCAAATGTTCTTGAATTTGCCGCGCCTGACGACTTCCAGAGTGCTGCTTTGAGCCGTACGATCCCAAGCTTAAGGGGAACCACATGGAAGACGCATATCAGCCTGAGTTGTGGCGCCCCATCTATTTCATGCTGGGTTCAGCCGCAGCAGGCCTTGTTGGGCTGCTATTCGTGGTCACGTCGATTCATCTCGACGTAGTCAAGAACAATCCGGACTACATCTTACCGGCGCGCAATAACACGTTCCACCTGCTGACGCTGCTGGTCGAAGCGGTCTTGATTCTTATGCCCCAGCCACAATCCGTCCTCGGCGCCGAGCTGGTTGCCATCAACTTATTCGGGCTGCGGCTTCCTGTCGACATCACCCTTAGATACTTCCGCAAGAATATAGGAATTAATGATCCGCGCTTTCCGATCTACATTATTGTCACCATTGTCGCGGGCTATCTGCTCGGTGTCGCCGGAGGGGTCGGCCTGATCGAACACGCAAATTGGGGCATGTATCTGATTACTGCTTCCTTCGTCATTATTCTCGTTCGTACCGTGCTAACTGCCTGGAACCTCATGTTTGGATTGCACATCAGCTGATGGCAGATTTTGTTGCAAAAGTCGCCGCGGAAACTCTGTAGAATGGAAATGCGCAACAATCGGATCGGGCCGAACGGATTC